>JACMOV010000032.1 GCA_014377845.1 Herminiimonas sp.
CAGCACCTCGCGCGGTCGCCCGAGCATGCGGCACAACGCATTGTTGACCCTGACGAATCCACAGGTGAGCGAGACTTCAGACAGGCCGACTTGCGCCTGCTCGAACAGCGCCTCGAACTTTGCTGCATCGCGACGCAAGACGCTTTCCTGCCGCAGATTGCCTGTCACGTCATGCATCAGCACGAGAATGGCGAACGGCAGGCCATTCCGCATCGGGATCGGCGCAAGCGAGAGTTCAAGGCAGACGGTTTGCGCCTGACCACCGCGCGGGAACGTAAATTCGGCGACCTTCATGACATTGCCAGTACCGGCGAACGCAAGGTCGATCGCGGCCTCTGCATTGGCCGCCATCTCCGGCCAGCCGCGTGACAGCGGTACGCCCAGCATGCCGGGATGCAGCACATCCAGCAGGGCCGCACTGGCATCGTTGTACAGAGTGGTGCGCTCCTGTCCATGCAGCAGAAGCGCGGGCGTCAGAGTCTGCAGCAGCAGATCGACTGCGGATCGCAAGTGCTCGGGCCATTGCGTGAAAGGCCCGAGGGGCGTGCCACCCCAGTCGTATTGGCGAATGCGATCATCGATACTGACGTTCGGCATGATCCGCGGGTCGTCGTTGGGCCGTCCCGAAAATTTCATGAGCACGCAGTCGGGGGCCGGTGGATAGTCCGTACACGGCAAGGTTGCCGACACTCGTGGACGTTGTCCCCTGTTGACCTTGAACCGACGAATAAGTTTCGGAGTCGCTTCGTTTGTCCGGGTCAGAAAAAGAAAGCCCGGCTGCGGCGCGCTTGCCTGTCGAGACGGGTTCTTTAAGCCACAAGCAAATCCGGATTTGCTAGACTGCCACCTCCAACATCACGTGCAGGTGAAGAAATGACGCAACCCCGCAGCGCCGGCGCCGATACAGTGGCCGGCGACATCCTGGATCACATGCACGAGGCCGTGATTTTTGCCGACCTGGAGGGCATCATTCGCGTGTGGAACCGCGCATCGGAGACCATTTTCGGCTTCTCGTCGGAAGAAGCAGTCGGCCAGAGCGTGGACATCATCGTCCCGGAAAAAATGCGGCGCGCGCACTGGGACGGCTACAACAAGGCGATCGAACGCGGCGATACGATTTCTGGCAAGGGGTCGCGGCTCACGCGGGCGCTGCAGAAAAACGGCGAACCGCTGTACGTCGACATGAGCTTTGCGATGGTGCGCAACCAGGGAGGCGAAATGACCGGCTCGATCGCCGTGGCGCGCGATTCGACCGCGCGCTATCTGGCCGAACGGGCGGCGAAGCAACCGGCGCCGCCAGCGCCGCAGCCCTGATCAGCCGGCAAACAACTTGTCATAGGCCGCCAGCAGCGTCTGGTGCATCGCGCTGCCTTCCATGTCGGGGCCGAGCGTGGAGAGACCGAAGAAGCGTTCGCTGCGGTTCAGCAGCGCCTGCGCCTGACGCACCGTTTCCGCGCCATAGAGCAGCGTCAGGGTGCGGTGGAAGTTGGTGGCGTCGTCGAGGTTCAGCAGGCTCTCGATGCAGCGGTAGACCAACCGGCGTGCCGGGTTCAACTGACGATACTGGTGAATCCAGTCGCAGCCTTCGCGGATCGCTTCCTCGTCGCCGATGGCCAGCGCCAGCAGCGTCTTGAGTTCGCCGACGCGCAATTCCTTCCAGGTGGTGCCGACCGGAATCGCGAGGCCAAGAATCTCCCACAGCGGCCGTTCATCGTTCAGGTTCGACGTCTGCAGGTCGGCCAGCAGCGCGGCTGCTTCCTCGTCGGTGAGTGACGGCAGGCGCACCAGCGCGGGACGGATATCGTTGCCGACGCTGTTGTTTTCCCACTCGAGGTCTTCGACCGGATAGATCTCCGACATGCCCGGCACCAGGATGCGGCAGCTGTAGGCGCCCTGCTCCGCAAAATCGGCAACGTAGATGTCCTTGCCTTCTGCTGCGATGCAGTCGCACAGCCACTTGTAATCTTCCTCGGTGGTCGTGCTGAAGTTCCAATCGGTGAACGGGAAATCCGGCGTGTCGCCGAAAAAATCCCAGCTGATGACGCCGCTGGAATCGACGAAGTGGATCTCGAGATTGGCCACCGCCGCGATTTCCTCCATGTCGAAACCGGGTTCCGGAAAGCCTTCCAGCGATTCGAGCGCCCGCCCCTGCAGCAATTCGGTCAGCGCCCGTTCCAGAGCGATCTCGAAGCGCGGATGGGCGCCGAAACTGGCGAACACACCCTGGTCCTTCGGATGGATCAGGGTCACGTTCATGACCGGATAGCGACCGCCGAGCGAGGCGTCGCGCACGATGATGCCGAAGCCTTCGGCGCGCAATCCCTTGATGCCGGCGGCGATGCCGGGATACCGCGCGATCACCTCGTCCGGCACTTCCGGCAGGCACAGGCCTTCGGCGATGATGCGGTACTTGATGGCGCGCTCGAAGATCTCCGACAGCGCCTGGCTGCGCGCTTCCATCATCGTGTTCCCGGCGGCCATGCCGTTGCTCACATAAAGATTGCCAATGATGTTGACCGGTATCCAGGTCTGCGCGCCATCACGCAGCCGCGTGTACGGCAAGGCGCAGATGCCGCGCTCGACATTGCCGGAATTGAGGTCGACCAGCACGCGGCTGTCGATTTCACCGTCCGGGTTGTAGAAGGCATGCAGTTCGGCGTCGAGCAGTTCAGCTGGCCAGCTGCCGTCGGCCGGGTGGGCGAACCAGCGTTCCTGCGGATAGTGCACGAACGGCCGGTTGGCGCGGGTCTCGCCGAGATAGAAATGGGTCCAGAAGTAATGCGTGCCGAGCCGCTCGAAGAATTCGCCCAGCGCACTGGCGCGCGCCGCCAGTGCGGATGCGCCCTTGCCGTTTGCAAACAGCATCGGGCATTCATGGTCCTTCACATGACAGGACCAGATCGCTTCGACCGGATTGAGCCAGGAGGATTCGTCGAGATGGAAGCCGCGCGCCGCCAGCTTGGCCTGCATGGTGCGGATGGTCGATTCGAGCGAGGCGTCCTTGCCGGGGATGAAGCTTTCTGCTTGCATGATGTGTACCTGAAAATTGAATGTGGGGTTGATCGTGTCGGCACTGCGATGGCAGGCGCTCAGTCGTACATTTCCATCTGGCGGCGGCGTTCTTCCGCTTCCTCCCGCGCCAGCGCGATTTCATGGATGACGGCGCCGACATCGGCCACGTGCGTCGGTGCGGCGACAATCCCGGTCAGCGGCGACTCGGGTGTCAGAAGCCCGGCCTGATACAGTCCCCAGATCTCCTTGCCGTATTGGGAACCCTGCAGTTCCGGCGCCGCCACGGCGAAGAAATTGGCGAGGTTGTCGACATCGCGTTCCAGCATGCTCGAGGCGACGCTGCTGCCGGCGGCGTCGATCGCCTGCGGCAGGTCGATAATTACGGGACCGTGCTCGTCGACCAGGATGTTGTATTCGGACAGGTCGCCGTGGATCACGCCGGCGCACAGCATCAGCACGACTTGTTTCAACAGCGTCGCGTGGTATTGCAACGCCAGCGCGTGGGTCAGCTCGACATCGTTCAAGCGCGGCGCCGCATTGCCGGTGGCGTCGGTGACCAGTTCCATCAGCAGTACGCCTTCGAAGCAGATATAGGGGGTCGGCACCCGCACCCCGGCCGCGGCCAGACGGTACAGCGCATCGACCTCGGCGTTCTGCCAGACTTCCTCGGCCATCTTGCGGCCATAGCGGGTGCCTTTTTCCATGGCGCGCGCCTGTCGGCTGTTCTTGACGCGTCGGCCTTCCTGATAGGCCACCGCCTGGTGGAAGCTGCGCTCGTTGGCTTCCTTGTAGACCTTGGCGCAACGGATATCGTCGCCACAGCGCACGACATACACGGTCGCCTCCTTGCCGCTCATCAGCTGGCGCATGACTTCGTCGATCAGGCCTTCTTCGACCAGGGGCTGGAGTCTTTTGGGGGTTTTCATGGAAGAGAATCGGTGCGGCGGGTGCCGGGCAAAAAATTGCCGCAGTGTCTACACCGGATGCAAAGGGGTGATTCTATGCGTCCGGGCTGCATAAAAACAGCAATTTCGGTCATCCAAGCGGCCTGCGTGCTGGCGCGCCAAGCGACTCCGCGGTGTCCCCGACGGTGCGTTGGGCAGCGAACAGATTTGCCGCGCGAAGCGGAATATTGTCAGGGCAGTCTCGTCGCCACGCAGTTTTGCGTGGCATGGCCGTACAATGAACCGCGAAGCGTTCGGGACGATGGTCGCCATGCCACCTCCGATTGCCATCCCGACCTGATCCCATCCACCAATCCTTCTTTTAAAGGAAACAACCAGATGGAAATCCAGATCAACAACGATCATTCGATCGAACGTCACGAAGCCCTCACCACGCACGTGGAGACCGTGGTTACCGATACATTGGCGCGATTCAGCCAGCAGATCACGCGCGTCGTGGTGCACCTGAGTGAAGGCAAGGATTCGAAGAGTCCGACCGGCGACCATCGCTGCATGATGGAAGCCCGCATCCAGGGCCATCCGCCGATCGTGGCAAACGACCATGCAACGAACATGCATCAGGCGATCATCGGCGCTGCGGAAAAACTCAAGCGCGCCATCGACAGCGCGCTGGGCCGCTTGAGCGCCGGCGCCAAGGGCGGTGAGCGCATCGTCGATGGTCTGGCCGCCGATACCGACGAAACGACCGGCGACGATTAATACCCGGTAGACCTTTCGCTGCGCGGTATCGGCGCTGGTTTTCGGTTGTCGGTGCCCGCCCCAGCAAACCTGCAGGGGATCCCCTCGATCGCCCCCGAAGGAGTGGCTTTTCAAACACTTTCCTAAAAACATTCAATTTCTCTGGTCATCTTGATGTCCTAGACATTACAATCGCCTGAAGGTACTACCGAGAGTAGATTTTGATTGTTACTTTCGTTTAAATCAGATTTCTGATGCTCTGGCTTTTCCCTGCAAGCGGGTAGGTAATTTACGCGCCGGTCAGGCGCCCGCGCCGGTGCTGCAGCAATCCATGGAGGTCCACATGGAACCAACCCGAAATCGTCTTGACATTTCGGCTCACCCGGTCGAGCCGCGCCCGCAAGTTCCGCATGTCAAGGACAGCCCGCCTTCTCCCGGGAGTCGCTCGCCGCGCAAGCAGGAGCCGGCCCCGCTTTCCTTGAACGACTGCGAGCAGTTCCTGAAGACGCTGATGCAGGTAATTCCGGTCGGCGTCCATGTCAAACGCCTGCACCCGGAAGAGCACCCGGACGACGCGGCAAATGACCTGCTTCTATGGAACGCGGCGGCCGAAGCCATGTTTGCAATCGATCCGGTGCAGTCGTCGGGCGGCATCCCGCATTTTTCACTGCCCCGAGAGGTCGCGAGCGTGCAGGCCGCGCAGGAAGCGCTGCTTCGCAAAACCAGACGGCCTGCGCCGGAGTCCGCCGTCGCACTGCACCGCTGCGATGGACAACCCCAGACACTGCGCATGACGTCGTACCCGGTTTTTGGCGCCTGCGGCGAGGTCGCCTTTGCATTGACCATCACCGAAAACGTGTCCGCCCTGAGCGAAGCGAAGCGGGATATATCCATGGTGTCGCGCACCGATCCTCTGACCGGCCTGGCCAACCGCGCCGGATTCTTCGACAACCTGCAAGCGGCGCTGGCGCGGGCAAGGCGCGCCAAGACCGGCATTGCGGTGCTGTTTCTCGACATCGACCACTTCGGCATGCTGAACCAGGCCATCGGCAGCGGAAAGGGCGACCTTGTCCTGCAGCAGTTCGGTGCACGCCTGAAGCAGGTGGTGCGTTCTACCGATTCCGTCGCCCGGCTTGCCGGGGATGAATTCGCCGTCATTGTCGAAGCCGTTCGTTCCATGGATGAAGGGGAACTGGTCACGCACAAGGTCCTGGCCGCTCTCGGCCATCCATGGATCATCGATGGTGGCGCGATGGTGATCACGGCCAGCGCCGGCGTGGTCTACGATCACACCCATGCGCATTCCGCCGCAGACCTCATCGGTTATGGGGACGAATTGCTGTATGCGGCCAAGACTTCGGGTGGCAATACCGTGCGCATGACCGCTTGCTGCGCGGCAGGCGGCGACATGCAGTCTGCGTGCCGCTCTACCGACGCTTGATCACTTTGCCGTGATCGTCACCGGCACGGCGCGCTGTGTCGTCAAACCCAGCGCATCGACCACTTCGACATCCAGGGTATAACTACCCGCCACCGGATGTGCCCAGATCGGGTAGATCGTCGTCCCGCTCAGCATGAAGGTCATGCCCATCGGCACGCCCGAGATCGACATGCGCAGGGACCGCGCGCCGGGATCGGCAACCGCAATCGCTCCCTGCACCGGCGTGCCCGCGACGGCAGCGATCGGCGGCGCGGTGATGACGGGACCGCCCGCTGCGATCACGACCGTGAACGGGGCGACGCTGCTCAGGCCGGACCTGCTGTCTTTCGCGGTCACCGCCACGGTATAGGTGCCTGCAAGCGGTACCGGCCAGGTGATCACGCCGGTGCTCCCGATTCCCATCCCTGGTGGCGCGCCCGAGAGCGCGAACGCGATCGGTCCCGCGGCGCGTGCGCGGGTGGAAAATTCCAGCGCGACCCCGGGCGCGCTGCTGATCATTGCCGGCGTGAGAACCGGTACCGCTTGCAGCACAGCAGACGACGCGATCACCACGAGATACGTGCCGCTGCCGCCCACGCCGGTGCTGATGTCCGTTGCAGTCACCGTCACCGGAGTGCTGCCCACAATCGGAGACGGCCAGGTAATGGCACCGTTTGCAGCGATCACCATGCCAGCGGGTGCGCCGGTCAAGCCATACGTTACGGGGTTGCTGGCGTGGACGGAAGCGGTGAACGAGAGCGCGATCCCGGTCCTGCCGGTGATGGTATGCGAGAGTACCGAAGGCGCCACCGGTGCGATGATCGCCGCCGATGCGCCGCCGATCGCTGCCAGCAGGTTATCGACATTCGGCGTACCGAGACCCGACAAGGTGTCGTAGCCAACCCTGGCGGTGCAGATCGCACAGATGCCATCGGCGCCGGCCGTGACATCGGCAAACACACTGGCATACGTACCGGGAACGGACGCAATCTGACCGTACAGCAGCGCATGCGGGATACCGAGCAAGGGTCTGGACGCAAGAGCGCGCTGGGCATTGCCGATGGCGATGATTCCGGCCCACTGCGGCGTCGCCAGACTGGTGCCGCCGACACTGATCCAGCCTACCGCCGTACTGCCGGGCGCGACCGTTGCAACGTACTGCCCACTTGCAGGATCGGCATTGAATGCCACATCCGCCACCGCACGATGCGCCGCCGGCACCAGGCCCGGCACGGCAGCGGTTTGATAGTACGGCGTCGCCACATACTGGCTGATGCCACCGCCGGTTCCGGACCAACCGGCCTCGGCGCGGGTTCCGGTTCCTGAATAGCTGAGCGTGGTGCCGCCGACGGCAAGGACATTGGCCGAAACCGATGGCCATTCGACGGCCGCGCCGGAGTCGCCGCTCGCTGCAAGATAGCTCATGCCCGGCGCTGCAAACGCGGCATCGGCGGACCCGGTCCACGTGCCTTCCGGGCTGCCAAAACTCATCGAGACCACGCCGGGTCCCATCGCATTGGCAAGCGTGACGGCGCCCAGCAAGTTTTTCAGGGAACCATCCGGCGCTTCGATCAGGACGATCCGGGCCAGTGGCGCCGTCGCATGCGCCCATTGCACGTCGAGTGCGATTTCGGTCGCCCAGGCCGCATCGTAGGCGGGCGCCGTTGCGGCGATGCCGCCGGCCGCCGTGCTGTAGACGACATCGAGCTCACAGCCCTCGCCGGCAGCGGCAAGCGGCAGCGGTGTCGTCGGTACGATGGCGCCGGTGATGCAGCCTGGCAGCCCGAATTTGTGGTTGAAGGCGGCGAGCTCGGCGACGATGTTGGGATCGTGCTGCGCATCGACGATATAAATGGTTTGTCCCGCACCGAGTTGGGCGGCCTGTGCGGGCAGCAGCACAGTACCGGCCGCCGGTAGCGGCGGCAGGTTATAGGCGGCACGAATTTGCGCCGGCGAGTAGATCGCCACGCTGGCCGGTGTGGCGAGTGGCAATGCCGCCGGCGCAGCGCTGCCGCCTCCGGCACCGGCCGCAGCGCGGCGCAGCGCGGCCTCCAACGCAGGCAACGTGAGTTGCCGGGTCGAGATACCATTCAGGGCCGCCGGGACCTGCTCGGTGCGTGGCGCCACGCGCGCCGAGGCGCTGCTGTCGATCCGGTCCACATCGTCCGGTGCATCGAGAACGACCGGGGCGGCATGAAACGCCGGCTGCGCGAAACGCGTGGCGACATCATCCGGCAACGTCGCGATGCGCATTTCCACCACGGTGGTCGCGCTTGCAACCGGGCCGCCCGCATTGGCCGTTTCGACCGCCGCGACGGCCACCGGGTCGGTGCCCGCGCTGACGTTAT
Organism: Herminiimonas sp.; assembly: GCA_014377845.1. Taxonomy (GTDB): domain Bacteria; phylum Pseudomonadota; class Gammaproteobacteria; order Burkholderiales; family Burkholderiaceae_D; genus JANXSS01. The sequence goes on from JACMOV010000032.1 coordinate 8,424, forward strand.
TGTTGCCGCCGCCGGCACCGCACGCGCTCAATAATGTGGCAAGACCGAGCGCAGATAGAAAGGCGCCCCTGTTGCTGCCGTCATTGCGGCGCAGGAAATTCGTCATGATCATCACGCTCCCGGGATGCGAGGGTGACGCCGCGACAAGCAACCGATCCGCGGCATGTGCGGATCGACTTGCCGGCAACCCCGCTACCTTGGACGCGCATGCGCCGCAGGCCGGTGGCTTTGCGTCCCCGCCTCGCGACGGGTTTGCCCTCATTGTTCGGTTTTCACTGTACCCCAGGGCACGCAGTAAGTTTCCTCAGAACAATAATGTTGTGCCAAAGAACTATCCAGATACACGGACGACATCCGTAAAATTTTGCTGTTACCATCTGGCCTATGCAAAATAATGACGACTCCCTGCCCGCCTTGAAGCCGGTCAGCGTGCCCGTATCCGCCCGGATTCGCGCCCGCCTGATCACCGCTAAAAAGCGTTTTCACTCCAATGACAACATCTCCGACTTCATTGAACCAGGCGAACTCGAAGCGCTGCTCGACGAAGTGGAATCGAAGATGAAGGGCGTGCTCGACAGCCTCGTCATCGACACTGTCAATGACCACAATACGGGCGATACCGCCCGCCGCGTGGCGAAGATGTACATCAATGAAGTGTTTCGCGGCCGCTATGTGCCACGTCCGGCGATCACGGAGTTTCCGAATGTCGAGCATCTCAACGAACTGATGATCGTCGGTCCGATCATGGTGCGCAGCGCCTGCAGCCATCACTTCTGCCCGGTAATCGGCAAGGTCTGGGTCGGTGTGCTGCCCAACGAGCACACCAACGTCATCGGCCTGTCCAAGTACGCCCGCCTGGCGGAGTGGGTCATGAACCGGCCGCAGATCCAGGAAGAAGCGGTTGTGCAGCTGGCAGACCTGATCCAGGAGCGTACCCAGCCCGACGGGCTGGCGATCGTGATGGAAGCGACGCACTATTGCATGGCGTGGCGCGGCGTCAAGGACATGGACAGCAGGATGATCAACTCGGTCATGCGCGGCTCCTTCCTGAAAAACCCCAGCCTGCGGATGGAATTCCTCTCGCTGATTCCGAAAAAGGATTGAACAATCATGCTGGTCCGCCTGCTCTACGTCAGTCGCTCGTCAACCGAGCTGGCCGATGACATCGAATCGATCCTCGGATCGTCGCGCAAGAACAATCCGCCGATCGGCATTACCGGCATCCTTTGCCATGGCGGCGGCATCTACCTGCAGGCGATCGAGGGCAGCCGCGATACCGTCAACGCGCTGTTCTGCAAGATCATGCGCGACCCGCGGCATCACGATGTCGTGTTGCTGCACTATGAAGAAATCACCGAGCGGCGCTTCGGCGGCTGGACCATGGGCCAGGTCAACCTCGACAAGGTCAACACCTCGATCGTGTTGAAATATTCCGCACGTCCGGAACTCGATCCGTATGCCGTCTCCGGCAAGGTCTCGCTGGCGCTGCTGGAGGAGCTCATGGCCAGCGCCTGCATCATCGGGCGTGCATGAGCCATTTTTGACCCCGTTTTTGACCAGGTATCTTGCCCCGGTAATCTGGCTTTCAAGCCTACATGACGCCAAGCCATCGCATGGTGCGCTGCCATGCACTGCGAGGCAGTGATAGCGCACCGACAAGGTGTTTGTCGGCCGCTCCCGTGGCCTGCGCACTGTCCTGAAACAATGCCTGCACCAGCAGCTGGAACTGCTCCTCGGTCTGGACAAATGAAGGACTGCGGTCGATCCGTCCGCGCGCGACCACATCCATCGCTGTCCTGAGAACCGGTGCCGCACCTACCCGCTGGCCGGCGTGAATCATCGCAGCAATCCGCCGCCGCGCCGCTATGAAGCTGAGCAACGTGCCGCTGCGGCCAACGCCGGCCATGCAGTGAATCACGACGGCGCCGCCGGCATCGTGGCTGAGTTGCCCGACCCGGTCCGCCAATGCAATCAGGGTGTCTTCCGACACCACGCCATGGTCCGGCCACGCGCTGAAATGCAGGCGCTGCACCGCGTGATCGCGCGCTGCATGCTCTCGCGCCGGATACCGTACTGTCAGCACCTGCAGCATCGCCTTCAGCTCGCTGCCTCCAGCACGTCGCGAGGGCAGCAGATCGATCCTGCGCTGGGTCGCTGCCTTTACCATGCTCATCGGCCGTGGCAACGCATAGTCGTCGTGCACATCCTGCTCCACATCCCGGGTCAGGTCGACCACCAGCGCGACGTTTTGCTCGGCCAGCATTTGCTGAAATCCCGGAATTTCCGCTGCCAGCGGTTTCTGGGACGCGATCAGTGTCAGTCCACATTGCAGATCGACCCGGTTCGCGTGCAGGTAATGGCGCACGCCGTGGCGCGCCGTGCGCACGCTGTCCGTGATGGCGGTCTGGTGCGGGGCGAGGATGTCCGGGAAGCGCGCCAGCACCAGTTCGCCGGCGCCGCCGGCGGCCGCTGCCAAGGCATCGGCGGGTCCTCTCCCGGTACTTTCGATGAACGCCCACTCCGGCACCAGCGCACTCGTGTTGCTCTCGATCGCAATCCATATTTCATGCAGGAGCGACGCGGGTACCGTATTGGCGCGACCGTCCGCCCGCTCGAGCGCAACCAGCTGCGCGGCCAGCGGTGCCGGCAGCGCGAGCAGTCTTTCGACCGATAGTGCGGGCGGTTCTACTGGCGCCGGCACGACGGCTTGCGGCGCTGGTTGCGGCGGCAGCGCCGCCTGCAGCGCTTTTTTCTTGTCGAGAAACTTATCGATCCACGCACTTTCCTTCAACCGCCCGCGTGCCGTACTCTCGTGCGCGCTGAACGCCGAACGAACGGGCTCGCGAGAGCCGGCTTCGGCTTGCGCAACCTGTATTTCGGTTTTTTTCAGCATGACGTTTCCCTGTCCTCACCGGAATCGGCGTGCGCCGGAGGGCGCTGCCGCTTGCAACGTCGCAGACGCATTGCATCAGCATGGCTGCGGCAACAACGAAGGGCGTCGATCCCCTTCAACGGATGACCAGAAATTTCTTGATCAAGGTCGATTATAAAGGGGGACGGACAGCCGCCGGCGCGGCCGTTCAGATGGTACACAGGGTGCCAAAATACCTGCATGCGCGTCAGTTCGCTGGCGCGCATAAATTTCTTTTAGCTAAGTAGTTTGCAAGCGGATGTAACGCCGATTCAATTTGGGCATGATCTGCCCATCCGCTCAAGCCGCCCAATTAACTGAACAGCGCGGAGAGGCTGTCGCCGGCCGTGGAGTCGATGATCCGCGGTGGCTGCGGACCGGTGTGGAAAACGGTTTCCGGCGCGTCGCCGAGCAGGACGCGTTCGCACAGGTGCACGATCAGGCCCATGGGCAGCAGCATCAGGTGTGCCGATGCGAGCGTCATGCGATCGAGCCATTGCAGGTAGCGCGGACTCGGCGTGGCCGGCGTCGCCTGGATGTCGTACTTGCGGTAGGAGCGCACTGCGCGCGGATCCGCCTGCCGCGTGCACAGATACAGGTTCACATCTCGAAAACCGGCAGGCGTGATTTCGAAGACCGCATCGCCATCGGTGATGCTGATCTTGCGGATCCGGCTGCGATCGCCGAGTTCTTTTTCCACGACGATCACGGTTGCCGGCGTCATGCAGGCGACCAGCGCGCCCGCCATGCACAGAATCGCCGCCCTATTCGGCGCCAGGTCCGATCCGGGCTGGCACCAGGTTGCCATGTCCTCGGCCCAGCGCTTGGATTCCCGCACCACTTCGCCGGTCAGGAATTCCAGCAGCCCCTGCCGATTGACGGAACCATCCGGTCCGTCGAACTGCATCCCGACCGCGCCATCGCGGTGCAGCATGACGCGGAAATCGGCCGCATCCACGACATCGCCGGAGACGTTGCAAATACCGTAGCAAAACAGCACCGTCAGCGCATCGCCGGACCAGTCGAGACGGCGCACCTGCGCCAGCCTCGGTATCTGGAAATCATGATGCAGAATCATCAGCGCACTCAAGGCCGGGATGGCCCAGGAACGCGTTTCTGCGATGGTTTCGTCGATGAACATGATGCATTCATCATGCCATTTAATTGCCTCGTGACAAGTAAAAAAGTCTCCTTTTTTTAACCTGTCGCTAATTCGCAAAACTGCGGCGGCGGACACATTCCTGTGCTACGAACCTGCCCCGATTTCGCAAAAAACAATGCAATTGCGACGCCAGTTTTTTCGTGGTCGTTCGCGACAACGCTGCTTACGGTTTCATCCCCAGCTGATCGAACAGAAAGCTGTAGATGTCGGCGATCTGGTTGATGCGAATCGACAGCGCGCTGCCAATGCCGTGGCCGGCGTTGTTGTTGATGCTGAGGTAAGCCGGACGGTCATTACTGGTGGCTGCCTGCAGCCGGGCGATCATTTTACGGGAGTGCATCGGGTTCACGCGGCCATCGGTTGCACCGGTGGTCATGTAGATCGCCGGATACCGCACACCCTTCTCGACATGATGGTAAGGCGAGTAGGCATACAGCGCATCGCGTTGCGCCAGGTCGTGCGTGCTGCCGAATTCGGTGATGTTGAAGGCGCCATTCGGGTCGCGTTCAACGCGCAGCATGTCGTAGATGCCGACCTCGGACACCACGGCACGAAACAAGTCCGGATGCTGGGTCACGACCGCGCCCATCAGCAGCCCGCCGTTGCTGCCGCCGATTGCGGCCAGGCGTGCACTGGTGGTGTATTTTCGCGCGATCAGGTATTCGGCGACCGCCGTGAAATCGTCGAACACGTTCTGCTTGTTGGTCAACGCGCCTTGCTGGTGCCAGGTCTCGCCAAACTCGCCGCCGCCACGCAGGTTGGCGATCACGTAGATGCCGCCGGCATCGAGCCAGACCCGCGTTTCCGGCCCCTGGAAGACCGGCTCCATGCTGATACCGTAACCGCCGTAACCGTTGAGCAGGACCGGGTTGCTGCCGTCGAGACGGGTGTCCTTGCGCCGCACGATGACCAGCGGAATCCTGGTACCGTCCTTCGAAGTCGCGAATTCCCGCAGCACGTCAGTATCGGCGTAGGAGATCGGACTGGTGCGGACCAGTTTCGATGGCGTCGCGGTGGCCTGCGCTTCGTCGTAGCGCGCAAAGTGATGCGGCTGCAGGTAGGTCATGACCGAGTACAGCAGCGTGCCATCGCCGAGCGGGGCGACTTCATCGACGGCAGCCAGTTCCGGCAGGGGCAGCGTACCGAGCGACTTGCCGTCGTGGTCGATGATCGCGACCCGTCCGGGTCCGCCGACGATTTCACGAAGGTAGATCGCCTTCGGCGTGATCACCAGCGGCGTACCGCCGAACTCACCGGCGGTCTGGATCACCGCCTCGGATTCGGGCAGCAGCACCGTCGCATGCGTCAGGTCGAGATCGTTGAGGCCCAGGCGCAACAGCTTGCCGCGCGGCGCATCCTTGCGCGAGACCAGGTACAGGAAATTGTCGGGCCCGACGGTGGCGGCGACGATCTTGTCCTCGAAACGACTGACCTGCCGGATGCCGCCATCCTGACCGAGCAAGTAATGCGCGAATTCCCCGCCGTCGCCGTTGGCCACCGTGACCAGCACGTGATCCGGATTTTGCCGGTTATCGAGCGTGATCTCGGCGACTTTCGGAAAGTCCCTGCCGATTACGTAGCGATCTGCAGACGGTGCATCGCCGAGCTTGTGGAAGTAGATCTGCTGGTAAAAATGCTGCCGCTCCGGCGCTTCTCGCGGCCCCGGATAGCGGGTGTACCAGAAGCCGCTGCCGTCGGCGCGCCATGCCAGGCTGCCGCCGCCGGTCGGATACTGCACCTGTGGAATCGTGCTGTCGATCTGCCTGCCGGTGGCCACATCGACGATATTGACCGCGCCGTCTTCGCTGCCATTTTTTGAGAGGGAAACGGCGATCTTCCTGCCGTCGGGCGAAGGCACATACCAGTCGAACGCCGTCGTGCCCTTCGGATCGATCCGGTTCGGGTCGACCACCACGCGCGCCGTGGCGGGATCGGCATCCAGACCCAGCATCGCGATCATCGGTTGCTGCTTTGGCGGCTGGTTGAAGCGGGCAAATACCTGGCCGCCTGCGACCTGCAGATCGTAGTAGGCGGTGGAGTTGGCAGAGAACTGCGCGACCAGGTGCTTCAACAGTGGCGCGCGGACCGCCAGGTGATCGAGATAACGCCGGCTGTACTTGTCCTGGGCGAGGCTCCATTGCTTCACTTTCGGATCGCTGGCGTTTTCGAGCCAGCGATACGGATCAATCACAGTGAGGTCGCCATAATGATCGGTTACAGACCGAACCGCGGAAGGCGGTGCGTGGATGTCGGCCGCATTGACCTGTGCCGCGCTGACGGCCAGGAATAAAAAAGAAGGGAGTAGCGCATCCAACCGTTTCAGTTTCAATCGAGGCACTTTCGACAAGCGCGCTGCAGAGCGGATGCCTGCCGGCGACGCTTGGAAACTATACAACAATTGAATTGCCGCAGCTCACCTCGTCACGACCCTGTGGCCCTGTGAAAGGGAGAAGCACCGTCCGCCATCTCAACGGACAGGTCGCGGTCAAGCAAAATGGTTCGCGCTTGCTGGCAGATGCTGGCCGTGCCCGCACGCCAGTCCACCCACCCGATCGAGGTGTTCGTCCTGGTGATAGCCGACGATGGCCCGCGGAATCGCATCGGGCGCTGCGTCGGTATTCAGTCAATGATTCCTGCGATTGCGCTGGCCCAGTTCACGCCAATCTTTTTCGTTGATTTCTACGCCAAATTTCTTGGCCGCCGCCTGGATTTTCTTCCATGCGGCATCACGCTCCGCGTCCGTGACGCCTTCTACCTGATCGAAGCGTGCGAGGGCATTTCGCACGTGACTGGCGTCTTCCAATGGTTCCTTTTTTTGTTTCGTGAAAGCGAATTCCCGCTCAGGAATTGCATCTCGTTTTTCGCTACTGAGCTTGGTCATGAATATTCTCCAATGTGCTGCGAGGCGGCAGTAGCGCCCTGCCGTCTCGATGTTTAGGTCAGGATACGGAAGTGATCAACATGTACTTGAGATAATGCCAGCAATGCAAAAAGATCAGGCGGTGCCATGCATTTAAAACGATGCGCTTTCGGTACGGCGATCGGGTCGTCTTCGCCATCGGTCGATCACCGCATGCAGCTGGCGAAGGCCGTCGGTCAGCGCAGCCGGCCCTGGCTGCAGGATATCCGGCGATTTGATTTCGAAGAGCTGCTGGTTGCGTACAGCCGATACGGTGTCCCAGCCGGTTCGGGCAGCGACGGTATCGGCGCGAAATTTCTTGCCACACCAGGAACCAATGATGACGTCAGGATTGCGCAGGATAATTTCGGCATCGTCGGCAATGATACGGTCGCGTCCCATGGCTTTTTTACCGAGTTCGGCAAAACAGTCAGTGCCGCCGGCAATGCTGATCAACTCCGAAACCCACTGGATGGCGCTGATATGCGGATCGTCCCACTCTTCAAAAAAGACCACGGGGCGCGCAATGCCATGGCGATCCATATCTCGAGATTGCGCCTCGACCGCCCTCATCGACGCGCTGATCTCAGCCAGGATCACAGCGCCGCGCTCGACCTGTCCGACGATGGCGGCAACCTGTACCATCATCGATAGGATCTGCTCGATGCTGCGCTGGTTGAAAACGGTTACCTGCACGCCACGCCGAATCAGGCTGGCCGCAATGTCGGCCTGCAGGTCGGAAAATCCAAGGACGCAGTCGGGCTCGAGCGCCATGATCTTGTCGATCTTTGCCGTCGTGAATGCGCTGATTTTCGGCTTTTCAGCGCGTGCGCGTGGCGGCCGTACGGTGTATCCCGAGATGCCCACGATCCGGTGTTCCTGGCCCAGCATGTAGAGCCATTCCGTGGTTTCTTCCGTCAGGCAGACGATACGTTGCGGCCCTCGGTCCATCACAGGATTTTTCCCGGTTTGAAAAGCTGGGCGGTGGCCACGGGGCTGGAGCCAAAGTAGGCATGGAAATAACTGCCTCTGGTGTTGCCAATGACATAAATCGCTTCGCGGTTGGTCTCGCTGGCGGCCGCCGCGCGAGTGAATCCAGCCGGGACCAGGGTGGTCGTGCAGTGTGAGTGATGATAGGTGTGACCACGCAAGGTTCCAGTCGTCAGTGAAACCTCGTGCGGCCCGAGTGCGACCAGCTTCTCCTGCATGCTGACCTGGCCAGGCATCACGCCCCACATGGGGTGGGAAGAACCATCGGCGGTCATCATCGAATCGAACAGTGACATCAGGCCGCCACACTCGGCCCAGACCGGCCGGTCGTGCAACACGTGTGCCCGCAGGCCCTCGCGAAAAGCCGCGTTGCGCGACAACGCGGCGGTGTGCAATTCCGGGTAGCCGCCAGGCAGCCAGACGGCGTCGCATTCCGGTAGTTGCGTATCGACCAGGGGTGACATGAACACGATGGTTGCGCCCAGCTCTTCCAGAACGGTGATATTGGCATCGTAGATAAAGCAAAAGGCCGCATCGCGTGCAACTGCAATCGTGCAGCCGGCCAGCGGGCGCGGCACGCGATCGGCGATGTCGGGAGCAGTAAAGTTGACCGTCCATTTCCCGAGTTCGGCAACCGTCAGGTTACCGAGAACTGTATCGCGCAAGCCGTCTGCGGCCCGGTCGAGACGACCGTTCGGATCATCGAGCTCGCCGGCAGAAACGAGACCGAGATGGCGTTCAGGCAGGCACATCCCCGCGTCGTACGGCAGCGCACCGAGCCAATCGTCCGGATCGCGCAGACTTTGTTGCAGCATCCGGGCATGCGCCGCACCGGCGACGCGATTGGCGAGCACGCCGGCCCAAGGCAGCCCTTGCGTGTAGTCGCGCAAGCCCATCGCGACTGCGCCAAATGTCTGCGCCATGAACCACGCATCGACCACCGCGACGACCGGTAATGAAAACGCAATGGCCAGGTCGGCACTGCTAGGCTGCCCGTCAAACAGACCCATCACGCCTTCGACGATGATCAGATCGGCCTCGCCAGCCGCCTGCCACAAGCGGCGCCGGCACTCTGCCTCGCCGCTGACCCAGAGGTCGAGCTGGTGTACCGGCGCGCCACTGGCCAGGGACAGCCAGACCGGATCGAGGAAATCCTGACCGCACTTGAACACGCGCACGGTTCGGCCTTCCCGGGCATGCAGCCGTGCGAGAGCAACCGATACAGTAGTCTTCCCTTGCCTGGTTGCCGGCCCGGATACAAAGAGCGCGGGGCACTTGCGGTCTTGCGGCGATGGGGTGGGGTTCGTGCCGTTGGTCGTCATTGGCAGGATGGTTCAGAGAAGAGCTTCGATGGGGTTGTAGGCTATCAGAGTCTGGCGAGATCGAGGTGCGGAATCGTCGCACTCCGCCGCGTGATAGGGAACATGGCGGCGCTTCGGCTACAAACGCATTGGCAACCCGGTGTGCGACGCTTCAGCGCGCCTATCAAAACCTGGATGGCCAGGCGCGCTGGCGCAGGTATTATGCCGGTATGGCAAGCGAGTACTACGACGCAAGCAGGATTTAAAAGGTGCGCTCAATACGTTTCAACATGAAACCGCCCCTCCTTCACCATCCGTCCATGCATTGCGGGCCAGTCGATACCGTGCTCGGTACAGATGGCCGACAGCGCTGCCATGACACCGGTTTCCATGCCCTTGAGGCCGCAGATGTAGAGGTAGGTGTCGCCGCGCAAAAGCTGCGCGACCGAAACGCCGGCTTCGCGGATCTTGTCCTGCACGTAGGTTTTCGGCTGGCCGCTTTCCCTTGAAAAGGCGAAGTGGCGGTCGATGAAGTCGGCCGGCAGTTTGAGCAGTGGTCCGAAGTACGGCAGCTCGGCCGGGTTGCGCGCGCCAAAGAACAGCATCAGCTTGCCGGTCGCAGGTTTGCCGGCAGCCTGCAGGCGGCGCCGGTGTTCCGTCATGGCGCGCATCGGCGCCGCGCCGGTGCCGGTGCAGATCATCAGCAGG
>JACMOV010000194.1 GCA_014377845.1 Herminiimonas sp.
CGCTTTGGCGGTACGCCCGCTTTCGGCAGGCGTGGCTCACGGCCTTCCATGATGTCGTTGATCTGGTCGGCATCGATGGTTTCCCAGTCCAGCAAGGTCTTGGCCATCATCTCGACCTTGTCGCGATTTTCTTCCAGCAGGCTGCGTGACAGGGCGTACTGGCCATCCAAAATGCGGCGGATCTCGGTATCGACCTTCTGCTGCGTCGCTTCCGACACCGTCTTCGACGACATGCGGCCGAAATAGGCTTCCTGTTCGGTGTCTTCGTAGACCATGGTGCCCAGGGTTTCCGACATGCCGTAGCGGGTCACCATCGCGCGCGCCAGCTTGGTGGCGCGTTCGAAGTCGTTCGATGCGCCGGTCGACATCTGATGCATGAAAATCTCTTCGGCGATGCGGCCGCCGAACAGGATGGCGATCTCTTCCAGCATTTTGTCCTTGTACATGTTCACGCGGTCATGCTCGGGCAATTGCCAAGTCAACCCGAGGGCAAAGCCGCGCGGCATGATCGTGACCTTGTGGACCGGATCGGCCTTCGGCAGCAGTTTTGCGACCACTGCATGACCGGATTCATGGAAGGCGGTATTGCGGCGCTCCTCCTCGCGCATGACGGCCGACTTGCGTTCCGGGCCCATGACGATCTTGTCCTTCGCGTCCTCGAAATCCTGCATCTCGACCAGGCGCTTGCTGCGGCGTGCCGCAAACAACGCCGCCTCGTTGACCAGGTTGGCCAGGTCGGCGCCGGAGAAACCGGGCGTACCGCGCGCCAGCACGTCGGCCTTGACGTCGGTGCCGATCGGTACCTTGCGCATGTGGACATACAAGATCTGCTCGCGGCCGCGAATATCCGGCAGGCCGACCATCACCTGGCGATCAAAACGGCCCGGCCGCAGGAGGGCCTTGTCGAGCACATCGGCCCGGTTGGTCGCTGCAATCACGATCACGCCGGAATTCGCTTCGAAGCCATCCATCTCTACCAGCAACTGGTTCAGGGTCTGTTCACGCTCGTCGTTGCCGCCGCCCATGCCGGCGCCGCGATGCCGGCCGACCGCATCGATCTCGTCGATGAAAATAATGCAGGGAGAATGCTTCTTCGCGGTCTCGAACATGTCGCGCACACGAGAGGCGCCGACACCGACGAACATCTCGACGAAGTCCGAGCCGGAGATCGTGAAGAAAGGGACCTTGGCTTCGCCGGCGATGGCGCGCGCCAGCAGCGTCTTGCCGGTGCCCGGTGGACCGACCATCAGCACGCCGCGCGGAATCCGGCCGCCGAGCTTCTGGAATTTGGTCGGGTCGCGCAAGAATTCGACCAGTTCCTGCACTTCTTCCTTGGCTTCATCGCAGCCGGCGACATCGCCGAAGGTCACCGTGTTGCTGGCTTCATCGAGCATGCGCGCCTTGGAGCGGCCGAACGAGAACGCCCCGCCCTTGCCACCTCCCTGCATCTGACGCATGAAGAATACCCAGACGCCGATCAGCAACAGCATCGGGAACCAGGAAATGAAGATCTGCGATAGGAACGACTGTTCTTCGGGCTGCTTGACGTCGAACTTGACGCCATTGTTGACCAGGTCGCCGATCAGCCCGCGGTCGAGATAGGTGATCGCAGCCTTGATCTTCTTGCCATCCTGGGTCGTGGCGACGATGGTGCGATCCTCGATCGTTGCATCTTTCACATGCTTGGCTTTGACTTCGTCGAGAAAATCGGAGTAGGCCACCGCTTGCGCGCCGGAACCGATGCTGCGCCCGTCGAATTGCTTGAAGACGGTAAACAGCACCAGTGCAATGACCACCCAGATGGCAGCCTTGGAAAACATGTTATTCACTAGAACTCCTTCATCGCGCGGCTGGTTTGCGTGGTACCCCGTTACGCAGTGTAACGGTCGGATTCTACCCGCATTGGATGCCTCTTGCTGACTTTGATATCGGCACAAAGCCGTCCGAAATCAAGGCTGAATCGCCGGAAATTGGCGATTAAAGCGAGTTTTTCAGTATTTTCCCGAGCAAGAACACCTCCGAAGACTTGTCCTTGCTCGCTTTGGGCTTTTTCGAGGAAACCACCTTGAATTCTTGTTTGAATTTTTCCACAATCTGGCTGTAGCCCTGACCATTGAAGCATTTGACGAGCAATGCACCCGAAGGTTTCATGTGCAGCTGGGCAAACTCCATTGCCAGATCGATGATGTGCTCCATGCGCGCGGCGTCCGCGATCGCGATACCGGACAGGTTGGGCGCCATGTCGGACAACACCAGATCCACCTTGCGGCCTTCGAGCAGGACTTCGAGTTGGCGCAACACGCGCTGCTCCCGAAAATCGCCCTGGATGAAGTGGACATCGGCGATCGGCTCCATCGGCAGCATGTCGAGGCCGATGATCAGGCCGTCGATACCGCCACCGGCCTTCCCGGCCAGCTTGTTGCGCGCGTATTGCGACCAACTGCCCGGCGTCGAGCCGAGATCGACGATGATCTGGCCTGGCTTGATCAGCTTTTCCCCCTCGTCGATTTCCTTGAGTTTATAGACGGCGCGCGCACGATACCCCTCCTTCTGCGCCTGCTTTACATAGGGGTCGTTGATGTGGTCATGCAGCCAGTTTTTGTTTAATTTGTTCTTAGCCATTCGCGTAGAATACCGTTTTTAAAGGATTTTTATGTTGAAACTCAGCCCTGTCGAACGCGCTGCGCTGCGCGCCGATGCCCATGCCCTCAATCCGGTCGTCATGATCGGCGAAGCTGGCCTGACGCCAGGGGTCATGAAGGAAATCGACGCCAGCCTCGATTCGCATGGCTTGATCAAGATTCGCGTCTTCGGCGACGACCGCGAAGCACGGATCGCGATCTATGAGGCGATTTGCGAACAACTCGGCGCCGCACCGGTACAGCAAATCGGCAAACTGCTCGTGGTCTATCGCACCAAGGCCGAGGAAGTCAAAGAACACAGCACCAGAAGCGGAAAAGGCATGCGCGAAGTCACCATCGTCAAGCCGAGCCCTAGCGGCACCAAGCGGCCGTCGGTGACCAAGGTGATGGTCAAGGGAAACGAGCGCGTCACGCAGGGCGGCAACATCAAGCGCGCCAGGCCGCGCCAGGCAAGTCCGAAGAAATCGTCTCTCGGAAAATAAGGCTTTCCAGCACCGGCTGTACAGGAACGACCGGCGATGCACTCGCCGCCCTGCTTCGACTACGTACGCCTATCAAAACCCGGATGGTCAGGCGCCCTGGCGCAGGCAGCACGCCTGTACGGCACGCCGGCGCAACGACGCTAGCCGGGTTTTGACAGGCGCACTATGCTGCAGTCTCCGCAAGCGGGCCGCCCAGCTTGCACACCAACCACCCGCCCAGTAAACCCTGCACCAGGTAAATCGCGCTGGCCGCGCCATGCAGGATGCCGAACTGCAGCTTGGCATCGCTGTTCATCCCACCCGCGATCGCCGACGCCTGCCGGATCGCTGCCATGAACGGCTGCAACCCGAAGTAACCGATCAGCGTACAAACCAACATTGCAGCGACCAGTTGCAACACGCGCTTGCGGGAACCGCGCGTCGCTGCACGCGGCCGCAGCATCGACAGCAACAAGATCACGCCGCAGGCCAGCGAAATCCACGCCTCCACACGAAACAGACTGCCCGCGATGGTACCTGCGAGGACGCGATCGGCAAGCGTCGCGAACAACGTCGGCGCGGCCACGTAGCCGATTGCCCACAGGCTGCCGACCCAGAACGTCGCGACCAGCAGGATGAGTCGTTGCAGCGCCACTCAGGCGTGCCTCAGATGTACCGCACGTCGAGCACTTCGTACTCGTGTAGGCCTGCCGGTGCTTCGACCGCGACCACGTCGCCGGCATACTTGCCGATCAGGGCGCGCGCGATCGGCGAAGTGATCGAGACCTTGCGCTCCTTGAGATCGGCTTCGTCGACGCCGACGATCTGGTATGTCACGCGATCACCGGACTCCAGGTCTTCCAGATGCACGGTGGAGGCAAAGGTGATCCGGCCTTCCGCATCCAGCGTGGTCGGATCGATGATCTGCGCCGCGCCGAGCTTGCCTTCGAGGTCGGCGATCCGGCCTTCGATGAAACTCTGACGCTCCTTAGCAGCATCGTAATCGGCATTTTCCGACAAGTCGCCATGCGCGCGGGCTTCGGCGATCGCATTGATGACGGACGGACGCTCCTTGGTCTTGAGCCGATGCAACTCGTCCTTCAACAACTGCGCACCGTATTTGGTAAGGGGAACTGAGCTCATGATTTTTCAGTAAGAGAAATGAAAACCACAGAGGCCGCAACGATATCCGGAATCCGGACAGCCGGTGCGACCCCTGTGGCATCGAGCGGCCGGATCAACACAGCCTGGGCGTGTTATCCAACCGCTCGAAGGATGACGATCGTCTTAGTGTAAGGTCTTATGCAGGCCTTGTAAATCGTAGACATGCAGGCTGTCGAGATGGGCCATGCCCTCGACTGCCGCTTCGGCGCCGGCAATCGTGGTGTAGGTCGTGACCCGCGCCGCCAGTGCCGAGGTGCGGATGGCGCGCGAGTCGACGATCGCACTGCGCTTTTCTTCGACCGTGTTGATCACCAGCGCGATTTCCTGGTTCTTGATCATGTCGACCACGTGCGGCCGCCCTTCGGCGACCTTGTTGACGGTGGTCACCGCGATGCCCGCGGCACTGATCGCCGCCGCCGTGCCTTTGGTGGCCACGACCGAAAAACCGATCTCGACCAGGTCCTTGGCAACCTGCACCGCGCGCGGCTTGTCACTGCCCTTGACGCTCAGAAAAACCTTGCCCGAGCGCGGCAGCTTGACGCCAGCGCCGAGCTGGGATTTCACGAAGGCTTCACCGAAGGTCTTGCCGATGCCCATGACTTCACCGGTCGATTTCATCTCCGGTCCCAGGATCGTATCGACGCCCGGGAATTTCACGAACGGGAAGACTGCTTCCTTGACACTGAAATAGGGCGGCACGACTTCATGCGTGATGCCCTGGCTGGCAAGCGATTGCCCGACCATGCAGCGCGCCGCGATCTTGGCCAGCTGCAGCCCGGTCGCCTTGGAAACGAACGGCACCGTGCGCGAGGCGCGCGGATTGACTTCGAGGACGAACACCACGTCCTGCAACGCGCCATCGACTTCCTGTTGCTGGATCGCGAACTGCACGTTCATCAGACCGACCACGTTCAGGCCCTTGGCCATGGCGGCGGTCTGGCGCTTGATTTCATCGATCGTGGCTTGCGCCAGCGAGTACGGCGGCAGTGAACAGGCGGAATCGCCCGAGTGCACGCCGGCCTGCTCGATGTGTTCCATGACGCCGCCGATGAAGGTGTGCTCGCCGTCCGAGATGCAGTCGACGTCGACCTCGATTGCGTCGTTGAGAAAGCGGTCGAGCAGCACGGGCGAATCATGCGACACCTTGACTGCTTCGCGCATGTAGCGTTCGAGGTCGCGTTGCTCGTGCACGATTTCCATGGCGCGCCCGCCGAGGACGTAGGATGGCCGCACCACCAGCGGATAGCCGATTTCCTGCGCCAGCATCAGCGCGTCCGCCTCGGTGCGAGCGGTGCGGTTCGGCGGCTGGCGCAATTTCAGTTCATGCAACAGCTTCTGGAAGCGCTCCCGGTCTTCGGCCGCATCGATCATGTCGGGCGAGGTGCCGATGATCGGCACGCCGTTCGCTTCGAGGTCGAGTGCGAGTTTCAACGGTGTCTGGCCACCGTACTGGACGATCACGCCGAACGGCTTTTCCTTGTCGACGATTTCCAGCACATCTTCGAGCGTCAGCGGCTCGAAGTACAGCCGATCGGAGGTGTCGTAATCGGTAGAAACGGTTTCCGGATTGCAGTTGACCATGATGGTTTCATAGCCATCCTCGCGCATGGCAAGTGCAGCGTGCACGCAGCAGTAGTCGAATTCGATGCCCTGCCCGATGCGGTTCGGCCCGCCACCCAGCACCATGATCTTCTTCTTGTCGGTCGGATTCGATTCGCACTCATCCTCGTACGTCGAGTACATGTAGGCGGTGTTGGTAGCGAATTCGCCGGCACAGGTGTCGACCCGCTTGTAGACCGGGCGCACGTTCAACGCATGGCGCTGTTCACGCACTGCGCGGTCGGTGGTCTGCAGCAGCTTGGCCAGGCGACGGTCGGCAAATCCTTTCTGCTTGAGCTTGCGCAGGGTCGGTTTGTCGATGGCTGCAAGGCTTTGCGTTTCCAGCCAGAGTTCGATGTCGACGATTTCCTTGATCTGGGCCAGGAACCACGGATCGATGTGCGTCAGCTGATGGACTTCTTCCAGCGTGAAGCCGTGCGCGAAGGCGTCGCCCACGTACCAGATCCGCTCCGGACCTGGCTCGCCGAGTTCTTCCTCGATGGTCTCGCGGTCCTTGGTCTTTTCATTCATGCCGTCGACGCCGACTTCGAGGCCGCGCAGCGCTTTCTGGAACGATTCCTGGAAGGTGCGGCCGATCGCCATGACTTCGCCGACCGACTTCATCTGGGTCGTCAGGTGGCTGTCCGCGGTCGGGAATTTCTCGAAGGCGAACCGTGGGATTTTCGTGACCACGTAGTCGATCGATGGCTCGAACGAGGCCGGGGTCGCGCCACCGGTGATTTCATTGCGCAGCTCGTCGAGGGTGAAGCCGACCGCCAGTTTCGCCGCGATCTTGGCGATCGGGAAACCGGTCGCCTTCGACGCCAGGGCAGACGAACGTGACACCCGCGGGTTCATTTCGATGACGATCATGCGGCCGTCGGCCGGATTGATCGAGAACTGGACGTTCGAGCCGCCGGTGTCCACCCCGATCTCGCGCAGCACCGCCAGCGAGGCGTTGCGCATGATCTGATATTCCTTGTCGGTCAGGGTCTGCGCCGGCGCGACCGTGATGGAGTCGCCGGTGTGCACGCCCATCGGATCGAGGTTTTCGATCGAGCAGACGATGATGCAGTTGTCGGCCTTGTCGCGCACGACTTCCATCTCGTACTCTTTCCAGCCGAGCAGCGATTCCTCGATCAGCAGTTCGGTCGTCGGCGATGCTTCCAGGCCGCGCTTGCAGATCGTTTCGAATTCTTCGGCGTTGTAGGCGATGCCGCCACCAGTGCCGCCCATCGTGAAGGATGGCCGGATGATGGTGGGAAAGCCGAGCGTCTTCTGTACCACCCAGGCTTCCTCGAGCGAATGGGCGATGCCGGAGCGGGCCGAACCGAGGCCTATGCGGGTCATCGCTTCCTTGAACTTGGAGCGGTCCTCGGCCATGTCGATGGCTTCCGGCGAGGCGCCGATCAGTTCGCAGCCGTACTTGGCGAGCACGCCGTGGTGATGCAGGTCGAGCGCGCAGTTCAGCGCCGTCTGGCCGCCCATGGTCGGCAGGATCGCGTCCGGGCGTTCCTTCTCGATGATGCGCTCCACCACCTGCCAGGTAATCGGCTCGATGTACGTGACGTCCGCCATTTCGGGGTCGGTCATGATGGTGGCCGGGTTGCTGTTGACCAGCACCACGCGATAACCCTCTTCCCGCAGCGCCTTGCAGGCTTGTGCGCCGGAATAGTCGAATTCGCAGGCCTGGCCGATGATGATGGGGCCGGCGCCGATGATCAGGATGCTTTTAATGTCTGTGCGCTTAGGCATGCTTGTGTTTCTCCATCAGTGCCACGAAGCGGTCGAACAGCGGGGCGATATCGTTCGGGCCGGGCGAGGCTTCCGGGTGGCCCTGAAAACAGAAGGCGGGACGGTCGGTGCGGGCAAAGCCTTGCAGCGAGCCGTCGAACAGCGACACGTGCGTGACGCGACAATTTGCGGGCAGGCTGTCGGCATCGACTGCAAAGCCGTGGTTCTGCGAGGTGATCATGACCTGGCGCGTTTCCAGGTCCTGTACCGGATGATTGGCGCCGTGGTGGACGGACTTCATCTTCACCGTTTTCGCGCCGGAGGCCAGCGCCATGATCTGGTGGCCGAGGCAGATGCCGAACGTCGGAATCCCGCGTTCGATCAGTTCGGCCGAGGCGGCGATCGCATAGTCGCAAGGCTCCGGATCACCCGGGCCGTTGGACAGGAAGATGCCATCGGGATTGAGTGCGAGTGCGTCGGCGGCGCTGGCCTGTGCCGGCAGTACCGTCACGCGGCAGCCGCGCTGCGCCAGCATGCGCAGGATGTTGAACTTGACACCATAGTCGAAGGCGACGACGTGATAGGGCGGCGCTGCCTGCTTGCCGAAGCCGCGGCCCAGCTGCCATTCCGTCTCGGTCCATTCATAGGAGGCCTTGGTGGACACCACTTTCGCGAGGTCCATGCCGGCCAGACCGGGAAACGACAGCGCCAGCGACAGCGCCTGCTCGGCAGTCGCCTTGACACCCGCCACGATCGCGCCGGCCTGGGCGCCGGTCTCGCGCAGGATGCGCGTCAGCTTGCGGGTATCGAGACCGGCGATGGCGACGATGTTCTCGGCTTTCAGGTAATCGGTGAGGGACTGCGTCGAGCGGAAGTTCGAGGTCACGATCGGCAAATCGCGGATGATCAGGCCAGCCGCATGGACCTTGCTGGCTTCGATATCCTCGGCGTTGACGCCGGTGTTACCGATATGGGGATAGGTCAGTGTAACGATCTGGCGGCTGTAGCTGGGGTCCGTCAGGATTTCCTGGTAGCCGGTCATGGCGGTATTGAATACCACCTCGCCGGTGGTCTGACCCTGCGCGCCAATCGAAGACCCTTCGAAAATCGAACCGTCTGCGAGCGCTAGGATGGCCGGAACTGTGGGGCCAGAAAAAAATGGCTGCAAGGGTAACTCCTGAAATGGTTACCGTCGCCACGCCGCGCCATCACGACCGCGACAACCTGCTTCACCGCTCGCGGAAGGCGGTCGGCAAGTGGGCTCGGATCGATTCGGGACGATAGGGAGGTGGTATGCGCTACGACGGTTTGATGATTGGGCTAAACCGACTGATTATAGCCCAGACGGGGACCCTCAGGCAACCTCCGCCGCAGGCCTGCGGCACTGCGGCGGGTATTTTCGGCCAGCGATTCGCCACTCACGCGGCGCGCCGTGAACGCAGGATGTTACAGACCGAGTGCGGCGATCCCGGCCTTGGCGATCTGCACATCCTCGGTCGATTTCACGCCGGACACGCCCACTGCACCCACGCATTGGCCATCGACCATGATGGCGACGCCGCCTTCGAGCATGCCGTCCAGGTTCGGCACGGTCATGAACGCGATCCGGCCGTTGTTGATGATGTCTTCGAAGATCTTGGTGTCGCGCTTGCCGAGAGCCGCGGTCTTGGCCTTGGCCGGAGCGATTCCGGCCGACATCAGCGGCGCGCCGTCCAGGCGGTGCAGCAGCAGCAGGTGTCCGCCATCGTCGACCACGGAAATGACCACTGCCCAGTTGTTGGCAATGGCTTCGGCTTCGGCGGCGGCGGCGATTTTCTTGACGTCGTCAAGTGTCAGCATCTGTTTCGATTTCAAGGTCTGCTCCAGTTCTGGGAAACCCGGATTGTACGTCAGGTGCAGCCGGTGGCGGCGGCGTCACTGCCAGCAGCGCAAGACGGGCCAACAGTTCGGCAGACGTCACGCCCTTGCCGATCAGGTCGGTGGCGCCGGCAGCCCGGACCCGGTCGTGCTCGGTCTGCTCCTGCGCACCCGAAACGACCAGCACCGGCATCGTCCTGATCCGCTCGATGCCCGACGTTCGGATCCGCTCCATTAACCCGTAGCCATCCAGGCGCGGCATGGTCAGATCGGTCATGACGATGCGCATCCGAGGTCGACGAAAGGTTGCTCCCAGCATACCGCCAAGCAATAACTTTTGACAGGCCGGAGCGATTGACATACATTCCGGTAGATTCAAAAGGGAGAAGCGCGATGTTACCAACAAAGCAATTTTGTCCCCCAGCACAAAAATTCGCCCAGTGCATCCTGCTGGCCGCGACGTTCGCCATCAGCGCCCCAGCCCTGAGCGCCGAAGACAGCAGCGCCGCCAGCCAGGATTCGCCGCTGGCCCGCCTTCACGATTTCACCAGCCGCGCCTCCGAACTCGCCCTGCAGGCGATCGGCATGTTGGGCATTCATTACAAACTCGGCGGCAATTCCCCTGATGCCGGTCTCGATTGCAGCGGCCTTGTGCGTTATGTATTCCTGCAGGCGTGGGGCAAGACGCTGCCGCGCACATCGGAAGAAATCAGCCGGGTCGGCAAGCAGGTCGAGGACCAGGACCTGCGGCCGGGCGATCTGGTGTTCTACAACACGCTGAAACGCGGCTTCTCCCATGTCGGCATTTATCTTGGCGATAACAAGTTCATCCACTCGCCCTCCACCGGCGGCCAGGTGCGCATCGAGAGCATGGACCTGATCTACTGGAAGAACCGCTTCAACGGCGCCCGCCGGATCGACGCTCCCGAACCGCAATAAGGTCGTTCGGACTACTGCTCACGCCGCGCCTTGAGCTTCTGTTTCAACTCCGCCATCACTGCAAACGCCGCTTGCTCGCCGGCGAGAATGGCGACATTACGGCTGCCGAAGTCGCTGCCCTTCATTGCACCCAGGCTGGGCTGGATCACGAGATCGGCTTCCTTCAGTTCCTGCCGGTTGATGCTCTGGCCCATGATCGAAAAGGTCTGCAGCAGCACCTCGACCGAACTGCTGGCTGCTTGCGTATCCGGCCGCGCCGAAATGTTGACCGCGATGATGAAGTCGGCGCCCATCTCCCGCGCAAAGCGCACCGGCACCGGCGACACCAGTCCGCCATCAACGTAGGAATGCGCCCCGATCTTGACTGGCTGGAACACGCCCGGCACCGCCGAGGAAGCCCGCACGGCGAGACCGGTATTACCGCGCCGGAAAAGAATCGGCAGGCCACTATTGAGATCGGTAGCGACTGCGCCAAACGGCTTCTTGAGACGCTCGATCGGCGTGTTGTGAACCGCCTTGTTGACGTATTTCTCCAGGCCTTCGCCCTTGAGCACGCCGGTGGCGTTGCTGAAGAACGGCACCGACCAGTCGGAGATCGTGGCCTCATCCATATCCAGCGCCAGACGATTGAGTGCGAAGCCATCGTTGCCGGCTGCATACAAGGCGCCGACCAGGCTGCCGGCGCTGGTGCCGACCACGATGTCGGCCACGATGCCCTGCGATTCCAGCGCCTTGATCACGCCGATGTGTGCAAAGCCGCGCGCCGCGCCACCACCCAGGGCCAGGCCGATGCGCAGCGGCTTTTTCGGCGCGACGACCGTCACGGGCAGCGGCGGCGCCAGGATCACCGGCGCCACCGGCACAGGAGGTGAGCGGAAGCTGCTGCAAGCAGTCGCCAGCAAGCCGGAGCAGGCTATCAGGAAGGAACGTCGCGGGAACATGGACAATGGAAGACAGTGGCAGCAGCAAGGCCGCACTGAAGAATGGATCGAGCGCCATGGTAGCAGACCGGGACTGCCCGGCAATGCTGTCTTCAGGCGGCCATGGCCTCGGCCAGCGCGGTCATCGGAAAGCGCACGATGAAGGTGCTGCCCTGCTCCGGCTGGGAATCGATCGCCAGGATCGCGTCATGCCGCAACAGCACGTGCTTGACGATGGCAAGACCGAGACCGGTGCCCTGCGTCTCTCGCGAGCGGCTCTTGTCGACCCGGTAGAAGCGCTCCGTCAGGCGGCTCAGGTGCTCGGCGCGAATCCCGATGCCGGTGTCCTGTACCGAGAACTGCGGCCCGCCCCGTCCCATCTGCCAGGCCAGCGTGAGGGCGCCGCCCTCGGGCGTGTAGCGGACCGCGTTCGAGGCGAGGTTACCGAAGGCGCTGCGCAACTCGTCGGCGCTGCCGTTGATGTCGGGTGCGTCATTGACCAGCGTGATGGTGTGCTTGCCGCCGGAGAGCGCGCGTGCTTCGTGCAGGATCTGGTCGAGCAGGTTCGCCATGTCGACCCGTTCCAGCCGCAGCGGATAGTCGATCGATTCGAGGCGCGTGAGCGTCAGCATGTCCTCGACCAGGTTTTGCATGCGCCGGCCCTGCTCGGTCATCAGCTTCAGGTGCGAGGCCCGGGTCACGGCATCCAGGTTCGGCTGGCCCGAGGCAATCTCCAGGAAGCCATTGATGACGGTCAGCGGTGTGCGCAATTCATGCGAGGCATTGGCGATGAAGTCGCGCCGCATCATCTCGATGCGCTCCGTTTCGGTCGCATCATGCGTGACCAGGATCTGGCGGCGGTTTTCGAAAGGAATGATCTGCACGATCAGCTTGCGCTCGCGCAGCGACAGCGTGAGCGGCTGATCGTAGCGCCCGAGGATGATGTAATCGATGAAGTCGGGATTGCGGATCAGGTTGGTCACGCGCATGCCCTTGTCCCGGTCGTCCCTGAGTCCTAGATGTCGTTCCGCCGCCGGGTTGCACCATTCCATGAACAGCACGTCGTCCATGATCACCACGCCGTCGGGCAGCAGGCTCATCGCTTGCCGGAATCGCGCCAGCCACTCGGTCAGCTCGGTGCGGTTGCGCTCGTCGTCGCGCCGCAGCCGATAGAGTCGGGAAAAGATATCGGTCCACGCGCCCCAGCCATCCGGCAGGCGTACCTTGCCCGGATCATCAAGCCAGCCAGCCAGCAGGTAGAGGTAGTTCAGTTGTACGACGATGGCGACGGTCATGGCGAGCAGTCCGACTGCAAGCCCCGCAACCGGCCCGAAAAACAGGCCGATCAAGCCCGCGCCGCCAAATGTCAGCAGCAGCCGCAGGACGGCGGGGATCCAGAACAGCAATCGTGGACTCATCGATACAACCTTATTTTTCGGACAGCATGTAGCCTACGCTGCGTACCGTCTTGATCAGATGCTCGGCT
The DNA here is from genome assembly GCA_014377845.1 of Herminiimonas sp. GTDB lineage: Bacteria > Pseudomonadota > Gammaproteobacteria > Burkholderiales > Burkholderiaceae_D > JANXSS01. The sequence continues at coordinate 12,803 of JACMOV010000194.1, forward strand.
TCCTTCAATGCCTTGCGCAGGCGAAGCACGTGAACATCGACGGTGCGTTCCTCGATCATGACATGGTCGCCCCACACCTTGTCGAGCAGCTGGCTGCGCGAAAACACGCGCTCGGGATGTGCCAGGAAAAATTTCAGCAGCTTGAATTCGGCGTGGCCGATCTCGATCTTCGCCTGGTTCAGGCTGACGCTGCAGCTGATCGGGTCGAGCTGCACGGCGCCCGCAGTCATCATGCTCTGGCCGTGCTCCGGCAACTTGCGGCGCAACAGCGCATTGATGCGGGCCGTCAGCTCGCGCGGTGAAAACGGCTTCGTGATGTAATCGTCGGCCCCGTGGTCGAGACCGGCGATCTTGTCTTCTTCCATGCTCTTCGCCGTCAGCATGATGACCGGTAAATCATTGAACTGCCGATCGCCCCGGATGCGCCCCAGCAGCCGCAAGCCGGTCTGGTCCGGCAGCATCCAGTCGAGCAGGATCAGCAACGGCATGCGCCGGTGGATGAAGTCCCAGGCATCAGAGGCGGTATGGACCGCGGTCGGGTTCCAGCCGCCCTCGCGCAGCGTATAGCTCACGAGTTCGACGATCGAAGGTTCGTCTTCGACGATCAGGATGGTGCTCATGTCTGCCGTTGCCATGATCGATGCCTCAACCCGGCTGATCCAGTTTTGCGGTCGCATAATCCGTATGCCGGATGTCCTTGCCCTCGACCACGAAGATCACGTACTCCGCGATGTTTTTCGCATGGTCGCCGATCCGCTCGATCGCTTTTGCCACCCACAGCGTATCGAGCGCTGCCGAAATCGTGCGCGGATCTTCCATCATGAAGGTGATCAGGTTGCGCATGATCGAACGGAATTCATGATCGATCAGCTGGTCCTGCGCAATCAGCCGCGTCGCATGCTTTTCATCGAGCCGGGCAAAGGCGTCGAGCGCGTCGTGCAGCATGTCGCCAGCGTTGCTGGCAATCACCCGCACGGTTTCGTAGTGGTTGATGTTGGAGCCCCCGCGCTCCTGGATCGTTTTGGCGGCACGCGCAATCTTGGTCGCCTCGTCGCCGATGCGCTCGAGGTCGGTGATCACCTTGATCGTCGCCATCACGGTGCGCAAATCATTTGCCGCCGGCTGGCGGCGCACGATCAAATGGCTGCAGGTGTCGTCGAGCGAGACTTCGAGCTTGTTGACGTTCTCGTCGGCCTTGATGACCTGCTCGGCGCGTTCGGCGTCGCCGGTACGAAAACACGTCATCGCATCATGGAACTGGCTTTCGACCAGACCGCCCATGAGCAGCACCTTGGAGCGGATCGCTTCGAGGTCGAGGTCGTACTGTTTGGAAGAATGAACACCGGGCATCGAAAGCTCCTGAAATTGTGACGCGGCAGATAGCGTGAAACAGGTTGCGGGAAGGTCAAGCCCGACGCAGCCAGGCTCACCCAAAATCAGCCAAACTCAGCCAAAGCGGCCGGTGATGTAATCCTGCGTTTCCTTGCGGCCCGGATTCATGAAGATGGTGTCCGTCTCACCGAATTCGACCAGTTCACCGAGATACATGTATGCGGTGTAGTCCGAGCAGCGCGCGGCTTGCTGCATGTTGTGGGTCACGATCGTGATGGTGTAGTCCTCTTTCAGCTCGCTGATCAGCTCCTCGATCTTGGCGGTCGAAATCGGGTCCAGGGCCGAAGTCGGCTCATCGAGAAGCAGCACGTCTGGCCGCACCGCGACGCCGCGCGCGATGCACAACCGCTGCTGCTGGCCGCCTGAAAGACTCAGGCCGCTCTTGTGGAGCTTGTCCTTGACCTCGCCCCACAAGGCCGCCTTGTTGAGCGCCCATTCGACGCGCTCGTCCATCTCGCCCTTGGGGAGGTTTTCATACAGCCGCACGCCGAAGGCGATGTTTTCATAGACCGACATCGGAAACGGCGTCGGCTTCTGGAACACCATGCCTACCTTGGCGCGCAACATGTTGACGTCCTGGCCGGGATCGAGGATGTTGCGTCCGCCATACAGGATCTCGCCCTCGGCACGCTGGCCCGGATACAGGTCGTACATCCGGTTGAGCGTGCGCAGCAGGGTCGACTTGCCGCAGCCGGAGGGACCGATGAAGGCCGTGACTTTCTTCTCGTGGATATTGAGGTTGATGTTCTTCAGGCCCTGAAAGGCGCCATAGAAAAAATTCAGCCCGGAGATCCGGATCGTGGTCGGTGCAGATGCGGCAACGGCCGCTGGCATGGGAATGGTCATTAGTTCTGGATCTTCTGATTGAACAGGGTGCGCGACAGAATGTTCAGGCCGAGTACGCTGAAGGTGACCAGCAATGCTCCGCCCCATGCGAGCGAGCGCCAGTTGTCGTACGGGCTCATCGCGAACTGGTAGATCACCACCGGCAAATTGGCCATCGGCGCATTCATGTTGGCGCTGAAGAACTGGTTGTTCAACGCGGTAAACAGCAATGGCGCGGTCTCTCCGGCGATCCGTGCCAGCGCCAGCAGAAGGCCTGTCATCACGCCGGCCCGGACCGCACGCAGGCGCACGAAGGTTGCAACTTTCCAGCGCGGCGCGCCGAGCGCGAAGGCGGCTTCGCGCAGGCTGGTTGGCACCAGGTTGAGCATGTTGTCGGTCGTGCGTACCACGACCGGCACCGCGATCAAAGCGATCGCGAAACTGCCGGCCCAGCCGGAAAAATGCTTTGCATGCGCGACGTACAGTGCATAGACGAACAGGCCGATCACGATCGACGGTGCCGACAGCATGATGTCGGTGACGAACCGGGTCAACTGCGCAAACCAGCTCTCCTCGCCGTACTCAGCCAGGTAGACGCCGGCCAGCACGCCGATCGGGGTACTGAGCAAGGTGGCGAAACCCACCATCATCAGGCTGCCGACGATTGCGTTGAGCAAACCGCCGCCCTCGTCGCCCGGTGGCGGCGTCGTCAGCGTGAACATGCCCACATTGACTGCACCGAGTCCCTTGACCAGCAGGGTACCGAGAATCCAGAGCAGGAAAAAAATACCGATTGCCATTGCCAGGAACGATAGCGAGATGCCGATCCGGTGCACCCGCAACCGGCGGCGATAGACTGGATTCATGGACGTCGCGGGCGCCGATCCGGCAGTGTTGAGGTCCATCATTTCGTGCCCTCTTTTCTTTTCAGCCCGACCAGCATCAGCTTGGCGGCTCCCAGTACGATGAAGGTAATCACGAACAGTATCAACCCGAGCGCAAACAGCGAGGAGACATGCAGCGGTGTGTCGGCTTCGGCAAATTCATTTGCCAGCGTCGAGGCAATGCTGTTGCCGGCCGCAAAAAGCGACCAGGACAGGTGGTTTGCATTGCCGATGACAAAGGTAATTGCCATGGTTTCGCCGAGTGCCCGCCCGAGGCCAAGCATGACGCCGCCGACGACGCCAATCTTCGTGTAAGGCAGCACGACCTTGCGCACCACTTCCCACTTGGTGCAGCCCAATGCGTAGGCCGATTCCTTCAATACCGCCGGCACGACTTCGAACACATCCCGCATGACCGAGGCGATGAAGGGAATGATCATGATCGACAGGATCAGGCCGGCGGTCAGGATGCCGATACCCATCATCGGCCCACGGAACAACTGGCCGATCATGGGCACATGACCGATCGTGGCAGCCAGGGCCGGCTGGACGAATTCGGCAAAGAACGGTGCGAAGACGAACAAACCCCACATGCCGTAGATGATGCTCGGCACGCCGGCCAGCAGTTCGACTGCAGTACCCATCGGCCGCCGCAGCCATGCCGGACAGATCTCGGTGAGGAACAACGCGATACCGAAACTGATCGGGAAGGCGATCAACAGGGCAATGAACGAGGTGGTCAGCGTTCCGACGATTGCAATCAGGGCGCCATACTTGTCATTGACCGGGTCCCATTCGACCGTCGTGATGAAGGCCGGTCCGAATTCGCGGAAAGCCGGCCAGGCGCCGATTACCAGGGAAATGATGATGCCGACCAGGACCAGCAGAACGCTCAGCGCAAAGCCCAGTGTGATCTTGTGAAACAGGAAATCCTGCCAGCGCTGGTTGCGCATGGTCGCGACCAGCGCGCGGGTGGCATGCGTCATGTCGGCCGCCGGTGTGGCGGCAGATACCTGACTCGCTGGGGGATGCAACACGGATTGCAGCACGGGTAGCGGGCCTGGCGGCGCCATATCGTCATTCGGCAGGTTCATGGCGACCTCGCTGTCCAGATCCCGCCGCGCGGTGAAAGTGTTTGCATTCATGGTGTGCAAATGAAAATCGGTTGCCGCCGCCTGCCGCACCGGAAACCGGCCAGCAAGCGGAACGACACCCGCAGTACTTCGTCAAAGCCCGCCATGCAAGGATCGGCGAACTTACCAGACGGCCTTACCCGCCGCATCCTTCAATTGCGCCTTCCAGGACTCTTCCACCAGCTTGGTCACCGCGGCCGGCATCGCAACATAATCCAGTTCGGTGGCCATTGCGCCGCCGTTCTTGTAGGACCAGTCGAAGAACTTGAGGACTTCCTTGCCCTTGACGCCATCGGCCTGGACCTTGTGCATCAGGATGAACGAGGCGCCCGTGATCGGCCAGCTGGTCTTGCCCGGCTGATTGGTCAGCACCACGGCAAAGCCCGGCGTCTTGGCCCAGTCTGCACCGGCGGCAGCCGCCTTGAATGTCTCGTCGTCCGGCTCCACGAACTGGCCGTCGCTGTTCTTCAGCTGGGTGTAGCTCATCTTGTTCTTCTTGGCATAGGCGTACTCGACATAGCCGATGGCGCCCTTGATGCGCTGCACGTTGGCGGCGACGCCTTCGTTGCCCTTGCCGCCTACACCCGCCGGCCACTTGACTGCGGTGCCGGCACCGACCGTGGTCTTGAATTCAGGATTGACCTTCGAGAGGTAATCCGTGAAGAGGAACGATGTGCCCGAGCCGTCCGCGCGGTGGACGACCGTGATCTCCGCATCCGGCAGCTTGACGCCCGGATTCAGCGCGGTGATTTCAGGCGCATTCCATTTGGTGATCTTGCCCAGGTAAATCGCGGCGATCACATCGCCAGTCAGCTTCATCTGGCCAGGTGCGATACCATCGAGATTCACGACCGTTACGACGCCGCCCATGATGGCCGGGAACTGCATCAGGCCTTCTGCATTCAATTCATCCGTCTTGAGAGGCATGTCGGAAGCGCCGAAATCAACCGTTTTCGCCTTGATCTGCTTGATACCGCCACCGGAACCAATGGACTGGTAGTTCAGGCCGTTGCCTGATGACTTCTTGTAGGCCTCGGCCCATTTTGCGTAGATCGGATACGGGAATGTCGCGCCGGCGCCGGTGAGATCGGCGGCCTGGACTGCTGAAAAGGCCATCGCCGCGACTGCTGCCACGGTAATGGACCTGACGATTTGATTGACATGCATGGCAGCTCCCTGGTTGATGAAAGATTCAGACAGAGCGAACTGTAGCGGAGGATTATGACAGCTTTATGACGTGATAAATTCCTTGTCATAAATGCTCCCAAGTAGCATTTTTCTGTCATCAACTTGTCATAATGGGCTCCTACACTCGCGGCCGGGCCAATCGACCACATTAACAAATGCGCAAGAAACAAAAGCCGTCGCTTTCCGCCGATGCACTGGACTCCTCCGGCAGCGTCTATCTCAATCGCGAGCTGTCGCAACTTGCCTTCAACCGTCGCGTTCTGGCGCAAGCGGAAGATCCGCGCATTCCGTTGCTCGAGCGGCTGCGTTACCTGTGTATCGCCAGCAGCAATCTCGATGAATTCTTCGAAGTACGGGTGGCGAGCCTGCTGGCGCAAAGCCGGCTCGACGGCAACGTCCAGGACCCGCCGGCGCTGGTGGCCGAACTGGAACGGGCCAGCGTCGAATGCCACCGGATCATCGAACATCAATATGCGATCCTGAACCGGCACGTGCTGCCGGAACTGGCCGCCGCCGGAATTCACCTGCTGCGCCACGAGGATCGCAACGATGCGCAACGCGCCTGGGTCAAGGCGTTCTTCGAGCGTGAAGTGCGGCCGCTGCTGACCCCGATCGGTCTGGATCCGGCGCATCCGTTTCCGCAGGTCGTCAACAAGAGCCTGAACTTCATCGTCGAACTGTCGGGCAAGGATGCATTCGGTCGCGGGGCCGCGATCGCGATCCTGAAGGCGCCGCGGGTACTGCCGCGCGTGATCCGCCTGCCGGATGCGCTGTCGAAGAATACCGGCCTCGAATTCTGCCTGCTCTCCTCCGTCATCCACGCCCACGTCTCCGACCTGTTTACCGACCGCGAAGTGATCGCCTATTCACAGTTCCGGGTGACCCGCAACAGCGACCTGTGGGTGGACGAGGAAGAGGTCAAGAACCTGCGGCAGGCGCTGCAGGGCGAGCTGCAGAGCCGCCAGTTCGGCGTTGCGGTGCGGCTTGAAGTGTCGATCAACTGCCCTGCCAACCTGTCGCAGTTCCTGCTCGACCAGTTTTCGATCGACAGGAATCGCCTGTATGCGGTCGATGGCCCGGTCAACATGGTGCGCCTGTCGGAACTCATCGAGCACGCCGACCGGCCGGCGTTGCGCTTCCCGGTCTTCACGCCGAAATTTCCGCTGCAACTGGTCAGCGACGACATGTTCGCGGTGCTGCGCAAGCAGGACGTGCTGCTGCATCACCCGTTCCAGTCGTTCCTGCCGGTCGTCGATTTCATCCGCAATGCAGCCAATGATCCGGCGGTGGTCGCCATCAAGCAGACCATTTACCGTACCGGCATGAATTCGGACCTCATGGACAGCCTGATCACGGCAGCGCTGCGCGGCAAGGAAGTTACCGTGATCGTCGAGCTGATGGCGCGCTTCGATGAAGAAGCCAACATCAACTGGGCCGACCGCCTGGAACGGGTCGGCGCGCAGGTAGTGTACGGCGTGGTGGGCCTGAAGACGCACGCCAAGCTGGCATTGGTGATCCGCCGCGAAGACAGCCAGTTGCGCTACTACGCCCATCTCGGCACCGGCAACTATCATCCGACCACTACCAAGCTCTACACCGACTTCGGACTGCTGACGGCGAATGCGGCGCTGGCAATGGAAATCAATGAAATCTTCATGCACCTGACCAGCCTGACCAAGCCGAAAACCCTGAAGTACCTGTGGCTGGCGCCATTTACCATGCAGAAGGAATTCATCCGCGCGATCCGCAACGAAGCAAAGATCGCCCGCGAAGGCCGGCCGGGGCGCATCATCGCCAAGATGAATGCCCTGCTGGACGAATCGGTGATCCGCGCGCTGTATTCGGCGGCCGCTGATGGCGTGAAGATCGACCTGATCGTGCGCGGCGCCTGCGCGCTGAAACCGGGGGTGCCGGGTTTGTCGGAGAACATCCGGGTGCGCTCTATCGTCGGCCGCTTCCTTGAACACAGCCGCATCTATTACTTCCGCAACGACCTGGCGCACGACATGTATCTGGCCAGCGCCGACTGGATGAATCGCAACCTGTTCCGCCGTATCGAAGTTGCGTTTCCGGTGCTCGACAAGGCGCTCAAGAAACGCGTCATGAACGAAGGCCTGATGCCCTATCTGAAAGATAACCAGAATGCCTGGGAGCTCGACGCCCAAGGTCTGTACCACCGCAAGCGTCCGACCCGCAGCCAGAAAGCGTTCAGCGCGCAGCAGTTCTTGATGACCACGGTAGGCGGCGCACTGCC
>JACMOV010000195.1 GCA_014377845.1 Herminiimonas sp.
GTCGACCGGCGTGCGCTTCGCCTTCCCGCATCACATCAAGGATGAAGACGGCAACCTGGTACAGGACGGCAAGCTTTGGGTCTTCACGACCCGCGCCGACACGATCAAGGGCGTGACCTTCTGCGCCGTTGCGCCGGAACATCCGCTGGCCAGCTTCGCCGCAAAAACCAATCCGGAACTGGCCGACTTCATCGCCGAATGCAAGCTCGGAAGCGTCATCGAAGCTGACATGGCGACGATGGAAAAGAAAGGCATGCCGACCGGCCTGCATGTTTCCCATCCGCTGACCGGCAAGCAGATCGAGGTCTGGGTCGGCAATTACGTCCTGATCACCTACGGCGACGGCGCCGTCATGGGCGTGCCGGCGCACGACGAGCGCGACTTCGCCTTTGCGCAGAAATACGTGCTGCCGATCGTGCCGGTGATTGCCGTGCCGGGCAGGATATTCACCGACACCGCGTGGCACGACTGGTATGGCGACAAGGATGGCGTCTGCGTCGATTCCGGCCGTTTCGACGGCATGCGGTATCAGGAAGCGGTCGATGCGGTCGCGAAAGTGCTGGCCGAGCTCGGCCTGGGCGAAAAGAAAATCACCTATCGCCTGCGCGACTGGGGCATCTCGCGCCAGCGCTACTGGGGCACGCCGATCCCGATCATCCATTGCGACACCTGCGGCGACGTGCCGGTGCCGGAGAACGACTTGCCGGTGGTGCTGCCGGAAGACTGCGTGCCGGACGGCAGCGGCAATCCGTTGAACAAGCATGCGCAATTCCTGAAAGTCGATTGCCCGACCTGCGGCAAGCCGGCGCGGCGCGAGACCGACACGATGGACACCTTCATCGACTCGTCCTGGTACTACATGCGCTACTGCTCGCCGGGCAACGACGGGTCGATGGTCGACGCCCGTACCGATTACTGGATGCCGATGGACCAGTACATCGGCGGCATCGAACATGCGGTGCTGCACCTGCTGTACGCGCGCTTCTGGACCAAGGTGATGCGCGACTTCGGCCTCGTGAAATTCGACGAGCCCTTCACCAACCTTCTCACGCAGGGCATGGTTCTCAACGAAACCTATTACCGCGAGGATGAGGCCGGCAAGAAGAGCTGGTTCAATCCGGAAGAGGTCGAACTGACGCTGGACGACAAGGGCCGGCCACTGTCGGCACGGCTGACGTCGGACGGCCAGCCAGTGTCAATCGGCGGCACCGAAAAGATGTCGAAATCAAAGAACAACGGCATCGATCCGCAGGCGCAGATCGACCAGTACGGCGCCGATACCGCACGGCTGTTCACGATGTTCGCCTCGCCGCCGGAACAGACGCTGGAGTGGTCCGGCAGCGGCGTCGAGGGTGCGAATCGCTTTCTGCGCCGGGTCTGGGCCTACGCTGCCGCACAGCAGGCGCGCGTCGCCGCCACCACCGTGCAGCCGGTCGTCAACGCCACCCTGCCCGCCAACCTGCAGGCGCTGCGCCGCGAGATCCACAAGATCCTGCAGCAGGCGGATCACGACTTGAAGCGCATCCAGTACAACACGGTGGTTTCGGCCTGCATGAAGATGCTCAATACGCTGGAGGCCGCCAAACCGGATGCGTCGGTGGCGGCAAACCAAGTGGTCGCCGAGAGCCTGTCGATCTTCCTGCGCGTGCTGAACCCGGTTGCGCCGCACATCACGCATGTGCTGTGGCAGGAACTCGGTTTCGCGCGGCTGCATGGCGACATCCTCGACGCGCCCTGGCCGCAGGTCGATCCGGCCGCGCTCGAGCAGGCCGAAATCGAACTGATGATCCAGGTGAACGGCAAGCTGCGCGGCAGTATCACGGTGGCCCGCGACGCCGATCGCGCCAGCATTGAAGCGGCTGCGCTGGCCAACGAGAACGTGCGCAAGTACCTGGAAGGCGCGCCGAAGAAAGTCATCGTCGTGCCCGGCAAGCTGGTCAATATCGTTGCCTGACTGCGCCCATCAAAACCCGGCCGGCGAGGTTGCACCGGCATGCCGCCGAAGCGTACTGTCTGAACCGGCGCGCCTGGCATGAATCACGAATCGAATGAGAGTGAAAAAATGATGACCACCCGCCGCACATTCGGAGCCGTTGCACTGGCAAGCCTGCTGACCCTGTCGGGTTGCGGCTTTCACCTGCGCGGCAGCAATGGCGATGCCGACCTGCCGTTCAAGACGATCTACCTCGGTGTCGGCGAAACGTCGACCCTGGGCGCTGAACTCAAGCGCAACATCCGCGCCTCCGGCAACACGACGATCGTCGCCGATCCGAAGATCGCCGATGCCCGCCTGGAAGTCCTGACCGAATCGCGCGACCGGGTGGTGCAGTCACTCAATAGCCAGGGCCGCATTCGTGAATACACGCTGTACTACCGGTTGACGTTCCGCGTGCTCGGCAAGGCGGAAGCCGTGTTGCTGCCGCCGACGGAAATCGTGCTCAAGCGCGACATCAGCTTCAATGAATCGCAGGTGCTGGCCAAGGAGTCCGAAGAAGGCCTGCTGTACCGCGACATGCAGAGTGACCTGGTGCAGCAGATCCTGCGCCGCCTGGCCGCCATCAAGCCAGCCTGATTCGGGCAAGGACGGGCGCCATGCAATTGCGATTCGACGCACTCGACGCGCACCTGACCCGGCCGCTGGCGCCGCTGTACGTGATCGCCAGCGACGAGCACCTGCTGGCGCTGGAAGCCGCGGACAAGATTCGCAAGACGGCCCGCGTGCAGGGCCTGACCGAGCGCGAAGTGTTGCAGGTCGACCGCAGCTTCAAGTGGGGCGAACTGCTGGCGGCAAACCAGTCTCAATCGCTATTTGGCGACCGCAAGCTGATCGAGCTGCGCATCCCGACCGGCAAGCCCGGCAAGGATGGCAGCCAGGCGCTGCAGGCTTACACGGCATCGCTCAGCCCCGACAACGTCACGCTGATCACGCTGCCCAAGCTCGACTGGGCGACCCAGAAGTCGGCCTGGGTCGGCAGCCTGCAGCAGGCCGGCATCTATCTCGACATACCGGTGGTCGAGCGCAGTCAGCTACCCGCCTGGATCGGTGTCCGGCTGGCCGCGCAGCAGCAGAGCGCCGATCGCGCCAGCCTGGATTTCATCGCCGACCGGGTCGAAGGCAACCTGCTCGCGGCACACCAGGAACTGCTGAAGCTCGGCCTGCTCTACCCTGCCGGCAAGCTCGATGCGCAACAGATCCGCGACGCCGTGCTGAACGTCGCCCGCTTCGACGTCTTCAAGCTCAACGAAGCGATGCTGGCCGGCGATACGGCGCGGCTGGTACGCATGATCGATGGCCTGCAGGGCGAGGGGGAAGCGCTGCCGCTGGTATTGTGGGCGATGGCCGAAGAGATCCGCACGCTGCTGAAAATCCGCAGCGGGGCGGACGCCGGCCGATCGGTCTCGCAGTTGTGCGCCGAGTACCGGGTGCGCAAGGACAAGTTAAGGCTGGTGGAAACCGCGGTGCGACGCGTGTCGCTGCCGGTGCTGGAAAAGGCGCTGCAAGACTGCGCGCAGGTCGACCGGATGATCAAGGGTTTGCGCGCCAAGGCATTCGCCGGCGACGCCTGGGACGGCATATTGCAGCTGGGGCTGGTGGTGGCGCAGGCAAAAGCGTAAAGGAGCCAAAGATGTGGAACGCAGGCAGCAACCAACCGAAGCAGCTATTTAGGGTCAGATTCGAATTTGCAGCCCTACCGCAATTTCGAGTCTGACCCTAATTAGCGGGCCACAAGGCAAAGATCTAAACCACTCAAGGCGCCGTGGTAGTTGTATGTCGCGACTCCGTAGGCCGCTAATTAGGGTCAGACTCAAAATTGCATGACCCCGCAAATTTGAATCTGACCCTAATTAGCTCCCGTCGTAGCCTGCGACCAGGCAACCGCGATCGCAACGCATCACCGCAAAACCAACAAAGCCGTTCCGTAGCCTTTCCTCCGCTACTCCGTTGAAAGAAGTAATCCATGACCATCCAAGCCTACATGACCACCCTCGGCGAGCACGCCCGCGCTGCCTCCCGCGCCATGAGCCGTGCCGATACCGCGACCAAGAACCGGGCGCTGGTGCTGATTGCGGACGCCATCCTGCGCGACACCGCCTTGCTGCGCGAAGCCAACCAGCGCGACCTCGATGCCGCCAGCGCCGCCGGCCTGGCGCCGGCCATGCTGGACCGCCTGACACTGTCCGAAAAGGCGATCGACACCATGGCCGAGGGATTGCACCAGATCGCCGCCCTGCCGGACCCGATCGGCGAGATCTCCAACATGAAGTTCCAGCCGAGCGGCATCCAGGTCGGCCAGATGCGGGTGCCGCTCGGCGTCATCGGCATCATCTACGAAGCCCGCCCGAACGTGACCGTGGATGCGGCCGGCCTGTGCATCAAGAGCGGCAACGCCACCATCCTGCGCGGCGGCTCCGAAGCCCTGCACTGTAACCAGGCGCTGGCGGCAATCGTGCAGGAAGGTCTGCGCGGCGCCGGGCTACCGGCCGAAGCGGTGCAGATCGTCGACACCACCGACCGCGCCGCCGTCGGCTGCATGATCACCATGCCGCAGTACATCGACGTCATCGTGCCGCGCGGCGGCAAGGGACTGATCGAGCGCCTGATGGCGGAATCGACCGTGCCGATGATCAAGCACCTCGACGGCATCTGCCATGTGTACATCGACGACCAGGCTGATCCGGTCAAGGCCGCCGACATCGCCTTCAATGCAAAATGCCATCGCTACGGCACCTGCAACACGATGGAAACCCTGCTGGTGGCGCGCGGCATCGCGCCCACGATCCTGCCGGTACTGGCCCAACGTTACGAAGCCGAAAAGGTCGAGCTGCGCGCCGACCACGAAGCGCGCGCCCTGCTGGCCGGCTATCCGTATCTGGTCGAGGTCACCGACGCCGACTGGCACGCGGAATACCTGGCGCCGATCCTGGCCGTCAAGGTGGTCGACGACATGGAGGATGCGATAACCCACATCAACACGTATTCGTCGAAACACACCGACGCCATCGTCAGCGAAAACTACTCACGTTGCCTGCGCTTCATGCGCGAGGTCGATTCCGCCTCCGTCATCGCCAATGCCTCGACCCGCTTTGCCGACGGTTTCGAATACGGACTCGGCGCCGAGATCGGGATTTCCAACGACAAGCTGCATGCGCGCGGGCCGGTCGGCCTCGATGGCCTGACCTCGCTGAAATACGTGGTGTTCGGCCATGGCGAAGTGCGCAAGTGAGACTCCCCCGGGGCCGACGCAGTCCGTACGGTAACTGCGCTAGAATCAAGCCCTCTCTTGTCAAGCAGGCCTCCCATGCTCTGGATTAAATCGCTGCACCTGCTGTTCGTCATTTCCTGGTTCGGCGGCCTGTTCTACCTGCCGCGAATTTTCGTGAACCTGGCCGACAATGCCGACGCCACCACCACCACGCGCCTGCTGATGATGGCGCGCAAGCTCTACCGTTTCACCACCATCCTGATGCTCCCGGCGCTGGTCTTCGGCCTGATCCTGTGGCTGTACTACGGCGTCGGCAAGGGTCCCGGCAACGGCTGGCTGCATGCGAAGCTGGCGCTGGTGATCCTGGTAATCGGCTATCACCACGCCTGCGGCAGCATCCTGAAAAAATTCGAGAACGGCCGCAATACCCGCGGCCACGTCTGGTACCGCTGGTTCAACGAAGTGCCGGTCGCGCTACTGTTCGCGATCATCGTGCTGGTCATGGTCAAGCCGTTCTGAGTATCGTTCCAATCCCGGAGAGCCTGATGCCGAAAATCTGTGCGTACTACTTTGCGCCGCAATCGCCGTACGCCTATCTTGGCCATGCGCACTTCGTCGCGCTCGCAAAGCAGTACGGCGCGCAGGTCGAACTGCGGCCCTGCGACATCGGCAAGATCTTCAGCCTGTCGGGCGGCCTGCCGCTGGCAAAGCGCGCACCGCAGCGCCAGGCCTACCGCATGATCGAGTTGCAGCGCTGGCAGCAATTCCGCGGCCTGCCGATGCAGATGCAGCCGAAGTTCTTCCCGGTGTCGGGCGATGCCGCGTCACGCCTGATCATCGCCGCCAAGCTGGCGCACGGCACCGACGCCGCGCTGGTGCTGACCGGCGCGATCATGGCGGCCGTCTGGGCCGAGGACCGCAACATCGCCGACAGCGACACGCTGATCGCGCTGGCGAACGCGCAGGATCTGGATGGCGCCTCGCTCATGAAGTCGGCCGACATGCCGGGCGTCCAGGCCGAATACGACGGCTACACCGATGCCGCCATCGCAGCCAATGTGTTCGGTGCGCCGTGGTACGTGGTCGACGGTGAAGGCTTCTGGGGCCAGGACCGGCTCGATTTCGTCGAGCGCGCGCTGACAAAGTAAACTGGCGACGGAAGTTTGCAAAGTACTTGCAGGTCATGCCTGTCGTCGGCGTCGGATGACAGGTCGAAAGAGCTGCGCAATGCGCAACACGACGTTGATGCTTCACTACGGATAAAAGGTCTCCTATGGTCACAACAGCAAAACCCGGCTTCAGGCCGCGTGCGAAATTCGCACAGAAACCGACACCAAAAGCTGCCCCGAAAGCGCCATCGAAACCCGGCGTGAAGCCGGCCCCGCATTCCTTCTTCTGTCCCTGCCCGCGTGGCCTGGAAGCGGCGCTTGCCGAGGAACTCGCCGAGATCGCCCAGCCCGAACGCACCCTGACGGTCCACCTGCAGGTGCCGGGCGGCGTGCATTGTTCCGGCACGTTGCAGGATGCGTATCGCATGAACCTGCATTCCCGCATCGCCTCGCGCATCCTGCTGCGCATGGCGCATGCGAGCTATGCGAATGAAAACGATATCTACGACCTGACCCTGGCACAACCGTGGGAAGACTGGTTCGCGGTGCATCACACGATTCGGATCGACGTCACCGCCATCAAGTCGCCGCTGAAAAGCCTCGAATTCACCACCCTGAAAATCAAGGATGCGATCTGCGACCGCTTCCGCGAGCAGTTCCAGGAACGGCCGTCGGTCGATACCAAGACACCGGACATGCGCATCGTCGGTTTTCTGGACACCAAGAGCTTCACGGTTTATCTCGACACCTCCGGCGAGGCGCTCTTCAAGCGTGGCTGGCGGATGGAGACCGGCGACGCACCCTTGCGCGAGAACCTGGCAGCTGGCTTGCTGCGGGTTGCAGGCTGGAAGCCGGGCATGCCGCTGCTGGACCCGATGTGCGGTTCCGGCACGATCCTGATCGAAGCCGCGCAGATGGTGGCCGGCATCCCGCCCGGCATGAAGCGCGATTTCGCGTTCGAGAAATTCCACGAGTTCGATGCCACCGCCTGGCATGCGATCAAACAGGCCGCAAAACCGAACCCGCTGCCGGCCGCGCCGACGATCTTCGGCAGCGACATCTCGGGCGACATGGTGGTCATGACCCGCAACAACCTGAACAAGGCTGGCATCCCGTTCGAGGTGCCGCTGAAACAGGTCGAGGCGCAGGCGGTCAAAGCACCGACAGAGACGCCCGGCATGGTCATCACGAATCCGCCCTACGGCGAACGGATCGGCGTGCGCGGCGATGCGGCGCTGCCGACCGATGCACTGTCGATCGCCTTCTTCAGCGCCTTCGGCACGACCTTGAAGCAGCGCTTCGCCGGCTGGCAGGTATTCCTGTTCTCGGCCGACTTCACGCTACCGAAACTGCTGCGCCTGAAAGAGGCGCGCAAGACACCCTTCTTCAATGGCGCGCTGGAATGCCGGCTGTTCCGCTTCGATATGGTTGTCGGCTTCAACCGGCGCGAGGAAGCGAAACCGAAACCCGTTGTGGCCTGAATCGCGGCCAGACTCACGACTGAATCCTTTACAACAACGCGCGTGCCCACCACGCCACATCATCCGCAGGAGATCATCATGCAGCAAGCTGTCGAGGCAATGCCAACGCTAAACGACGCCACCTTGTTACGCAACCGGGCCTACATCAACGGCGCCTGGGTGGATGCGGCCAGCGCATTCGACGTGATCAATCCGGCCGACGGCGTCACCATCGGCAGCGTACCCAACATGGGCGCACCGGAAGCGCAGGCGGCGATCGATGCGGCCGCGGCCGCCTTCCCCGCCTGGGCTGCCAAAACCGGCAAGGAGCGCGCCGCGATCATGCGCAAGTGGTTCGACCTGATCAACGCCAATGCCGACGACCTGGCGCTGCTGATGACCGCCGAGCAGGGCAAACCGCTAGCCGAAGCCAAGGGCGAGGTCATGTACGGCAACAGCTTCATCGAATGGTTCGCCGAGGAAGCCAAGCGTGTCTCCGGCGACGTGATGGCATCGACCTGGAGCGACAAGCGCATGGTGGTGTTGAAGCAGCCGATCGGCGTGTGCGCCTCGATCACGCCGTGGAATTTTCCGATCGCGATGATCACCCGCAAAGTGGCGCCGGCAGTTGCCGCCGGCTGCACCATCGTCATCAAGCCGGCCGAGCAGACGCCGCTGTCGGCGCTGGCGATCGCCGAACTGGCGCACCGCGCCGGGCTGCCGGCCGGCGTCATCAACATCGTCACCGCCGACGCCGCCCGCTCGATCGAGGTCGGCAACCTGCTGTGCGCCAGCCCGACGGTGCGCCACCTGTCATTTACAGGATCGACGCCGGTCGGCCGCATCCTGATGCAGCAGTGCGCACCAACCGTCAAGAAGCTGGGCCTCGAGCTCGGCGGCCACGCGCCGTTCATCGTGTTCGATGATGCCGACCTCGACGCCGCGGTCGACGGCGCGTTGCAGTCGAAGTACCGCAACGCTGGCCAGACCTGCGTCTGCACCAATCGGTTTTATGCGCATGAATCGATCTACGACGCTTTCGTCACAAAGCTGGCCGCCGGCGCGGCGGCGATCAAGGTCGGCAGCGGCTTCGAGAGCGGCGTCGGCCTGGGCCCGCTGATCGACAACCAGGCCGTCGATAAGGTGAAGGATCATGTGGCCGATGCGGTTGCCAAGGGTGCGACGGTGCTAACCGGCGGCAAGCCGCATGCGCTGGGCGGGCACTTCTACGAGCCGACCGTACTTTCCAACATCACGGCCGACATGAAGATCATGCACGAGGAAACCTTCGGCCCGGTCGCTGCCGTCATCAAGTTCAAGACCGAGGACGAAGCGATCGCCGCCGCCAACGACACCGAGTTCGGGCTGGCGAGTTATTTCTATTCGCGCGACATCGGCCGCGTCTGGCGCGTCGCCGAAAAGCTCGAATACGGCATGGTCGGCATCAACACCGGCCTGATCTCGAACGAGGTCGCGCCGTTCGGCGGCGTCAAGCAGTCGGGGCTCGGCCGCGAAGGCTCGCGCTACGGCATGGATGAGTATCTCGAGATGAAATACCTCTGCATGGGCGGCATCTGACAGCGCGCGCGGTCCGATGCTGACCAACTCGGGCGGCACCGCGCCACCCCCGTTCTCGCCACCGCCGGCGGCTGCGGTGGCCGCCGCGCTCAGCTACAACCTGCTGGCAGTGCTGCTGGCGGGGATGGCGATGCTCGGTCCCTTCGCCATCGACACCTACCTGCCGGCGTTCCCGAACATCATCCAAGGCCTGCATGCGACCCAGATCCAGGTGCAGCAGACGCTGACGGTCTACATGCTGTCGTTCGCGGCGATGATCCTCTGGCACGGCGCGCTCTCGGACTCTTTCGGACGGCGCAACATCATCCTCGGCTCGCTGGCGCTGTTCGCGCTGGCCTCGCTCGGCTGCGCAGCGGCGCACAGCGTGACCTACCTGTGGGCGTTCCGGATGCTGCAGGGGATGTCGGCGGGGGCCGGCGTGGTGATCGGCCGCGCCATCATCCGCGACCTGTATGCCGGGTCGGCCGCCGCACGGCTGCTGTCACTGGTGACGATGATCTTTTCGATCGCGCCGGCGATCGCACCGATCCTGGGCGGCTGGATCGTCAAGCTGCTGGACTGGCGCTCGATCTTCCTGTTCCTGTTTTTCTACACGATGCTGCTGCTCTGGTTCTGCTACAAGTACCTGCCGGAGACCCTGCCGCCCGCACAACGGCAACCCTTCTACCCGCGCAACCTGGCCGACAGCTACAAGCAGGTATTCCGCTCGCCGCTGTTTCATTTGAAGGCCGGTGCGGTTGCATTCAATTTTGCCGGCCTGTTCCTGTATGTGGCCGCAGCACCCGTGTTCCTGACCCAGGAACTGCACCTCGGCCCCGACCAGTTCGGCTGGCAATTCATCCCCTCGGTGGCGGGCATCTTCTTTGGCGCACTGACTGCCAACCGGCTGGCAGGCAAGATCAACCTGCACACGCAGATCATGATCGGATTCGGTTTCCTGGTCGGCGCATCGGTCGCAAACGTTGCCTATCACCTGTTCTTTCCGCCAGCGGTTCCGTGGTCGGTGGCGCCGCTGTTCTTCTACACCTTCGGCATGTCCGTCGTCGCACCGGGCGCGACGCTGATGGTGCTTGACCTGTTCCCGGCGATCCGCGGCATCGTCGCCTCCTGCCAGTCGTTCACGCTCACCATGCTCGGCGCGCTGATGTCGGGTGTGGTTGCGCCACTGGTGGCCCACAACGCGCTCTGGCTCTCCTCGAGCCAGCTCGCCTGTGCGGTCGTTGGCCTGGCGTGCTGGGTCGCCAGCCGCTCGTA
>JACMOV010000196.1 GCA_014377845.1 Herminiimonas sp.
AGGTAGGGGTGGGAACGTGGTGGCCTTGGCACGTTTTCGTCACGTTCAGAAATGACAAAGGGGCTACGCTTGCACGTAACCCCTTGAATATTCTGGCTCCCCGACCTGGACTCGAACCAGGGACCTGCGGATTAACAGTCCGTCGCTCTACCAACTGAGCTATCAGGGAATTGTGTTATTAATCAATGACTTACGATTAACAACAGAAGCGAGATTATAGCCTGAAGCGAAAACAATACGCAAATACTTTTTGCGCGCCGGGCAGGATTTTCTTCGGCCTGCGCCCGGTGCGGTCCGCCATCAGGCCGCGATCAGGCCGCTTTGACGCTGCAACAGCGCCATGAAATCCGCCTCCGGGACCGCCTTGCTGAAGTACCAGCCCTGGTACTCGTCGCAGCCGAAGCCGCGCAGGATCTCGAGCTGGGTGGCGGTTTCGACGCCTTCGGCGGTGACTTTCAGGCCGAGGGTATGGGCCATGACGATGATCGCCTGCACGATGGCCGAGTCGTTGGGGTCGTCGGGGATGTCGTTGATGAAGGACTTGTCGACCTTGACGCTGTCGACGGGGAAGCGCTTCAGGTAGGCGAGCGAGGAATAACCGGTGCCGAAATCGTCGATCGACAAGGAAAATCCGAGCGCGCGCATCCGGTCCATCAGCCCGATGGCCTCGTCCCGGTTGTGCATCACCATGCTTTCGGTGATCTCGAATTCCAGGTGGCTCGGGTCGATCCTACGTGTGGCGAGGATGCGCTGCACGTCGT
Organism: Herminiimonas sp.; assembly: GCA_014377845.1. GTDB lineage: Bacteria > Pseudomonadota > Gammaproteobacteria > Burkholderiales > Burkholderiaceae_D > JANXSS01. Next base: position 762 of record JACMOV010000196.1, read on the forward strand.
CGAGCAGGGCGGTTTCATTAAACTGGCTGGCCGACAGATTGATCGCGACCCGCCCGAAGTCGATGCCAGTGGCGCGGAAGGCGTCGATGCCGGCGCAAGCCTGTTCAATGACCTGAAGGCCGATTGCGCCGATCAGACCGGCTTCCTCTGCTGGGCCGATGAACTCGCCGGGCAACAGCAGGCCGTGCTCGGGATGCATCCAGCGCACCAGGGCTTCGGCGCCGGCGATGCGGCCGCTGGCGACGTCTATCTTGGGCTGGTAATGCACGATGAATTCGCGCCGCTCGATGGCGCGCCGAATCCGCGTTTCCTGCGCCCGGCGGTCGATGGTGTGGGTGTTCATCGTCGCCGAGTAGAACTGGTAATTGTTCTTGCCGGTCGACTTGGCGCGGTACATGGCGATGTCGGCGTGCTTGAGCAGGGTGCGGGCATCGGTGCCGTCGAGCGGGTAGGTGGCGATGCCGATGCTGACGCTCAGCTGGCATTCCTCGCCATCGATTTCGAATGGCTGCACGGCCGCATGCAGCAGGCGCCGGGCAACGTCGCCCAACTGATGCGGGCTGACGAATTCGTCGACCAGGACGATGAATTCGTCGCCGCCGACGCGGGCGATGACGTCGACCTCGCGCAGGCAGTTCCGGAAGCGTGCCGAGATCTGGCGCAGGACCGCATCGCCGGCGACGTGACCGAAGGAGTCGTTGATGTACTTGAAGCGGTCGAGGTCGAGGAACAGCACGCCCACCGGCGTGCCGTAGCGCGCGCCGTGCGACAGCGCGTTCTCCAGGTGCTGGGTGTAGAGAAAACGGTTTGGCAGGCCGGTCAATTCGTCATGGTGGGCAAGGTGGCGGATGGTGTCGTCGGCGATCTTGCCTTCGATTGCGATGCCCGCCAGATCGGTCCCGATCCCGACCAGCATCATCTCTTCGCCGCTCGGGACGCTGGCTTGTTTGTAGAGCAGTGAAAAGATGCCGAGGATCTGGCCGCGCTTGCTCATGATCGGCCAGGAGCCACAGGCACGGTACAGGGTTTGATTGGCTTCGCTGTCGCTCGCGCCTGGTCCGTTGATCAACCCGTCGAGCTGCGGATCGGTCGCCAGGTCTTCGATGATGACCGGGCACTTCGTAACCAGCGCTTCGCTGACGCCTCCGAGATTCTCGCCGATTGGGCTGGCAGTCATGCGCAGGATGACCGGGTTGGCAATCGTCGCGCCGATGCCGGTGGTGAAATGCGACTGGTCGTCTGCCACCAGCAGCATCAGGCAATGCGCGTGCGGCGCCGCCTGCTCGATGAAGCGCACGATCTGCTGCAGGATGCTGGGCAGGTCAGCATCGGTGCCGATGAGGTGCAGGATCAGATTCTGGCCTTGTTGCAGCAGCTCGGCATTCTTGCGCGAGGTGATGTCGCGGAACACGCAGTACAGCATCGGCGTGTCGTCGATGGTTGCCAGACTCAGGCTCACTTCATGACAGACCGGCATGCCGTGCTGGTGCATCGACCATTCGAAGAGTTGCGGCTGGCCCGCAAAGGCAGCATCGACTCGTTCCCGGATGTCGACGCGCTGCCCGGTCTGATGCAACTGCGTCGGTGAAAAATCGTCGACGGTCATGCCGCTGAAGGCATCGGTACTGGCCGCGCCGAACATGCGCAGCGCAGCCGGATTGCAGTGGACGTACTCGTGCGCCTGGTTGATCAGGACGATACCGTCGGTGGCGCCTTCGTACAGGGCGCGATAGCGGACCTCGCTGGCGGTGAGTTGCCGCTCCGAGCGATGCAGACGCGTGATGTGGGTCATGAGCACGAACGTCAGCACGCCGATCAGGGCGATCGTGAGGCCGGCGAAGGTGATCCGGCTCTCGCTGCGACTGCGCCATGCCGACAGCAGCTCGGCCAGGTCGCGCGAGTAAACGGCGACCACTGGCGTCGCGCCGACGTTGCGATAGGCGTAGAGGGACGATCTTGGCTCGCTGGCGGATACCTCGGAAATGAAGCTGCCTTCGATGCCGCTCTTCAGGATCCGCTGCGTGACCGGCGAGGCCGAGATGTCCTTGCCGATCAGGCTGGACTCGTACGGTGACCGCGCGATCATGAAACCGTCTGCGGTGTGCAGCGAAACCACCGCGTGCCGGTCACGGGCGATACGCTCGTAGAAGTCGCTGAAGTAGGCGATGCTGATGTATGCGCTGATGAAGCCGACGCGCTTGTCGTGGCGGTCGTACAGGCTGCGGGCGATCGGCAGGATCCACGCCTGGTCATAGCGGCTTTCGACCGGGTGGCCGATGACGGCTGCCATCGGATCGCTGCTTGCCATGAGGGCGCGCACATACTGGCGGTCGCTGACGTCGATTACCGGCGACGGATAAGAGAATGTGGTGACCGCGCTTCGTCCGTTGGCGTCGATGAAGCGCAATGATTGCAGGTGAATTGTCTCTTGCCGCTGCCGGATCAGGATATCGCGCAGGCTGACTTCATCGGCAACGATGTCGGTGGTGCTGGCGCGGATCGTGTCGATGACTGCCCCGACTGCGCGCTCGGCATCTTCCAGCGTGCGCGCCGCATGTTCTTCGATTGTGCGCACCGCCGCCACGCCGTTGGTGGTTTCCTGCTCGAGCGTCAGGGCGCGGTCCTGCGCGATTGCCCACCATGTCTGGCCGACGATCGCCGCGATCGTCAGCAGAATGCAGAACAGGAAAATCGGCCGGGCATCTCGCAGGCGACGGGATTTGGCAGCAACGGTCATGCGGCAGCGCTTTGCGTAGGGAAGGGAATGTTGGACTTGCGGTATTTCTACCAGGAACCATGCAAAATGTAGCAGCAACTGGTGCTGGTGGGCAATGCACAAACCATGAGGTTGTTGCTTGGCGTGTAAGCTGCCGTGACCGATGCGCGCGGTACCAAGATGTTAAAAAAACAGGATTTAACTTTTTCTACGAGATGCGTTATAATTGGGCGTCGTTGAGATTCGAGCTTGTGGTGCAGTTAGTCTGTCATTCCTGTCTTGGTTGAAACGACCCAAAGGGCATCTGCCCAACTTAACTGAAATAGGAATTGTAATGGCAACTGGCATCGTAAAATGGTTCAATGATTCGAAGGGTTTTGGCTTCATTACCCCTGACGAAGGCGGCGAAGATCTGTTCGCTCACTTCTCGGCTATCCAGTCGAATGGTTTCAAATCGCTCCAAGAGAACCAACGCGTTTCTTTTGAAGTGACCGCTGGCCCTAAGGGCAAGCAAGCTTCGAACATCCAGCCGATCTAAGCTGACTCGAGTAATACAAGCTTCCAGACATCCCCGGTTCTGCCGGGGATTTTTTTTGCCTGTAATTTCGTGCTCAGGCAACCATGCGGGCATTCCGGTGTCTGCAGGGCGATGGGTGATTCGTACAAGCGGCATAGCAATTGCACCTTGCAGTCGCGATCGTCGGATATCGATCGGTTGTAAATGGGGGTGCGCGGCACTTGACGGCGTGCAGCGCGCAGTGTCGTGACTCGGCGCATTCTGATACTGCCATGGTGCGCTGCGCCAGATTCCGGGCCGACGCCCGCTCGCGCTCTTTTCAGGGCTTCCACTGCAATACGTAGAACTACTTAACTCGCTTTTTAGTGCGTCGCAGCACGAGTTTTTTGTTGCTGCAAAGCGGCGCGCCACATACAATCCTGTGCTATGAAAAATTAGTTTTTCATAAGGTTGTCGGGAAAAAATAAAACTACAGAGGATAGATATGTCATACAAACTGAATTTGTTGGTTGCGGCTGCGGTCGCCACATGGTCCCTGAGCAGCATGGCGGCCGACCCAATCAAGATCGGCGTTTCCGGGCCGTTCACCGGCGGTTCCGCGCCGATGGGCGTGTCGATGCGTGACGGCGTCAAGCTGGCCACCAAGGAAATCAACGACAAGGGCGGCGTGCTGGGCCGCAAGATCGAACTGATCGAGCGCGATGACGAAGCCAAGAACGAGCGCGGCGTCCAGATCGCCCAGGAACTGATCAACAAGGACAAGGTTGCAGCGACTGTCGGCTTCATCAACACCGGCGTGTCGCTGGCCTCGCAGCGCTTCTACCAGGAAGCGAAGATTCCGGTCATCAACAACGTTGCCACCGGTTCGATCGTGACCAAGCAGTTCACCGATCAGCCTGACAACTACATCTTCCGCACTTCCGCCAACGATTCGATCCAGACCGCCATGCTGGTCGACGAAGTCGTCGGCAAGCGCAAGCTGACCAAGGTCGCGATCCTGGCCGACTCGACCAACTATGGCCAGCTCGGTCGTGAGGATCTGGAAAAGGCGCTCGACAAGAAGGGCATCAAGGCCGTGGCCGTCGAAAAATACAACATCAAGGACGTCGACATGACGGCCCAGCTGTTGAAGGCAAAACAGGCCGGCGCGCAAGCGGTGATCACTTACGGTATCGGTCCTGAGCTGGCGCAGATCGCCAACGGCATGGAAAAGCTCGGCTGGAAAGTGCCGATGTTCGGCAGCTGGACCCTGTCGATGGCGAACTTCATCGACAACGCCGGCAAGAACGGCGAAGGCGCGATGATGCCGCAGACCTTCATCCAGGATCCGAACACGCCGAAGCGTAAAGCCTTCATCGATTCGTACCTCAAGACCTATAGCCCACCGGGCGGCCGTATTCCTTCGCCAGTGTCCGCAGCCCAGGGATACGACTCTATCTACCTGCTGGCAGCTGCCATGAAGCAGGCAGGCACGACCGACGGCCCGAAAGTGCGCGCCGCGCTCGAAAGCCTGTCGGAAAAAGTCGACGGCGTCGTGGCGACATACGACAAGCCTTTCACGCACGACGATCATGAAGCAATCAAGATGGGCATGCCAGTGTTCGGCGAAGTCAAGGGCGGCCACGTCGTCCAGGCTAAGTAAAGCTTCAAACTGTAAAGTCGATATGGTCCGGGCCGATCGCGGCCCGCGACATTTCCCTCGCACTGGCCAGTCTCCGATGTATCCGGAGCTGGCCTTTGTTACGACTGACCGCGGCACGAACCGTGCCGCTCCACGGAAAAAATGATGGATATTCTGCTGCAACTCGCTTTCAGCGGCATCGCGCTCGGCATGATCTACGCGGTGATCGCATTCGGCTATCAACTGACATTCGCCACCTCCGGCACACTGAACTTCGGGCAAGGCGAAGCACTGATGCTGGGGGCGCTGGTGGGTCTTAGTCTGGTGAGCAATATTCACGGCGGCCCTTACCTCAATTACTGGCTAATGATCCCGGTGGTCATCGTCTTCGGCGGACTACAGGGTGCATTCGTCGAATGGATCGGCGTGCGGCCGGCGCTGAAGATCAAGTCCGAATTCGGCTGGATCATGTCGACCATCGCACTGGCGATCATCTTCAAGAACGTCGCTGAAAACATCTGGGGCAAGGACGACCTGACCTTCCCGACGCCGCTGACCGCCACGCCGTTCAAGGTGCTGGGCGCGAACGTGCAGCCGATGCAGGTAGTGGTGATCCTTGGCGCGATCGCCATGATGGTCGCTGTCGAATTGTTCAACCGTAAATCGATCTACGGCAAGGCCGTTGTAGCGACCTCGAACGACCGCGACGCGGCTGGCCTGATGGGCATCAACACGAGCCTCGTGATCACGTTCTCATACGCGTTGTCGTCGGCAACCGCGGCATTTGCCGGCGTGCTGGTCGCGCCGCTGACCCTGACCGGCTCCACCATGGGCACCGCGCTGGGCCTGAAGGCATTTTCGGTGGCGATCATCGGCGGCCTGACCTCGGGCATGGGCGTCATCGTTGGCGGCCTCATGATCGGTCTGGCCGAAACCATGACCGGATTCTATATTTCGACCGGCTACAAGGAAGTGCCGGGTCTGGTGTTGCTGTTGCTGGTGTTGGCGATCAAGCCGGCCGGTCTGTTCGGTAAATCCGCCATCAAGAAAGTCTGACCATGAATATCAAGACGTTTGCCATCGGCGCCGTCGGGATCGCCGCACTGGCTGCCTTTCCGATCGTGTTCCACAACCCGTATTACATCCACCTCGCCGAAACCATCCTGATCTATTCGATCCTGCTGTTCGGTCTCGACATCGTGGTCGGTTACACCGGCCAGGTGTCGCTGGGTCATGCCGGCCTGTTCGGGATCGGTTCCTACACCACGGGCGTGCTGTGGCTGAAATTCGGCGTGCCGTTCCTGATCGCCGCGCCTGCCAGTATCGGCGTGACCGCGCTGTTCGGCGCGATCCTGGCGCTGCCGGCGTTGCGGGTGACGGGTCCCTATCTGGCGATGGTGACGCTGGCGTTCGGCACGATCATCCAGATCCTGATCAACGAGATGACGTTCCTGACCGAAGGTCCCCTTGGGATCAAGGTCGCCAAGCCATCGTTCTTCGGCCACAAGCTGGCAGAGGTCGAGTTCTACTATCTGGTTGCGGTGATCATGGTACTGGCACTGATCGTGGTGCACCGGATCCTCAAGTCGCATCTTGGCCGTGCCTTCGAGGCCCTGCGCGACAGTCCGATCGCATGTGATTGCATGGGCGTCTCGGTGTATCGCTACAAGGTCTATGC
>JACMOV010000197.1 GCA_014377845.1 Herminiimonas sp.
GCCCTAAACGAATCCGAAGCACAGCGCAACGCTCGAACCTGAAGGAATCCCATGAGTCTGAAATGCGGCATCGTCGGCTTGCCCAACGTTGGCAAGTCCACCCTGTTCAATGCCCTCACGAAGGCTGGTATCCCGGCGGAGAACTATCCGTTCTGCACCATTGAACCGAACGTCGGCATGGTGGAGGTTCCGGACCCGCGCCTGGCCGCGCTGTCGGCAATCGTCAAGCCGCAGAAGATCGTGCCGACGACAGTCGAGTTCGTCGACATCGCCGGACTGGTGGCAGGCGCCTCCAAGGGCGAGGGGCTGGGCAACCAGTTCCTGGCGCATATCCGTGAAACCGATGCGATCGTCAATGTCGTGCGCTGCTTCGAGGACGACAACGTGATCCACGTCGCCGGCCGCATCGATCCGCTCGACGACATCGAAGTCATCCAGACCGAACTGGCGCTGGCCGACATGTCGGCCGTCGAAAAAGCGATTCATCGCGAGAACAAGAAGGCCCGCTCCGGCGACAAGGATGCGGCGAAGCTGGTCGCTCTCCTGGAGCGCATCATGCCGCACCTCGACAAGGCGCAACCGGTGCGCGCCATGGGCCTGGATGCGGAAGAAATGGCGCTGATCAAGCCACTGTGCCTGATCACGGCCAAGCCGGCGATGTATGTCGGAAACGTCTCCGACAGTGGCTTCACCGACAATCCCCTGCTCGACAAGCTGACCGCCTACGCGACATCCCAGAACGCGCCAGTGGTGGCGATCTGCGCCGCCATCGAATCCGAAATCGCCGATCTCGACGATGCCGACAAGACCGCGTTCCTGACTGACATGGGGATGGAAGAGCCGGGCCTGGACCGCCTGATCCGCGCTGCTTATACCCTGCTCGGCCTGCAGACCTACTTCACCGCCGGCGTCAAGGAAGTACGCGCCTGGACGATCCGCAAGGGCGATACAGCCCCCCAGGCCGCTGGCGTGATCCACACCGATTTCGAACGCGGCTTCATCCGCGCGCAGACGATTGCCTTCGACGACTTCATCCAGTTCAAGGGAGAGACCGGCGCCAAGGATGTGGGCAAGATGCGCGCCGAGGGTAAGGAATATGTGGTCAAGGATGGCGACGTGCTGAATTTTTTGTTCAACGTCTAGCAACTGACCCGATTTCAGAGATTCCACGGGGCATACTTGCAAATCGACATCCGTACCGAATACCCGTGCCGGCCAGATTCGCCCAACGTTGGTTTTGCAAGACCCATCCATGCCGACTCCGCTGCAGATCGAAAACCGTCAGCTCCGCGAGCAGCTCAAGCAGCTCCTGGAGCAGGCGCGCGCGAACCAGCAGATCATGCAGCGTTACCAGGAATTCGACCTGCAGTTCATCGGGGCCGACAGTTTCAAGGACCTGATCGATCGGGTCTTCGACACCCTGAGCGCCGCGTCGGAACTGGATGTGGTCACCCTCACCCTGTTCGATCCCGACCATGAGATCCGCGGCATCCTGCAGGACCTGCGGATCGATCTGTCGAGTTTTCCGAACCTGATCTTTCTGGAGACCAGCCAGCAGATGGGCTGGCTCGGTTCGCGGCTGCAGACGCCGCTTCTGGGGAGATATCACGCTGGGGATTACGGCCAATGCTTTCCGCCGCATGTGCTGGAACCGGCCAGCATCGCCATCGTGCCGCTGCGCCGCAACCGCAAGCTGATCGGTGTCCTGTGTCTGGGCAGCCTGGACCACGGCCGCTTCGCCGCCGACATGGCGACCGACTTCATCGAGCACATGGCCTCCATCGTCGCGATCTGCCTCGAGAACGTCATCAACACCGAGCGCCTCAAGCACATCGGCCTGACTGACCGCCTTACTGGCGTCAACAACCGCCGTTACGTCGAGCAGCGCCTGCTGGAAGAAGTCGGCCGCACACGGCGCCAGGGCTATGCCTTGACCTGCCTGTACATCGACATCGATCACTTCAAGAAGATCAACGATCGCAACGGCCACCAGGCGGGCGATCTGGTGCTACGCGAGGTAGCGGCGCGCATCAAGGCGGAAATGCGCCTGTCGGATGCATTGGGCCGTTTCGGTGGCGAGGAATTCGTGGCGCTCCTGATCGACGCGCCGCTGGCCGATGCAATGGTGGTGGCAGAGCGTATCCGTGCCAGCATCGCCGACCGGCGCTTCGCGCTGGCCGATGACAACGCGCTCGATGTGACGGTCTCGATCGGCGTGGCAACCCTGGTCTCGCCGGAACGCAGCCAGGCACTGGAAGCGATTGGCGAACGCCTGATTGCGCGCGCCGACACCGCGTTATATCAGGCAAAGGAGAGTGGCCGCAACCGCGTCGTCGGGCTGGGGCCGGCAGGCGAGCTGGCCTAAGCTGTGTTGGACAGGCATAGAGCAGCACAAGTCGCGAAGGATAGAGTGAAGTTGCAGCCGCCCGGCAACGAGGTCCGGGCGTCCTGCCGTCAGGTCGGTTTCAGCGCCGCCTGCAGACTTTCATACTTCGCCTGCAGCTCCTGAGGCGTCTCGCGCCATGCCGGATTGAAGGGAATGCAGGCGACCGGGCAGACCTGCTGGCACTGCGGCTCGCTGTAATGGCCGACGCATTCGGTGCACTTGCGGGGATCGATCTCGTAGATCTCCGCACCCATGGAGATGGCGTCGTTCGGGCATTCCGGCTCGCAGACGTCGCAGTTGATGCAGTCGTCGGTAATCAGCAGCGCCATGGATTTCCTCTCGATGCACCCCCGACCCGACTGTCGCCGGTCCGCGGCGTTGCGCTCATTCCTGCGCGGTCGCCGCGATCTTTTCCTGCAGCCATTTCTCGACCGATGGAAAAACGAATTTCGAGACGTCGCCGCCCAGCAAGGCGATTTCACGCACGATGGTGCCGGAGATGAACTGATACTGGTCCGAGGGCGTCAGGAACAGGGTTTCGACATCCGGCAGCAGGTAGCGGTTCATGCCGGCCATCTGGAACTCGTATTCGAAGTCGGAGACGGCGCGCAGGCCGCGCACGATGACGCGGGCGTCGTGGCGCCGCACGAAATCCTTGAGCAGGCCGGAGAAGCTTTCGACCTGCACGTTGGGATAGTGGCCGAGCACTTCATTGGCAATCGACAGACGCTCGTCGAGCGAGAAGAAAGGCTTCTTGTTCTTGCTGTCGGCAACGCCCACGATCAGCTTGCCGAACAAGCCCGAGGCGCGTCGCACCAGGTCCTCGTGACCCCGCGTGAGCGGGTCGAACGTTCCCGGATATATCGCTGTGACCATCGTCGTTTCCTCAGCCTGCCGCCAATAAATGAATGCGCATTATGCCTCAACTCCTGGTGGAATCCCGCATTGCAGTAAATGGTAATACACCATCCCGGCCCGGTCGGCGCGCACCACTTGCCACCCCGCGAGCCAGGCTGGCGCCGGTGTGCCGGACGAAACCCGGTCGAGCGCGGTCTCTGCTTCGACGTAGACGATGCCGCCATCGGCAAGCAGGCGGCGGCACAGCGGCAGAATTGCAGACATCCAGTCCTGATGATACGGCGGATCGAGAAAAATCACGCCGAACCGCGAGTCGTCATTGCGAGCGATCAGACTTTGCGCAATCGCTACCGCGTCACCACGGATGATGGTGACGGTATCGGCACCGAGCCTGGTACGCGTGGCTTCCAGCTGGCGCACGGCGGCGCCATGTTCTTCGACCATCACGACCCGCGCCGCGCCGCGGCTGGCTGCCTCGAACCCGAGCGCACCGGTACCGGCGAACAGGTCGAGGCAACTGGTGACCTCCCAACGGCCGTCGATCAGGTGATTGAGCCAGTTGAAGACAGTCTCCCGCACCCGGTCCGGTGTCGGACGCAGGCCTTCGGCGGCCAATACCGGCAACGGCGTGCGTTTCCATTGGCCGCCGATGATGCGGACTTGATGCGTCAGGGGCGGCCGCACGCGGTGCACGCGCGGCTTGGTGGCTGTTTTTTTCTGCATTGCGGGACTCTGATTCCGGGTGTGATGGCTGGATCGGCTGCCAGCGATTGTTGCGCCGCAAGCGTGCACGTCGAGGCGGAAGGCGCGATGCCTGCTCTGTTAGAATAAGGCTAATTGTAGCTGCAGATTGCGCCGGTATTTTCGACCATTTGCAACTGCAGCAAGCTCCCCCAGCCGGATCGGCGGCCGCGTTCGCCAGCAGGCACGCCCCGCCGCCGACTGCCCCGATTATTCGGCGCTTGCCCGCCTTTCACTGACTGCCGATGTTTAGCTTCTTCAAGAAAAAACCCAAAGACACGTTGCCTGAACCAGAGGTCCAGACCGCGGCCGCCGTTTCAAACCCCGCACCGCTACCGGAGACGGTGGAGCCGGCGCGCCCTGCGACCTCGCTGCCGCGGCGGTTTTCATCGGGCGCAGCCAGTGTAACCACGATCGCATCGCCCGCCGATCCTGCTCCAGTGGCAACGGTCGAGATCGAATCGGAAGAAGACGACGGCGTCATCATCCGTGAAGCGGTTACCGAGGAAAAGAAACGCAGCTGGATCACACGCCTGAAAGTCGGCCTGTCGAAAACCTCGTCAAACCTGACCACGCTCTTCGTCGGCGCCAAGATCGGCGATGAATTGTACGAAGAGCTCGAATCAGCACTGCTGATGTCGGATGCCGGCGTCGATGCGACGCACTACCTGCTCGATACCCTGCGCAAGAAGGTGCGGGATGAGAAGCTGACCGATGCGGCGCAGGTCAAGGCGGCACTGCGCACGGTCTTCGTGGCCCTTCTCAAGCCATTGCAAAAACCGCTGGTGCTCGGTCGCCACCAGCCCCTGGTCATGATGGTGGCCGGCGTCAATGGCGCCGGCAAGACCACCACCATCGGCAAGCTGGCCAAGCATCTGCAGGCGCACCGGCAATCGGTGCTGCTGGCCGCCGGCGACACGTTCCGGGCGGCCGCCCGCGAACAGCTGACGATCTGGGGGGAGCGCAACAACGTCTCGGTGATTTCGCAGGCGTCGGGCGATCCGGCTGCGGTGGCATTCGATGCGGTGCATTCCGCCCGCGCACGCGGCACAAACGTGGTCATGGTCGATACCGCCGGTCGTCTGCCGACCCAACTTCACCTGATGGAAGAGCTCAAGAAGATCAAGCGCGTCATCACCAAGAGCATGGATTCGGCGCCGCATGAAATCCTGCTGATCATCGACGGCAACACCGGCCAGAACGCGCTGGCGCAGGTCAAGGCCTTCGACGATGCGCTTGGCCTCACCGGCCTGGTGGTGACCAAGCTCGACGGCACTGCCAAAGGCGGCGTGCTGGCTGCGATCGCCAAGTCACGCCCGATTCCGGTCTACTTCATCGGCGTGGGCGAACAGATCGAGGATCTGCAGCCGTTCGATGCGCAGGAGTTCGTCGACGCTTTGCTGGGCTGACCGCGCCTCTCAAAACCCGGCTAGCGCCGTTGTGCTGGCTTGCCGTTCAGGCGTACTGTCTGCGCCGGCGCGCCTGGCCATCCGGCTTCCAGGCGGCGCACCGAACAGCGTTTCAGGTCAGGGAACCGGTTTTTCCAGCACCGCGTCTGGCAGCACGACATTCACATCCAGCACTTCGAGATTGCCCTGGCGATCGAGGGAAATCTTGATGTCGTCCGGGTTGACATTGGTGTACTTCGAAATCACCGCAATCAGTTCCTTGTGCAGTGCCGGCAGGAAGTCGGGGCCGGCACGGCCGCTGCGTTCGCGCGCGATGATGATCTGGAGCCGTTCCTTTGCCGCTGTCGCGGTTTTTGGTTTGGTATTGAACAGGAAGGAGAGGAGCGCCATTTCACTTGCCTTTAAAAATGCGCTTGAACAGCCCAGGTTTTTCATAGGTGGCAAAGCGTAACGGCACGTCTTCACCGAGGAAGCGCGACACCACGTCCTTGTAGGCTTCCGAGACGTCGCTACCGGCGATGTGGATCGCCGGATTCCCCTGGTTGGAGGCGTGCAGGACCGATTCCGATTCCGGGATGATGCCGACCAGGGGAATGCGCAGGATTTCCTGCACGTCGGTGTACGACAGCATCTCGCCGGCCTCGACCCGCTTCGGTACGTAGCGGGTGATCAGCAGATGTTCCTTCACGGGTGGGCCGCCGTTCTGCGCCCGCTTCGACTTGGCCTGGATGATGCCGAGGATGCGGTCCGAGTCGCGCACCGACGAGACTTCGGGATTGGTGACGATCACGGCTTCGTCGGCAAACGTCAGCGCCATCACGGCGCCGCGTTCGATGCCCGCAGGCGAGTCGCAGATGATGTATTCGAAGCCCATCGCGTCGAGATCCCTCAGGACTTTTTCGACGCCCTCCTCGGTCAACGCATCCTTGTCGCGCGTCTGCGATGCCGGCAGCACGAACAGGTTTTCGCAATGCTTGTCCTTGATCAGGGCCTGGTTCAGGGTCGCTTCACCGTTGATGACGTTGATCAAGTCGTAGACGACGCGGCGCTCGCAACCCATGATGAGATCGAGGTTGCGCAGGCCGACGTCGAAATCGAGTACCGCCGTTTTATGTCCGCGCAACGCCAGACCGGACGCGAAACTGGCGCTGGACGTGGTCTTGCCGACCCCGCCCTTGCCCGAAGTTACCACGATGATTTTTGCCACAAAAAACTCCTGTTATCAGTGAAGGGGGGTGAGCCGGCGCGAACCGTTCAGGAGCGCGCCGCGGCATGCAGGCCGATGATGTCGAGGCGGTCGCCGGCCAGGCGCACCTGCACCGTTTGCTGCGCCACGCCATCCGGAAAGCCGTCGTCGAAGGTGCGGTACACGCCCGCAATCGACACCAGCTCGGCTTCCATGCTGAGTGCGAAAATGCGGGCTTCCGGGTTTCCGCTGGCGCCGGCCAGCGCCCGCCCGCGCAACGGCGCGTAGACGTGGATGCTGCCGTCGGCGATCAGCTCGGCGCCGTTGTTGACGGCTGCCGTGACGATCAGGTCGCCGCCGCGTGCGTAAATGCGCTGGCCGGCTCGCACCTGAGTGTCGATGATCATGGCGAGCGCACCGGCAGGCGCGGCCACAGGTGCTGGCGTGCGGCTCGGAGCGGGTATGGGTGCAAGCACCGGTGCTGGCGCCACGATCGGCGTCGGCTCTGCCCGCGGCCGTACCACGCTATTGTCCAGGCTCAGGCCGTGCGCGAGGATCGTCTCTTGCATCGACGCAGGCGCATTGCGCACCGCGACCGGATTGAGGCTGTAGCGGCGAAACAGCGCGATCATGCCGGCCCAGTCGATGTCGAAAGCCAGCGGTGCGGTAGCCAGCGTCCCGATATCGAGCACCGCGAATTCACGATCGAAGAAACCGTCGTCACCGGCGGTCATTGCGCGCAGGGCGTCGTCAAGAACGGCGAGATCGGCGTCATGAAGGGTTGCCGCAACGGCAACGACCGTGGCGATCTTGATCTCGAGCGCACCGGGTGCAGGAAGTTTTGACATAGGAAAGGGATGAACGATTCGGAAACCGCCAGCCAGAAAGAACCTGCCGTGAAAATGAAGTGACGACGACGACGCACAAGCGGGTCTATCGCGATCGGGGGAGCGAATATTATACCTGCTGGAGCAACGATCTTTTGGCGTCGACGGCTCGCAACGCCAAATTCCACACCGTGCAATGCCGTCTCGTCCTTGCCACAATCGCTGCCACAATGCGATTAGCAGCACATACTGTTTAAGACTTTGTGCGTAGTCTAATCCAAAGCGAATTGTAAGCACATACTTCCTTGCAAAGTGCGACGCATTAAGATTCTATATGGCAATAAATTTCTTCCATCTTATTTCCACTCGCCAATATTTGCAGACGCCTGTCAGGAGTAATCATCTTTAACGACCAAGCGATCAAGCGCCGGCGAGTGATCGCACCAGGGCTATGGCCACGGTAGATATCCCCTCTTAGCACTCTCCTGTAGGGAGTGCTAATATATGACCTGATCTCGTGTCGGATGCCGGCTTTACCGGCGCCACACCCATCACGAAAGCAAGGAGCAAGCATGAGCGTTTCAGCTGAACAGTCAGCCGTAATCCCGGCCAACGTGGCGTTGTCCCTCGGGTTCACCGGCAATCTCGGCAATATCGATGCTTATATTTCGGCGGTCAACCGCCTGCCGATGCTGACGCATGACGAAGAAATGTCATTTGCGCGCAAGCTGCGCGAGAACAATGACCTGGGTGCAGCCCAGTCGCTGGTGTTGTCGCATCTGCGTCTGGTGGTGTCGATTGCGCGCGGCTATCTCGGCTACGGCCTGCCGCACGCCGACCTGATCCAGGAAGGAAATATCGGCCTGATGAAGGCAGTCAAGCGCTTCGATCCCGATCAGGGCGTACGGCTGGTGTCCTATGCAATGCACTGGATCAAGGCAGAGATGCATGAATACATCCTCAAGAACTGGCGGCTGGTGAAGGTAGCGACTACCAAAGCCCAACGCAAGCTGTTCTTCAACCTGCGCAGTCACAAGACCGGCCTCGATTCGATGACCCCGGCCCAGGTCGATGCGCTGGCCAGGACGCTCAACGTCAAGGGCGAGGAAGTGATTGAGATGGAAACCCGGCTGTCGGGCCGCGACATCGCGCTGGAGTCGTCGACCGACGACGAGGACGACCGCTTCGCGCCGATCGCCTACCTGTCTTCCGAACGCAACGAGCCGACCAAGGTGCTGGAAGCGCAGCAATATGACCGGCTCCAGAGCGAGGGACTGGAAAGCGCACTCGGCAAGCTCGACGATCGTTCGCGCCGCATTATCGAGGCGCGCTGGCTGGCCAATGACGACGGCTCCGGCTCGACGCTGCATGAACTTGCCGATGAATTTGGCGTGTCGGCCGAGCGTATCCGGCAGATCGAGGCGGTCGCCCTGAAAAAAATGAAGGGCTCGCTGGCGGCTTTCGCCTGAGGATCCCGTTTGGAAATGCAAAAAGCGCCCCCGCGAATGAGTGCAGGGCGCTTTTTTTTCGCCGGACACAACCCGGCCTGTCATGGAGCTGACGTCAAGAATCTGCTTCCACAGTTTCTAAGGCTTCGCCAGCAGCAATTTGATGTCGTGCACGATCGGCTCCGGCCCCTGTCCATGGCGCACGAACAGCCGGGTGCGGCCCTGCGGATCGAACACATAGCTGCCGGCCGTGTGATCGATCGTGTAGTTCGCCGGATCCTTGCCGGGCACCTTTTGATAGAACACCTTGAAGTCCTTGGCCACCTTCGCCGTGGCGGCGGCATCGCCCCGCAATCCGAGGAAGCGCTTGTCGAACGCCGGCACATACCGGGACAGCAGGGCCTGGGTATCGCGATCGGGGTCCAGCGTGATGAACAAGACCTGCAGACGGTCGGCGTCCTTGCCCAGCTTCTGCATCACTGCCGCCATTTCGGCCATCGTGGTCGGGCAGACGTCCGGACATTGCGTGTACCCAAAAAACACCAGCACCGCCTTGCCCTTGAAATCGGCCAGCGTGCGGGGTGTGCCGTTATGGTCCGTCAGCTTGAAGTCGCGGGCGTATTCGATCCCGGTGATGTCGGTGTTGACGAACGGCTCCGTCTTTTCAGTGCAGCCCGCAAGGCCAAGCACCAGGCACAAGAGCATGACGGGCGCAAGAAGTCGCGGCAACGTGAAGGGTCGCATGATCAGAGGGCGATGTAGTGGTCGACCAGCAGCGCTGCAAACAGCAGGGACAGGTAGATGATCGAGTAAGCAAAGGTCTTGCGCGCGATCTGGTCGGTATAGCGGCGATAGATCTGCCAGGCATACCACAGGAAGATCACGTCGAGCACGGCAGCGGCGGCCAGGTAGATGACCCCGCTCATCGACACCGCGAACGGCAGCATGGTGGTGCCGACCAGGGCAATCGTGTACAGCAGCACGTGGAACTGGGTGAACTGCATGCCGTGCGTGATCGGCAGCATCGGCAGTCCGGACTTCGCATAATCGTCGCGACGGTACAGCGCCAGGGCCCAGAAGTGCGGCGGCGTCCAGATGAAGATGATCAGGACCAGGATCCAGGCCTGCATCGGCACATCGTTGGCGATCGCGGCCCAGCCAAGCGCTGGCGGCATGGCGCCGGCCAGACCGCCGATGACGATGTTCTGCGGGGTGGCGGGTTTCAGGATGATCGTGTAGATGATGGCGTAGCCGACAAAGGTCGCAAACGTCAGCCACATCGTCAGCGGATTGACGAAGGTGAACAGTACCCCCATGCCCGCGCCGCCAATCACACCCGAAAAAATCAGTGTCTGCGGCACCGTGATTTCGCCGCGCGCCATTGGCCGGCGTGCGGTGCGGGCCATGCGCGAATCGATCTCGCGCTCAACCAGGCAGTTGACGGCAAATGCAGCGCCGGCCAGCAGCCAGATGCCGACGGTTGCAGCGACCACGACCCGCCAGTCAGGCAGGCCCGGAGTGGCCAGGAACATGCCGATCACCGCGCAGAACACTGCCAGCTGCGTGACGCGCGGCTTGGTCAGGGCCCAGTATTGGGCAATGCGGTTCGGAGGGGCAGCTGAGGTCAGGGAAGTCACTGTTTCACGGAGTGGAAAAGACACCGCTGGTCCGGGAAACCGGATGTGCTGCGGTGTTTCGGGCGGCAATATAAGTCTTGTAGTTTAACATGACCAACAGCAGCACCAGCGTCGCCGCACCGGCATTGTGCGCCACCGCCAGAGCCAGCGGCCATTCCAGATAAATGGTCGATACGCCGGTCAGGAACTGCAATCCTATCGCTGCCAGCAACCATCGGCCATTGGCGCGCAGGCCGTCGACCTGCAACGCCCGCCATGCGACCCATGCAATGACGGCGATGACGACGAATGCAAAATTACGGTGTGTCCAGTGGATCGCCGTCAAGGCTGCAAACGGCAGGTATTCGCCGCTGGCGGTCATGCCCAGCTGGCGCCACAGCGCAAATCCGTGCGCATAGTCCATCGTCGGAATCAGCTCGCCGTGACACAGCGGGAAATCGTTGCAGGCAAGCGCAGCGTAATTCGTGCTGACCCAGCCGCCCAGCGCAAGTTGCATCACCAGCAGGATGAGCGCCGCGATCGCAGGCATTCGCAGTCGCGCCGCGGCCGGACCGATCGACGGCAGTGGATCCTGCCGCGACTTCAGCCAGGTCAGCAGGCCGAGCAAACCCAGCCCGAGCAAAAGGTGCGTGGTCACGATCAGCGGCTGCAGCTTGAGCGTCACGGTCCACGCGCCGAACGCGCCCTGCAGGCAGACGAAACCAAACAGCAACGTCGGCAGCCATGGCGAATCGGCCGACGCCGGATAATTGACCGCACGGTTGGCCGACCCGGCGCGTGCCGACCACCAGCGCCGCCATGCCACCACCATCAGCGACACGATCAGCACGCCCACCGCCATGGCGATATAACGGTGGATCATCTCGATCCACGCCTTCACGACGGTGACCGGCCCGGTCGGCATGGCCGCCTGTGCGGCGCTGATGTCGGCATGCGCCTGCAGCGGGTTGGCCTGTCCGTAGCAACCCGGCCAATCCGGACAGCCGAGCCCGGAATCGGTGAGGCGCGTGAAGCCGCCGAAGACGATCAGGTCGAAGGTCAGGAACAGGGTCACCGCTGCCAGCTTGCGGAATTTGTTGGCGTCGGTGGCCACCCAGACGATCGACAGCGGGAGCAGTGCCACTACGAGGCCGAGCACTGCAAGCTGTGCTGTCAGGTGAAATGACATGAAAGCAGTCCTATCCGATGCTCGACGCGCGCAGCAGCTTGCCGAGGTCCTTCTTGATCTTGTTCGGGTCCGCATCCTTCGGGAAGCGCATCATCAGGTTGCCGAGCGGATCGATCATGTAGATGTGGTCGCTGACGCTGGTGCCGGCATCGACCGGCAGCCATTTTTGCAGTGCCTCGGGTTTGACGCGCAGCAGGCGGGTGCCATCGTATTCTTTCATCAGCACCGTATCGAGCGGCTGCGTATCGGTGATCATCCAGAGGCGTTCGATCCGATCCATTTCCTTGCCCTGCGTCAGGCGCAACTGCCGCATTTCATAGAGCTTCTTCCGGCATGCCGCTTCGCAGGCGCCGGAGTCGGCCTGCAGCATGATCCATTTTCCCTTGTAGGCATCGACACCCAGCGGCGCACCGTCGAGCGCGGTCGCGCCCAGGGTCGGCATCGGATAGCGGCGCGGATCGAGAAGCTCGCCGTAATTGGTGCGGCCGGCCGGCTTGATGACGTAATACGCCAGGTAGGAACCGATCAGGGGCGAGGCGCAGACCGCGATGATGGCGAACAGCTTCCAGCGACCGCTGGTACGTTTTTCACTGCGTTTATTAAGTACTTGCTGATTGTCCACGTCTGAATCCTGTCACTGCGAAAAACACACACGCCAGCGCCGCCAGCGAAAACCACTGGAAGGCGTAGCCGAGATGGCGATCGATGCCGATCGAAGGCCGCGGCCAGTCACGCACCAGACCGTCGTCGACGCTGCTGGCCTGTTCCAGCAGATACGGCGCCAGCCCCATGCCGCTCACTCGCGCGAATTCGCCGAGGTCGAGATTCTGCACGATTGCCGCCGGTCGCAGTTGCGGCGCCTGTCCCAGTTGCATGACATGCCCCGGCGCCCGGCGCAACGTTCCTTCGATCACGATCTGGCCAGCGGGCGTCGCCAGTGGCGGCACGTGCGCCCGGTCGCGCGCATCCCGGGCAAGCCAACCCCGCTGCACCATGACCACGTCGTTGCGGCCGGCGAGGCGAAACGGCATCAGGACATACAAACCTGCCCTGCTCTGATACGGCCGGTTGTCCAGATACAGCGGCCAGTCCTGCGCAAACGTTCCGGTCAGGCGCAACCGCCGGAATTCAAGCCCGCCGAGATCGCCCGTCATCGCATCGAGCTGCAATACCGGCTCTGCGGCGCGCTGCGTCAATTTTACTTCGATCGCCTGTTTCTCGTCGGCGCGGCGCAATTGCCATCGCCCGAGCGAGACGCCGATAGCAACCACCAGCAGCATGGCAAGGAAGGGAATCAGCCGGAACCGGAAGCCTGGGATGAATCGCATTACAATACGCCGGTGGCGGATAGGCCATCGCATGACATGGTTGTCCATCCGGCCGCCGGCATGCAGTCAATGAGCGTCTGCAGCGGCACGCGTTGCGCAGTCAAGCGGCATGCGGCGTTCGACGCGTTTTCCTTCTTACTCTGGTTTGCATTCATGAGAATTCTGGTCGCCATTGCATTTATCCTGATCATCGGCAGCCTTGCCTCCGCCCTGATATTCCTGATGAAGGACAAGGGCAAGAGCAACCGCACCGTCAAGGCGCTCGCATTTCGCGTTGGCTTCTCGATCACCCTGTTCGTTCTGCTGCTGATCGCCAATCAACTTGGCTGGATCGAACCGACCGGCATCCGCTGATCGCCTTGCCGTTGACGACACCCGCCCGAGTCCGCACGCCGGAAACGCAAAAAGCCGCACCGAGGTGCGGCTTTTTCATGTGCCTCGTCGCCGGCGGGAAATTACAGCCAGTAGACCACCACGTACAGTCCCAACCAAACCACGTCGACGAAGTGCCAGTACCACGCGGCGCCATCGAAGCCGAAGTGATGCTCTGGTGTGAAATGTCCCTTCATCACCCGGTACAACATGACCGACAACATGATTGCGCCGAGCGTCACATGGAAACCGTGGAAGCCGGTCAACATGAAGAACGTCGAACCGTAGATGCCCGACGTCAGCTTCAGGTTCAATTCATGATACGCATGTGCGTATTCGTAGGCCTGGAAACCCATGAAGGTTGCGCCCAGCAGGATCGTCGCCGCCAGCCAGAAGGCGGTCTTGGCGCGATGACCTGCGCGCAATGCGTGATGCGAGATCGTCAGTGTCACGCCCGAGGTCAGCAGCAGCGCCGTGTTGATCGTCGGGATCGGAAACGGTCCCATGGTGCGGAACGGCTCGACCGTGCCGCCTGGTCCCGGCGAACCCCAAACCGCGCCGAAGTCAGGCCACAACAGTTTGTGGTCGAGATCGCCCAGCCACGGCAACGTGATGCTGCGCGCATAGAACAGTGCGCCGAAGAAGCCGGCAAAGAACATCACTTCCGAGAAGATGAACCAGCTCATGCTCCAGCGGTAGGAGACGTCGATGCGGCTGTTGTAGAGCCCGCCCTCGGACTCGGAGATGGATTGCCCGAACCAGAAATACAGCACGACCAGAAAGGCCAGGATGCCAGCCAGGTTCGCGTACATGCCCCAAGGTACGCCATTGACCCAGGCAGCGGCACCAGCCATCGTCAGCAGGAGCGATGCGCCCGCCAGCACCGGCCATTGGGAAGGGCCCGGTACGAAATAATAAGGCGCGTTCGCGTGCGGAGTACTCATGTCCATCTCCCGATACAGATTTCAAAAAAATGTCGTCAACATCAATACGGTACTGCCGCCGCCGCCGGACCGCACGGCATTATCTTGCACGCCTTACTTCGACACCACGATCTTCACGATCGTCACCAAAAAGCCGATGAACAGCAGCGCCCCGATGACACCAGCGATCAGCACATGCACCGGATTGAGCTGCGCTGCGTCACTTTCGTAATCGCTGCGCTTGCGCACACCAAAGAAGGACCAGAACACTGCCTTGACCGTCGCTGCAAACGATGCCTTGCGCCGCACCGGATTTTCCCCGGGCGATTTCGCATCCGGCGCCCCATCCGGGGATCGTTCTTCACTCATGTGCGCACTTCCTGCTTCCTGGCGGTCACCACCGCCTACACCGCTTTCTTGCCGGGTGCCGCCACTTCAAAAAACGTATAGGACAGCGTGATCGTCGTCACATCGCGCGGCAACTTCGGATCGATAAAGAACACGACCGGCATCTGCTTTGCCTCGTTCGGCAACAACGTCTGCTGCTTGAAACAGAAACATTCCACTTTCTTGAAGTACGCTGCCGCCTGTTGCGGCGCATAACTCGGAATCGCCTGGGCGTCGACAGAACGGGCCTGGGTATTGACGACCTCGTACGTCACCTGCGTCATTTCGCCGGGATGCACCTTCAGGCTGGACACCGTCGGCCGGAACCGCCATGGTCCGTGCGAATTCGCATCGAACTCGACGGTGATGGTGCGGCTCATGTCGACCTGGGTGTTACCGATCCCGTCAGTTAGACCATCTTTTGCGCTCAGAACATTGATGCCGGTCAGCTCGCAGATCTTCTTGTACATCGGCACCAGCGCATAGCCGAAGCCGAACATCATTACCGCGATGACTGCCAGTTTGCCGAACATGCGGCCATTCAGTCGCCGGGTCAGGTCGCTTGCCATGTCCTAGAACCACATCCGTCTGGCGATCACGCCCACGAAAAACAGCAGCGCGATCGATGCGATGATCAGCGCAGTCTTCAGGTTGTTCGGTTTCTTCTGGTTGGTCATCTGTGCTGCTTTAAAGGAATGCATTACTTCGGTACTGCCGGGCAAATCAGGCAGCGCAGCCAAGGCACCGGCTGCGCTGCGATCCATCACTTGACCAGCGGCGGTGTCTCGAACGTGTGGAACGGCGCGGGACTAGGCACCGTCCACTCCAGGCCTTCGGCGCCATCCCATGGTTTCGCCGGGGCTTTTTCGCCGCCACGGATCGACGGGATGACCACGGCGAACAGGAAGTAGACCTGGGACAGGCCGAAACCGAGTGCGCCGATCGAAGCGACCATGTTGAAGTCGGTAAACTGCGCCGGGTAGTCGGCGTAGCGGCGCGGCATGCCTGCCAGACCCAGGAAGTGCATCGGGAAGAACGTGATGTTGAACGTGATCAGCGATGCCCAGAAATGGATCTTGCCGCGGGTCTCGTTGTACATGTAACCAGTCCACTTCGGACCCCAGTAGTAGAAGCCGGCGAACATGGCGAACAGCGATCCAGCCACCAGCACGTAGTGGAAGTGGGCCACCACGTAGTAGGTATCCTGCAGCTCGATGTCGATCGGCGTGACCGCCAGGATCAGGCCGGTGAAGCCGCCCATCGTGAACACGAAGATGAAGCCGATCGCAAACAGCATCGGGGTCTCGAAGGTCATCGAACCGCGCCACATCGTGGCGATCCAGTTGAACACCTTCACGCCGGTCGGCACCGCGATCAGCATCGTCGCGTACATGAAGAACAGCTGGCCGGTCACCGGCATGCCGGTCGTGAACATGTGATGCGCCCAGACGATGAACGACAGGATCGCAATCGAGGAGGTTGCGTACACCATCGATGCATAGCCGAACAGGGTCTTGCGCGCGAAAGCCGGGATGATGTGCGAGATGATGCCGAACGCCGGCAGAATCATGATGTACACCTCGGGATGACCGAAGAACCAGAAGATGTGCTGATACATGACCGGGTCACCGCCGCCGGCGGCATTGAAGAACGAGGTGCCGAAGTGACGATCGGTCAGTGTCATGGTGATCGCGCCAGCCAGCACCGGCATCACGGCGATCAGCAGGTAGGCGGTGATCAGCCAGGTCCAGCAGAACATCGGCATTTTCATCAAGGTCATGCCGGGCGCGCGCATGTTGAGGATGGTGACGATGATGTTGATCGAGCCCATAA
>JACMOV010000198.1 GCA_014377845.1 Herminiimonas sp.
ATGCACTACACCGGCAAACATGCACTGGTGCTGGGCCTGGGCGAGTCGGGGCTGGCGATGGCGCGCTGGCTGGCCGCGTGCGGCGCCACCGTGCGCGTGGCCGACACCCGCACCGCGCCGCAGCGCTTGGCGCAATTGCGCGACGCGGTGCCGAACGTGGAATTCGTCGGAGGGGCAATTGCCCCCGCGCTGCTGGCCGGGGTCGGCTTCGTCGCCCTCAGCCCGGGCCTGGCGCCGCAGCGCGAACTGCGCGATATCGCACCAGCGGCGCGGGCGCAAAACATCCCGCTGTGGGGCGAGATCGAACTGTTCGCCCAGGCCCTGGCAGACCTGCGCACCACCCGCGGCTACGCACCGAAAGTCATCGCCATCACCGGCACCAACGGCAAGACCACGGTGACCCGGCTGACCGGCCTGCTGTGCGAAAAGAGCGGCTTGCGCACGCAGGTCGCCGGCAACATCAGCCCGGCTGCGCTCGACATGCTGCGCGCGGCGCTCGACGCATCGGCTGCTGCCGAAGTCGCCACGATCGACGTCGTTGCCGATGCAACGGCGCCCAATGCGCTGCTACCCCAAGTCTGGGTGCTGGAGCTGTCGAGCTTCCAGTTGCATCACACCTACACGCTGGCAGCAGATGCGGCGACGGTCTTGAACATCACGCAGGACCACCTCGACTGGCACGGCGACCTGGCTGCTTATGCCGATGCCAAGGCGCAGGTGTTTGGCGCGCGGACGGTGCGGGTGCTCAATCGTGACGACGCGCTGGTGATGCAGATGGCGTCGCCCTTGGCCAAGGTCGTGACCTTCGGTGCCGATGAAGCCGATCACCTCGATTGCTTCGGCCTGGTCATGGAAAACGGGATGCAGTGGCTGTCGGCCGCGGTGCCCGCCAACGACGATGGCCGGAAAAAACGCAAGAAGGGCGACATGACCCTGGCGCCGGTCGCCACCAGCCGCCTGATGCCGGCCGACGCCCTGCAGATTCGCGGCCGCCACAACGCGGTCAATGCGCTGGCGGCGCTGGCGCTGTGCCGCGCGATCGGCCTGCCGCTGGCGCCGCTGCTGCACGGGCTGCGCGAATACCGTGGCGAGCCGCACCGGGTCGAACTGGTCACGACCATCGACGGCATCACCTGGTATGACGACAGCAAGGGTACCAATGTCGGCGCCACCGTCGCCGCGCTCAACGGGCTCGGCACCCAGCCTGGCGGCGAAGACGGCGGCGCTGCAAAACTGTGGCTGATCGCCGGCGGCGAGGGCAAGGGTCAGGACTTCTCGCCCTTGTCCGGGCCGGTTGCCCGCCACGTGCGCGGCGTGCTGCTGATTGGCCGGGATGCGCCGCAGATCCGCGCCGCGCTGGCCGAGACCGGCGTCGATCTGTTCGACTGCGCCACGCTCGAAACCGCGGTGCAGCAGGCAGCATCGGCGGCGCGTTCCGGCGATATCGTGCTGCTGTCGCCGGCCTGCGCCAGTTTCGACATGTTCACCGGCTACGATCACCGCGCCCGCGTCTTCGTCGAAGCGGTTCGTGAAGTCGCCCTGTCGCGCGGGGAGGTCATGGCATGAAGCTGTCCCTGCCCGGTTTCGTTTCGCTGCATGCGCGTCCCGTCGACGGCCTGGCGCAACGCTCGAAGATGATGGAATACGACCAGCCGCTGGTGTGGGTGGTGCTGCTGCTGATGTTGTTCGGCATGGTGATGGTGTATTCCGCCTCGATCTCGCTGCCCGATTCGCCGAAATACGCCAGCTACCGCAATGCCCATTTCCTGATCCGCCAGGCGATCTTCATCTGCGTCTCGCTGGTGGCCGGCCTGTTGACGTTCCGGGTACCGGTGGCGACCTGGCAAAAACTGGCGCCGTACCTGTTCGCGGCGACGCTGATCCTGCTGCTGCTGGTGCTGGTGCCGGGCATCGGCAAGGGCGTCAATGGTGCCAAGCGCTGGTTGTCCTTCAAGGTCTTCAACCTGCAGCCGTCGGAGCTGATGAAGCTGTTCGTGGTGCTGTACGCCGCCGATTACACCGTGCGCAAGCAGCAGTTCATGCACAAGCTGATGAAAGGCTTCCTGCCGATGGCGGCTGCGGTCGGCTGTGTCGGCCTGCTGCTGCTGCTGGAGCCCGACCTGGGCGCCTTCGGCGTGATCGTCTGCATCGCCATGGGCATCCTTTTCCTGGGCGGCATCAACGCGGTCTGGTTCGGCGGCATCGGCGCGACACTGGTCGTCACGTTCAGCATGGCAATCATGCTGTCCAAGTTCCGCCGTGAGCGGCTGTTCGCCTACCTCGATCCATGGGTCGAGGAAAACGCGCTCGGCAAGGCCTACCAGTTGTCGCACTCGCTGATCGCCTTCGGCCGCGGCGAACTGTTCGGCGTCGGCCTCGGCGGCAGTGTCGAAAAACTGCATTACCTGCCGGAAGCCCATACCGATTTCCTGCTGGCCGTGATTGGCGAAGAACTCGGCTTTGCCGGCGTGATGGTGGTGGTGGTGCTGTTCTACTGGATCATCAAGCGCGCCTTCGAGATCGGCCGCCAGGCCATCGCCATCGACCAGACCTTCGCCGGTCTGACCGCCAAGGGCATCGGCATCTGGATCGGCGTGCAGGCGTTCATCAACATGGGCGTCAACCTCGGGCTGCTGCCGACCAAGGGCCTGACCCTGCCGCTGATGAGCTATGGCGGCTCCGGCGTGCTGATCAACTGCATCGGCCTGGCGATCCTGTTGCGCATCGATTATGAAAATCGCGTCCTGATGCGCGGAGGCCGCGCATGAATGCCAAGCGCCTCATGATCATGGCGGCCGGCACTGGCGGCCACATCTTCCCGGGCCTGGCGATCGCCGACACGATGGCCGCGCGCGGGTGGACCGTGTCCTGGCTGGGCACGGCGCACGGCATGGAGCAGGAGCTGGTGACCCGGCATGGCGTGCCGATGGACAGCATCGACTTCGCCGGCATGCGCGGCAAGGGCTTGAAGCACACCCTGACCGGCGCTTTCCGGATGACGTCGAGCTTCATCGCCTGCCTGCGGATACTGGCGCGCCGCAGCCCCGACGTCGTGCTCGGCATGGGCGGCTACGTCACGGTGCCGGGCGGCCTGATGGCGCGCCTGCGCGGCGTGCCGCTGGTGCTGGTCAATGCCGACGCCGCGCTGCTGCTGTCGAACCGGACCCTGACGCCGCTGGCGCAACGGGTGCTGTTCGGCTTCCCTGCGGATTTCGGTGCGGCAAAAGGCAAGGCGACCGTCACCGGTAATCCGGTGCGGGCCGAGATCCTGGCCCTGCCGCTGCCCGCCGTCCGATACGCGGAACGCAGCGGTCCGCTGCAGTTGCTGGTGGTCGGCGGCAGTCTCGGCGCCAAGACCCTGAACGATTGCGTACCTGCAGCGCTGGCGCTGATTCCTGCCGGCGAACGGCCGCGCGTGACCCACCAGTCCGGCAAGCAGCACATCGACAGCCTGCGCGCCGCGTATGCCGCCGCCGGCGTCGAGGCAGAAGTGGTCGCCTTCATCGACGACATGCCGCGCCGCTATGCGCAGGCCGATGTGGTGCTGTGCCGTGCCGGTGCGATCACGGTCTCGGAACTGACCGCTGCCGGTGTCGCCAGCATCCTGGTGCCGTTCGTGGCGTCGACCACCAGTCACCAGCGCGACAACGCGAAATGGATGGCTTCGCAAAATGCCGCGATCCACTTGGCGCAGGCCGATTTGAGCCCTGCCGGCCTGGCCGCGCAGCTTCAGAAGCTGACCCGCACCGCCTGCGAGGCGATGGCCGAGGCTGCCTACGCCAACGGCCGGCGCGACGCTAATGAAGCGATCGCCACGCTCCTTGAAAAACTGGCCGGTGCGACCGACGCACCAGCTGCCCCCGCAACAACGAACGAAGCGCGCAAATGAAGCACAAGGTCAAGAACATTCACTTCGTCAGCATCGGCGGCAGCGGCATGAGCGGCAACGCAGAGGTGCTGCTCAACCTGGGCTATGTCGTCTCCGGCTCTGACATCGGCAGCAACGCCGCCACGCTGCGGCTGGTCAAGCTGGGCGCGAAAGTCACGCTTGGCCATGCCGCCGACAACGTCGCCGGCGCCGGTGCGTTCGTCACCTCCTCCGAGGTCAAAGGAGACAATG
>JACMOV010000199.1 GCA_014377845.1 Herminiimonas sp.
CCGCAATCCGGGCCATTTT
Organism: Herminiimonas sp.; assembly: GCA_014377845.1. Lineage (GTDB taxonomy): Bacteria > Pseudomonadota > Gammaproteobacteria > Burkholderiales > Burkholderiaceae_D > JANXSS01. The sequence goes on from JACMOV010000199.1 coordinate 20, forward strand.
GATTTGGATCAAATACAGTCGGGGAGGCCGCGCCTTAATCTGACTGCCATCGTCAGAGGAGTTTGCATCATGGCAGCAGGCAGTCCATCCCACGGCAGCGACGCAACGTTACGATTCGACGCCGACGTGATCCGCAAGTCGAGCCAGCCGGGACCGCGCTACACCTCGTATCCTACTGCGGATCGGTTCACCAGCACCTTCCGCGCCGGCGATTACCTGCAAGCCGTCTCCAGCGTGCGCGCCATGGGTGCGCGCAATCCGCTGTCGCTCTACATCCATGTGCCGTTCTGTGACGCACTCTGCTACTACTGCGCCTGCAACAAGATCGTGACGAAAAATCATGCCAAGGCCACAGTCTATCTGGGCTATCTGACGCAGGAGATCGACATGCAGGCCAGGCTGTTCGCAGGCATGTGCCGGGTCGAGCAGATGCACTTCGGCGGCGGCACGCCGACCTATCTCACCGATGAACAGATGGCGCGGCTGGTGGCGCACCTGCGCAGCAGTTTCGACTTCGCACCGGACAGCGTGGGCGAGTATTCGATCGAGATCGACCCGCGCACGGTGGATGCGGCGCGGGTGCATTCGCTGCGCCGCCAGGGATTCAACCGGATCAGCCTCGGCGTACAGGATTTCGATGCGGCCGTCCAGGCCGCCGTGAATCGCATCCAGCCCGAGTCGCAGACCCGCGAGGCAATCGACGCCGCGCGCGGGGCCGGCTTCCGCTCGGTCAGCATCGACCTGATCTACGGCCTGCCGAAGCAGAACCTGATCTCGATGGCGCAGACGCTGACCAAGGTCATCGCCGCCGATCCGGACCGGATTTCGATCTACAACTATGCCCACATGCCACAACTGTTCAAGTCGCAGCGTCTGATCGATGCGCGCGACCTGCCGCGGCCGGAAGACAAGCTCGACATGCTGGCCCTGTGCATTTGCCGCCTCACCAAAGCCGGTTACGTGTACATCGGCATGGACCATTTCGCCAAGCCGGACGACGACCTCGCGGTGGCGCAGCGGCAGGGTCGCCTGCACCGCAATTTCCAGGGCTATTCCACGCATGCGGATGCCGAGATGGTGTCCTGCGGCGTGTCCGCCATCAGCGCAGTCGGCGCGACTTATAGCCAGAATGAAAAGACGCTCGATGCCTATTATGAAAAGATCGAGCGCGGCGAACTGCCGATCGCACGTGGCGTGCAACTCAACAACGACGACGTGCTGCGCCGGATCATCATCCAGACCCTGATGTGTCATTTCGAGCTGTCGATCACGGCGCTCGAACTTGCCCATCCGATCAGCTTCACCGCATACTTTGCGGCCGAGCTGCGGCAACTAAAGGCGATGGAATCCGACGGCCTGCTGCAGGTCGGGCCGGAGTGGATCACCGTCACGCCGGCTGGCCGGCTTCTGATCCGCAACATCTGCATGGTGTTCGACCGCTACCTCGGCCAGCCGAAGAAGGCCGATCCGGATGCGGCACCCGTCGCCGGCCCGCAGGCGCCACGGTACTCCGGCACGGTCTAGGCAGCTGCCACGTGAGCTTCCTTCCCGTGCTCCCGCTGGCGCCGATTTTCATGATCGGGCTGCTCGGCAGCGTCCATTGCGCCGGCATGTGCGGCGGCATCGTCAGCGCCTTCTCGGTCGCGGCCGCACCGCACCGCCGGATCCCTATCCCTATCGCCATCGCCATCGCGGTCATGACACCCACACGCGGTGCGCCGTTGGACGACGCGCTGCGGGTCGGCGCCTACAACGCCGGTCGCATCGGCAGCTACATGGCGGCCGGCGCGATCGCCGGCGGCGTGTCGTCGTCGCTGCGCACCCTGTCCTCGGTGGCGGCGATCGAGACCGGTGGCTACTGGCTGGCCAACCTGATGCTGGTGGCGCTGGGCCTGTACCTGATGAACGCATGGCGCGGCCTGGCCTACCTGGAAGCAGCGGGACAACTGGCCTGGAAGCATGTGCAACCGCTGACGCGCCGCCTGCTGCCAATGGATACGCCGGGCAAAGCCTTCCTGCTCGGCGGACTCTGGGGCTGGCTGCCCTGCGGCATGGTCTACAGCGTGCTGTTGACCGCGATGCTGACCGGCTCGGCGATCGCCGGCGCTGCCGTGATGCTGGCCTTCGGACTCGGCACCTTGCCGATGCTGCTGGGGCTGGGTCTGCTCGGCACCCGGCTGCAGGCCTGGACCCGCCAGCCCGCCGTGCGCGTGGCCAGCGGCCTGCTGGTGCTGTCGTTCGGCTTGCTCGGCCTGTGGCGCGCCGCCTACGGCATGCCGGCCGGCTGGCTGGACGCGCTCTGCTTCAGTCCGGTGGCGCACCCGTGACCGCGACCCTCGCGCCGCGCCTGAACCTGACCGCCCGCTCGGCCACGGCCACGGCCGCTACCCTCGACAGTGCGTGCTTCCATTGCGGCTTTCCGGTAGCCGATGCAGCCCGCTGGACGGTCCGGATCGCCGGCGCCAATCAGCCGATGTGCTGCCCTGGGTGCGCGGCAGTCGCGCAGGCGATCACGGATCACGGACTCGATGATTACTACCGTACCCGCAGCAGCGTGTCGCCGACCGCCGGCCGGGCGTCGCTGGTGCCGCTGGAACTGCTGCTCTACGATGCACCTGAAATCGTCGCCGGCTTCGCCACGCCGCAAGGCGACGCCGGACAAGCCGGTGCTGCCGGACAAGCCTGCGAAGCGACCCTGTCGGTGGATGGCATCCGCTGCGGCGCCTGCGTGTGGCTGGTCGAGCAGCGGCTCGCCGCCATCCCCGGCGTGCAGTCGGCGCAACTCAACGTGGCAACCGAAAAACTGACCGTGCGCTGGCAGCCGCAACACTGCCGGCCGAGCGATATCCTGGCCGCGCTGCGCGAGCTCGGCTACACGGCATGGCCGTTCGATGCGGCGCGCCATGGCCAACAGCTGCAGCGTCGCGGCAAACGGTTGTTCCGCCAGCTGTTCGTCGCCGGCCTGTGCATGATGCAGGTGATGATGTATGCGTTCCCCGCCTACCTCGCCACCGACGGCACGATGGAGGCCGGCATGCGCGACCTGATGCGCTGGGCCAGCCTGGTGTTGACCCTGCCCGCGGTTTGCTACAGCGCGTTGCCGTTCTTCCGGGGCGCGCTGATCGACCTGCGCAACCGCATGCCGGGCATGGATGTGCCGGTATCGCTGGGCATCCTGGCTGCATTCGCCGGCAGCGTCGTCGCCACCGTGCGCGGCAGCGGCGAGGTCTATTTCGATTCGATCACGATGTTCATCTTCCTGCTGCTGGCCAGCCGCACCCTGGAGCTGCGCGCGCGGCAGAAAGCGGCCACGGCGCTGGACGGCCTGCGGCATGCGCTGCCGGCATCGGCCTCGCACATGCCGGATTTTCCGGCCGGCCGCAATGCCGCCATCGTGCCGGCGCTGCAGCTCGCAGCCGGCGACTTCATCCTGGTCAAGCCGGGCGAGGCCGTGCCCGCCGACTGCACCATCGTCGAAGGCGCCACCGACATCGACGCCGCGCTGCTGAGCGGCGAAAGCCGCGCGCAATGCCGCGTCGCCGGCGATGCCGTGCCGGGCGGTGCGATCAACCTCAGCCAGGCCGTGATCGCGCAAGTGGTGCGGCCGGTGCGCGACAGTACGTTGTCCGCACTGATCGCCCTGGCCGAGCGCGCTGCGCAGGACAAGCCGCGCCTGTCGCAGTGGGCTGATCGCGCCGCAGCCTGGTTCGTGGCCGCCTTGCTGCTGCTGACGGTGGCGGTATTCGCTTTCTGGCAGTGGCACGATGCCGCGCGTGCCTGGCCGATCGCAATCTCGCTGCTGGTCGTGTCCTGTCCTTGCGCGCTGTCGCTGGCGACGCCGACCGCGCTGGCCGCAGCCACCAGCCGGCTGGTCGGCCTGGGCGTGCTGGTGGTGCAGCCGCACGTGCTCGAAACCCTGCATCGCTGCACCCACGTCGTGTTCGACAAGACCGGCACGCTTACGGCCGGCAAGCCGGTGCTCGAGGCGACTGCGCGGCTCGGCGACCTGCAGGCGGAGCGTTGCCTGCAGGTCGCAGCGACGCTCGATGCCGGCAACGACCATCCGCTGGCCGCAGCGATCCTGCAGGCCGCCGCACAGGTGGGCGGCACTTTACCGCCGAGCGTATCGGATGTCGTGCATCACGCGGGATGTGGCATGGCAGGCGTGGTCGATGGCGTGCGCTATCGGCTCGGCAGCGCGGCCTTCGTCGCCGGCATCGCAGGTGCATGTCCCGAGCGGCGCGAAGCGATCGTCGCGACGCCGGTGTATCTCGGAACCGATGCGCAGTGGCTGGCGCGCTTCGACTTCAGCGATCGCCTGCGCGAGGATGCGCGCAGCGTGGTGGCGTATTTTCAGTCACATGGCAAGATCGCGATGCTGCTCAGCGGCGACCACGAGAGCGTGGTGCGCCAGATCGCCGCCGAGCTCGGCATGGCAAGCGATGCAGCATTCGGCCAGCAGCTACCGCAGCAGAAGCTGGCGTTCGTGCGGCAGTTGCAGCGCGACGGCGCCGTGGTCATGATGGTCGGCGACGGCATCAACGATGCGGCGGCGCTGCAGAGCGCCGATGTATCGTTCGCAATGGGTGCCGGCGCCGCGATCGCCCATGCGCATGCCGACGCGGTGCTGCTGTCAGACCGCCTGTCGCTGGTCGTCGATGCCGCCGACACTGCGCGCCGGACGATGACGGTGATCCGGCAGAACCTCGTGTGGGCGCTGCTCTACAACGCGGCAGCGATACCGGCAGCAGCATTCGGTCTGCTCGACCCCTGGCTCTCCGGCATCGGCATGTCGGTCAGCTCGGCGGTGGTGGTGCTCAACGCATTGCGGCTGCGGCGCGTGTGCGCATCGCATCGCCTCAGCTAGGCCCGTACGATGGAATCCCTCTATCTCCTGGTACCACTCAGTATCCTGGTTGTGTTCATCGCGATCTGGGTTTTCTTTCGCGCCTCCGACAGCGGCCAGTTCGACGACATGGTCGGACCGGGTATGCGTATTCTGCAGGACGACGATCGTGCGCACACTCGTGATGATGCAGAAGAAGACAAATAATCAAGGTACCCGGGGCAACTTGATTCAAGTCAAAGTTTTTTGAGTTCTCACTCCGTACCCTGTTCCCATCGTGAAATCACTTTCGGAGACCGTACGGTGGATACTGGAATCAACTTCAATTACAAGGTCGTCAAGCAGTTCACGATCGCCACCGTCGTCTGGGGCGTGGTCGGCATGCTGGTCGGCGTCTTCATCGCCGCGCAGCTTGCGTGGCCGGCGCTGAACTTCGACATCGCCTGGCTCAGTTACGGCCGGCTACGCCCGCTCCACACCAACGCCGTCATCTTCGCCTTCGGCAGCAGCGCGCTGTTCGCAACCTCGTATTACGTCGTCCAGCGCACCTGCCAGGTCCGGCTGTTCTCTGACATGCTGGCCGGCTTCACGTTCTGGGGCTGGCAGCTGGTCATCGTACTGGCGGCGATCACGCTGCCACTTGGCATGACGCAGGGGAAGGAGTATGCCGAACTCGAATGGCCGATCGATATCCTGATCACCGTGGTCTGGGTTGCCTATGCCTTCGTCTTCTTTGGCACCCTCTTCAAACGCCGCGTCTCGCACATCTACGTCGCCAACTGGTTCTTCGGCGCGTACATCATCGCCATCGCCCTGCTCCACGTCGTCAACAGCGCTTCGGTGCCGGTCACGCTGACCAAGTCGTACTCCGCCTACTCGGGCGTGCAGGACGCGATGATCCAGTGGTGGTATGGCCATAACGCAGTCGGCTTCCTGCTGACTGCGGGCTTCCTTGGCATGATGTATTACTTCATCCCGAAGCAGGCCGAGCGGCCCGTGTACTCGTACCGGCTCTCGATCGTCCACTTCTGGGCGCTGATCTTCACCTACATGTGGGCCGGCCCGCATCATCTGCATTACACCGCCCTGCCGGACTGGACGCAATCGCTCGGCATGGTGTTCTCGATCATCCTGCTGGCGCCATCGTGGGGCGGCATGATCAACGGCATCATGACGCTCTCGGGCGCCTGGCACAAGCTACGCACCGACCCGATCCTGAAGTTCATGGTGGTCTCGCTGTCCTTCTACGGCATGGCGACCTTCGAGGGCACGATGATGTCGATCAAGACCGTCAACGCACTCTCGCACGACACCGACTGGACCATCGGCCATGTGCATTCCGGTGCGCTGGGCTGGGTCGGCTTCATCACGATGGGCTGCATCTACTACCTGATCCCGCGCCTGTCCGGCAAGAAGGCCATGTGGAGCATCCGCCTGATCGACCTGCACTTCTGGGTCGCCACGCTGGGCATCGTTCTCTACATCACGTCGATGTGGATCGCCGGCGTGATGCAGGGATTGATGTGGCGCGCGGTAAATGCCGACGGCACGCTGACCTACAGCTTCGTCGAAGGCGTCAAGGCGACCTATCCCTACTACGTCATCCGCTTCACCGGCGGCCTGCTGTACCTGTCGGGGATGCTGATGATGGCCTTCAATACTTTCATGACGATGCGCGGCGCCTTGCCAGTCGACGCCAGGATCGCGGCGTCGCAGCCGAAGCCTGAACCGATGCCCGTCGTTCACGCAATCGCCTGACCCGGAGCCGCGATGAAATTCACACATGAATGGATCGAAAAAAACCCCTGGCTGCTGATCACGCTGGTCCTGCTGGTGGTGAGCGTGGGCGGCGCGGCCGAGATCGTGCCGCTGTTCTTCCAGAAGTCGACCACCGAGCCGGTGGCTGGCCTGAAGCCCTACTCGCCGCTGCGCCTGGCTGGCCGCGACATCTACATCCGCGAGGGCTGCTACAACTGCCACACGCAGATGATCCGGCCGTTTCGCGCCGAGACGGAACGTTACGGCCACTACTCGGTCGCCGGCGAATTCGTCTACGACCATCCGTTCCAGTGGGGTTCTAAGCGCACCGGTCCCGACCTGGCCCGGGTCGGCGCGCGCTACAGCGATGAATGGCATCGGATACACCTGAACAATCCGCGCGACCTGGTGCCGGAATCGAACATGCCCGGCTATCCGTGGCTGTCGAAGACGCCGCTCGAACCGCAGGACATCGTACCGAAGATGCGGGCGCTCAAATTCCTCGGCCAGCCGTACACCGACCAGGAAATCGCCGCCGCACCGCAGCAGCTGGCCGACAAGAGCGAGCAGGACGCGCTGATCGCCTACCTGCAGGGCATGGGCACCTTGATCAAGGCAAAGAGGTAAATCATGACCACACTCGAAAGCTTCCTGTTCGATGCGCACAGCATCATCACCCTCGTCAGCTTCGTCACCTTCGTCGGCATCGTCTGGTGGGCCTACGGCGTCCATCGCAACAGCGACTTCGACAGCATGGCGAACCTGCCGCTGAACGACGATCGCGATCTTTCGAAACCGGAGCAAGACCATGTCTGATTTCTCCAGCGGATTCTGGAACATCTACATCGCGGTGCTGACGATCCTCGGGATTGCGGGTTGCGCCCTGCTGTTGTGGTCGCAATCGCGCAATCGCGTCGAGATCGTGCGCGATGCAAACGGCCAGGCGCCGAGCACCGGCCATGCCTGGGACGAGGGACTGGTCGAACTGAACAATCCGATGCCGCGCTGGTGGATGTGGATGTTCGTGCTGTCGATCCTGTTCGGCATTCTGTACCTGGTGCTGTACCCGGGACTCGGCACATTCGCCGGCAAGCTCGGCTGGCAATCGCGCGGCGAATACCAAGCCGAGCTGGCCCTCGCCGATGCGCAGTACAAGCCGCTGTTCGACAAATATCTGCAGCAGGACCTGAAGGTGGTGGCCGCCGATCCGCAGGCGCATGCGATCGGCGAGCGGCTGTTCCTGACCTACTGCGCGCAATGCCACGGCTCGGATGCGCATGGCAGCAAGGGTTTTCCGAACCTGACCGACAAGGACTGGCTCTACGGCGGCACGCCGGAGATCATCCGCACCACCATCCTGAACGGCCGCAACGGCCAGATGCCGTCGATGGCGGCCGCGCTCGGCACCGACGAGGATGTGCGCAACGTCGCCCACTACGTGACGGGGCTGTCCGGCTCGGCCGAATCCGACCCGATCAAGTCGGTCTTCGGCAAGGCCAAGTTCGGCGCCTGCGCGGCGTGTCACGGCGCCGATGCGCACGGCAACCCGCTGCTCGGCGCACCGAACCTGACCGACAAGATCTGGCTCTACGGTGGCAGCATCGACACCGTCATGGAAACGATTCGCAAGGGCCGCAACAACGTGATGCCGGCATTCCATGACTTCCTCGGCGACGCCAAGGTGCAGGTGCTGGCCGCCTACGTATGGAGCCTGTCGAACGAGACCAGGGAAGGACACGGAGAGCGGGAACACGAGGGCGAGGACAGGAAAGAGCACGAGAAGGTGAACGAGAAGGTGAACGAGAAGGTGAACGAGAAAGCGCGCGGTAAAAAGATCGACACGAAGCACGATCAGGATCACGGGTAAAACTGTATGAACAAGGCATCGCCGGAAGTCGCCGTCATCAGGATGTATGCGGCTCGCGAGGAAATCTATCCGCGCGAAATCAAGGGCCGCTACGCAAGCTGGCGCTGGGCCTGCGTCTGGATGACGCAACTGATGTTCTACGGTTTGCCATGGGCGCAGTGGAACGGCCGGCAGGCGGTGCTGTTCGACCTGGGCGCGCGCAAGTTTTACCTGCTGGGTATCGTGCTGTGGCCGCAGGATTTCATCTTCCTGGCGGTGCTGCTGATCATCTGCGCGTTCTCGCTGTTCCTGTTCACGGCGGTGGCTGGCCGGCTGTGGTGCGGCTTCGCGTGCCCGCAGACGGTGTACACCGAGATCTTCATGTGGATCGAACGCAAGATCGAAGGCACACGCAGCGCCCGCATGCGCCTCGATCGTCAGCCCTGGTCGATCGCAAAGTTCGCCCGCAAGTCTGCCAAGCATGCGGCCTGGGGCGCGGTGGCGCTGTGGACCGGCTTCACCTTCGTCGGCTACTTCACGCCGATCGGCCAGCTGGCCAGCGAGATCGTGGCCATGGCGCTCGGACCGTGGGAACTGTTCTGGGTCCTGTTCTACGCCTTCGCCACTTACGGCAATGCCGGCTGGATGCGCGAGCAGGTCTGTAAATACATGTGTCCCTATGCCCGCTTCCAGAGCGCGATGCTGGATGCCGACACGCTGATCGTCACCTATGACAAGAAGCGCGGCGAGCCGCGCGGCGTGCCTGTCAAGGCGGTCAGCATGAAGGCAAGTCTGCGTGCGGATACCACCGCACACGCGACTGCGACTGCGACTGCGACTGCGACTGCGATTAAGCCTGCCACGGCTGCTGCAAGCGCGGGCGCCGGTTCCGATTCCGGCACCAATCCCGCGACCGGGCTCGGCGACTGCATCGACTGCACGATGTGCGTGCAGGTGTGCCCGACCGGCATCGACATCCGCAACGGCCTGCAGTACGACTGCATCGGCTGCGCCGCCTGCATCGATGCCTGCAACCTGGTGATGGACAAGGTCGAGCGGCCGCGCGGCCTGATTCGCTATGCCACCGACAACGGCATCCGCGACGGTCTCTCGGTGCGCGAGATCCGCGAGCGCACGCTGCGCCCACGCATCCTCGTCTACATCGTTTTGCTGGTGGCAATCTGCAGCACCTTCTTCGGCACTCTGCTGACCCGCACGCCGCTGAAAGTGGACGTGATCCGCGACCGCGGCGCAATGGGACGCGAGGTCGACGACGGCGCGATCGAAAACGTCTACCGCCTGCAGATCATGAACACCGACGAGCGGCCGCACCGCTACCGCATCAGCGTCACCGGCATCGACTCGATCGCGCTCGCCACGCCAGATGAAATCGCGATCGACGGCACGGTCTCGCGCGGCGTACCGGTACAGGTCCGGGTCGCCCACGGCAAGGCCAGGCCGGGCTCCAACCCGATCACCTTCGACGTCAAGGCGATCGACGATCCCGCGTTGCAGGTGCATGAAAAAGCCGTGTTCCTGGCGCCCCGCTAATGTCGAATGAGAAGGAAACCATCATGCAGAACCACGCCCTCGATACCACCACTCCGACCGCCCGGCCCTGGTATGTGCAACCCTGGCCCTGGCTGCTGATGATCGGCCCCGTGGTCGTCATGGCGGCCGGCTTCCATACCGCCTGGGTCGCGTTCACTCAGCAGGATGCGCTGGTGGTGGACGATTACTACAAGCAGGGCAAGGCAATCAACCAGGATCTGCGGCGCGACCGTACCGCAACCCAGCGCGGCATGGCGGCCACGTTGGGATACGACGCTGCCGCCGGCACCCTCTCCGGTGCCTTGAGCCGCCTGGGGCAGCCGCACGGCGAGCCGGTCGTGCTGCGCCTGGTGCATTCGACGCTGCCGGCGAAGGACCAGTCGTTCACGATGCAGCCGGATCAGGCGGGGCGGTTCGCGGTCGGCTTGCCGATGCTCGACATGGCGCGTTGGCAGGTGCTCATCGAAAGCAGCGACGGCGCGTGGCGTCTGCACGGCGAGTGGGTCTGGCCACAGCAGAAGTCGCTGGCCCTGTCCGCGCAATAGAGGGGAGCCGCGCCGATGAAACACATCGCCATGGCAGTCCTCTGGCCGTCCTTCCTGGTGGCGATCATCGCCGAGGGATTCTTCTTTTCAATCCTCGATCCGCACCTGCTGCACCTGGGCGACAGCCTGATCGAGATGACGGCGCCGGCAATCTACACGGTCGGATTTTTCTGCTTCTGGCTGTTCTGCATCCTGGCCAGCAGTTTGAGTTGTTATCTGATGCAGGCGCCGGGAAGCGATCACTCGAAGCTGTAGCGCGTGTTCAGCAAGTGGCCGAACGACGCGCGGTCAATCGCAGGTGCATGTGCCGGCTGCGACTTCTTTCAGAAGTGCCAGATCGGGAATCTCGATGGCGCGGTTGCTGACCTTGAGCAGGCGCTGCTTCTTGAATTTCGACAGCAGACGGCTGATGCTTTCGATGGTCAGGCCGAGGTAATTGCCGATTTCCTCGCGGCCCATGCGGAGCTGGAAACTGGTCGGCGAATAGCCGCGTGCCGCGTACCGGGAGGACAGGTTCACCAGGAAGGCGGCGAAGCGCTGGTCGGCCCGCATGTTCCCGAGCAGGAGCATGATGCTTTGCTCGCGCGTGATTTCCTGGCTCATCATGCGATGAAAATGGCGCAGCAGGGGCGGTATGTCGCCGAACAGGCTCTCGAGCCGGGTGAACGGAATTTCGCAGACTTCGCTATCTTCGAGCGCCACCGCGTTGCAGTGATGCAAGTCGGTGCTGATCGCATCCATGCCCAGCAATTCGCCCGACATCTGAAAACCGGTCACCTGCTGGTCGCCGCCCTGGGTGATCTGGAAGGTCTTGAAATGACCGAGCCGGATCGCGTACAGGTTGGTGAAGGTGTCGCCGACCCGGTACAGCAGGGTGTCCTTCGGTATCTTGCGGCGTCGGCCGATGATCGCGTCGAGCCGGTCCATGTCCGCCTCACCCAGACCCATCGGCAGGCAGAGCTCGTGCATGCTGCAGGCCGAGCAGCGGTTGCGCAGCGCGTCGAGGCTCAGTGGCGGCAGGTGCGCCGTTTCGGGCGGGTGGAAGGAGAGTGGTTTTGGCATCGGGTTGTAGGCAGGCAAAATAGCCTGAAGCCCATACTATGCTTGTTCGGGACAGGAACCGAGGATTTTCGCGGATTGGACGGCGTTCGGCCGTCTTTCCAGCCGCGAGATGATCCGGGTCAGCTCGCCGCCCGTGTTGGAACGTCGTCGCCGCGCCACGGCGCAATCTTCGACAGCAGCGCCATGCCAGGCAGCGCCAGGCCGAAGCAGATGATGAAGAACAGGAACCAGCCGGTCTCTGCGACGATATAGCCGGCCGACGCATTGATGAAGGTGCGCGGTACCGCCGCCAGACTGGAGAACAGGGCGTACTGGGTCGCCGTGTAGCGCGGATCGGTCGAGCGGGAAATGAAGGCGACGAAGGCCGCCGCGCCCAGACCCAGACTGCCGAAGGCTTCGAAGGCGATCACCGCGCCCAGTACCAGCGGATTGGCGCCGACATGGGCCAGCCACGCAAAGCCGAGGATGGCGACCGCCTGCACCGCGCCGAATACCCACAGGCCGCGATTGATCCCCAGCTTGACCATCCAGACGCCGCCGACGATGCCGCCGGCAATGCTGGCCCAGAAGCCAGTGGTCTTGGCGACCACGCCGATCTGCGTCATCGAAAAACCGAGGTCGAGATAGAACTTGGTCGACAAGGCCGTGGCCATGCTGTCGCCCAGCTTGTAGAGAAAGATGAAGCCGAGGATCCAGCAGGCGCGCCGCCAGCCGTCGCGATGGATGAACTCCTTGAACGGCAGCACCAGCGCGTCGCGCATGTTCTTCGGCGGCGCGCCGTAGACGGCTGGCTCCTTGACCAGCAGCGTGCAGACCAGCCCCGGCAGCATGAAACAGGCCGTGATCCAGAACACCGGCTGCCACGGCATGCGGTCGGCCAGGATCAGCGACAGTGCACCCGGCACCATGCCGGCCACCTTGTAGGCGTTGACGTGCACCGCCGCGCCAAGTCCCTGCTCGTTGTCGGGCAGGATCTCGCGCCGGTAGGCGTCGATGACGATGTCCTGGCTGGCCGAGATGAAAGCAACGGTGGCGGCCGCGATGGCGACCAGCGAGACCTGTGTGGCCGGATCGAGCATGCCCATGCCGCCGATGGTCAGGAACAACAGCGACTGCGTCAGCGCCATCCAGCCGCGCCGCCGGCCAAGCCAGCCGAAGCTGTAGCGGTCCATCAGCGGCGACCAGACGAATTTCCAGGTGTAGGGAAACATCACCAGCGCGAACAGCCCGAGCTTCCTGACATCCAGCCCCGACTTGGCGAGCCAGGCCTGCAGCAGCGACAGCAGGATGAACAGCGGCAGGCCCGAACTGAATCCCATGAACAGCAGGATCAGCATGCGGCGGTTGAGGTAGCTGTGCCAGGTCGGTTCGGCGACGGTCACCGGTTCCACGGGCAGAATCGGTGACCCGGGTGGAGGCGGTAATGGCGGTATGCGGCTGTCGCTGGCGTTATCCGTCATTGTGCAGCAGCCGCCTTCTTCTTGAGACGGAACACCGCCAGGCTGCCACGCCAGTGCGGCAGCACCGACACCGGCCGGCCTTCTTCCAGCGCCACGCATTCGAGCACGTCGAGGCCGACATCGTTGGCCAGGTCCTCGAAATCGCGA
>JACMOV010000033.1 GCA_014377845.1 Herminiimonas sp.
ACTGACGGGGGTAAAAATCGTATGGCGGGTGGCCGCGCATCAGCGCAGGACGGTTGGCGAAAAGGTTTCGCAAATCGTCCCGAGTTCCTGCCCACCGTGGATGATGCGATAGGAGCGCGAAAGAAGCAGCGTCGCTGGCGCAACTTGCAGCAGCGCGGCGATCTGCGCATCGGCGACGCGCGTGCAGCCGATGATTTCGCGATGCATTTCCAGTTTCTCGCGACGCCACAGCAAACCGATCGGCAAATCGGTCTCCACCAGATCCCGCTGGATCGCTGGCGAAAACAGCGCGAAGACGAAACGCGACGCGGCATGCAGGTAAGGCGTACCGTCTGGCCCCTCAAGAAGCACCGTGCGCTGCATCACCGGCGAAGTGCTGGCATCGCGTTCGGCGGCAATCTTTCGGGCGGCGATCGGCTGACCGGTATACAACGACAACAGCTCCGTCACCGTACCGTCGGTCGCCAGCAGGATCTTCTGGAACAGTGTCAGCGTGTCGTCGGTCTGCGGCTCAAGCCGGAGCGGGGCGTTTCTCGGGTGGTTTGGCATCGTTGGTCTTCGGAGTGGGTGTTGCCCTGCCGCTGCGCACCGCATGTTCGTGCGTGAACAAGGCGCCGTAAAAGAAAATTTGTGCCGAATAATAAATCCACGTCACCAACAGCACAAGCGATCCGGCCGCGCCGTAGCCGGAACTGAAATTGGTCGTACCCAAATAAAACCCGATGATGAATTTGCCGGTCACGAACAGCACTGCCGTGATGAGCGAGCCGAGCAGGACGTCGCGCCAGGCGATCCGCACTGCCGGCAGATACTTGTAGATCGCAGCAAACATCATCGTCACGATCGCAAACGACGCGACCGAAGAAATGACTTTTGCAAAGACGATGAAGGAGTGATTGGCCACGCCGCCGATCCACATTTCGCCCAGCACTGAAAGCAGTGTGCTGACCGCCAGGGAAATCAGCAGCATCAGCGCCAGCACCAGCACCAGGCCGAAAGACAGGAATCGCTCCCGCACCAGGGACCACAGGCCGGTGCCGCTGCTGCGCGGGACTTCCCAGAGTTCGTCCAGGCTATCCTTCAATTCCGAGAATGCGCTGGTGGCGCCGATCAGCAGCAGTGCAGACGACACCATCGCCGCGATCTTGCTGTCGCTCTGGTAATGGGCGCCCGCCAGGATCGCCTTCATCGCTTCCGCGCCCTGGCTGCCCAGCACGCCGCTGGTCTGCCGCAGGATCACTTCGCGTACCGTGTCGACGCCGAAGAACACGCCGGCCACCGCCACCACCAGCACCAGCATCGGCGCCAATGAAAACAGCGTGTAAAGCGCGAGTGCCGCACCCTTGCTGGCAGCGCGGTGCGCAGACCAGGCTCGCGCGGCGTCCAGCGCCACCCGGCCCAGTGTCCGAAGACTGAATTCATGCCCCTTCGCCAGCGCCACCACGGCATCGGCGGGGCTGTCGGCCAGCGCCTCCGCGTCGGCTGCCTGCAGTGGCTGTTGTGGCTGTTGTGGCTGTTGTGGTTGTTGTCGTTGTTGTGGCTGGTCCTGCTGCGCGTCTTGCAGCGTCGCTGGCTGCTTCTCACCCGGCACGGCCGGGATGCGGTTCGGGTCTTCAGATGGCATCGATCCTGTCCAGTAGCGCAACCAGTGCCACCGAGTCGGCTGGTTTGACGAAGTAATAGTCGAAGCCGGCCGCAATAGAGGTGTCGCGGTCAAACTCCTTGCCGTAGCCGGTGACGGCGATCAGGGTGGTCTCTGCCATCTGCGGCATCCGGCGCAGGCAGCGGGCGAGCTGATTGCCGTCCATGCCCGGCAAACCGATATCGAGCAGGCATACGTCGGGCGGTGCGAGTCGCGCCCGTTCCATTGCTTGATAGGGTTCGTATTCGATGGCGACCTCATGGCCGGCCGATTCCATGAACGCACCAAGCATTTCGGCAGCATCCCGATTGTCATCGACGACGAGCAACCGCAGCCGCCGGTCACCGCGCCGGGACACCGGCGCTCTCGCTGCGGCGCCCGATACATCCGGTGCCTCGACGATGCGCGGCAGATGTACCGAGAACATCGAACCGTGGTCCTTGCCGTCGCTGGTCGCAGTCACTCTGCCACCGTGCAAGGCGGCCAGGCTGCGCACCAGTGCCAGGCCCAGCCCCAATCCCCCTTGCGAGCGGTCGGGCGTGCGTTCGGCCTGGGTAAAGAGATCGAACACATGCGGCAGCAACGTATGCGGTATGCCGATGCCGTTGTCGCTGATGCTGATGGTGACATCCGGTCCGGAAGGCGTGACGCTGATCTCGAGCTGGCCACCGGCAGGCGTGTACTTGGCGGCGTTGTTGAGCAGGTTGGTCAGCACCTGGACCAGGCGTTTCTGGTCGCCGTCCACCTCGACGATATCCTGCGGCAGCTTGACGGCGAGATCCTGATGGCGGCGGTTGATGAGCGGGCGTACCTGTTCAACCGCATCGGCGACGATATCGGTCACGCACAGCCGCTTGCGGTCGAGCGCGATCAGACCGCGCGTCACTCGCGAGACGTCCAGCAAGTCGTCGACCAGGCTGGTCATGTGGCTGACCTGGCGGCTGATGACCTCGCTGGTCTTGCGCACCATTTCCGGGTTCAGGGCCGGCATCTTCAGCAGCTGCGCGGCGGCGCTGATCGGCGCCAGCGGATTGCGCAGCTCGTGGGCCAGCATCGCCAGGAATTCGTCCTTGCGCCGGTCGGCGTCACGCAGGTCCTGCTCGGCCCGCATGCGCTCGGTAATGTCCACCGAGACGCCCTGGATCGCCACTGGCACGCCATCCGGATTGCATAGCACCCTGCCCTTGACATTGAGCCACATGAAGCCCTGGCCATCCTCCCGGATCAGGCGCACTACCTCGTGATACTCGCCGCGCTCCTCGACCGCCTTGAGGCGCGCCACGTGCAGCCGCCGCACATCGTCCGGATGCAACGACTTCCACATCGCTTCCTGGGAATCCCAGTCGCGCCCGAACAACGCCGTCGCATTGTCGGAAAAAACCAATGCGCCGGTCGTTAGATCCATGTCCCACACCGCCATGCGCGCGGCCATCATGCCTTCGCGCAGCCGGTCATCTGCGTTGCCCGGTTCTTGCTGCGCGATCGTGATGTCGGTGACATCGACGACAGTCTGCGCGACATGGGTCACCGCCCCCTCAAAGCCGAAAAGCGGCGTATGCACGACATGCCAGAGACGCTCGTCGAATACCACGCCGAGCGTGGCACGGCGCGGGATTGCGCAACGCAGCGCCACCACGCTGTGTGGCTGCCCGCTGGCGAGGACGTGCGCAACGGAGGCGGTGAGCGCCGCCAGATCGGTGGATTCTGACGCGAGCGGGTTCGACGGAAATCCCTCGCGCAAAGGCATGCCGAAAATGGCACTGGTGCGGCCGCTGAGATGCAGGAAGGCGTGGTTTGCATCGGCAATCGCCAGGCTACGGTCGATCAGCAGGCACGGCTGTGGCAAGGCCGAGAAAAGCGCATGGTAGTCCAGCGGCTGCGGCATGTGGAAAGACAGGGCGGACGGCGTGTCACGCATGGGCGACGCAGGCATGGTGAGTTACTGAAACAGAACCATGCGCAGCGGGACGTCGGGATTGCAACATGAGGGGAATCGATTCGAAAGCTATGCCGTCACACCCGAAAACAGCGGGCGGGCTGCGGATTTTGTCCTTCGGACGATACCGCCGGGGCACTGTCAACCGCTGTGCGGTGGCGCACATAAATGCCGTGGGATGCGCATAAGGCAAGATTGCAGGTCGGCGATCGTGCCGACAAATATATTGCTCTGTAGCACTTTTAGTACAGCTTGAGGGAATGTCATGCCGAGGTCATCACGTTTAACTAATCTGTGTTGGCTGGCGTACATCCGGCGCTTAGGATTCATTCTAGTATTTCCCCAAGATAACTTTTAATGCCCTGGAGCGCATGCGATGAACAAGACAAAAATGACCGGTATCGCACTCATCGGACTGGGCACGATCGAACACACGGCAGGCAGGCTGCTGCGAAATCGCCGCATGCAGGCAAATGGTTTCGCCCGACAGATCTCGGGTCAGTCGAAACTGGCGATTGGCACGGCCATGCTGCGGGTCGGCGGCCGGCTGCAGGCGGTCAGGCCGCAACGGCAAGAGTCGATCAAGAATTAAATCGGACAGCGGTTGATATACTGTGCAAATGCACAGTCTTCCACCGGCACGGGCCGCTGACGTTACCTTCTGTTTGGCGGCCGGGGGCGTTTTCCTCTACCTCGCCCTCTGCCCAGCCTTTCGCCCGGCCCCCTTCCACGCATTACCCGAATTTCCAGAATGAGCGCCGCCACGTACACCGTCGCGGTGCGCAGCCTCTGTGAATTCACCGCCAAGTCGGGCGACCTCGACCTGCGTTTCACGCCTTCGCCGACGGCGCAGGAAGGCATCGCCGGGCATACGCTGGTCACCTCGCGCCGCGGCGAGCACTACGAAAGCGAAGTCAGCCTCAGCGGCCGCTTCGACCAGTTGCAGGTGCGGGGCCGCGCCGACGGCTACGACCCGGTCGCCAACCGCGTCGAGGAAATCAAGACCTATCGCGGCGATCTCACCCGCATGCCGGACAACCACCGCCAACTGCACTGGGCGCAGGCAAAAATCTATGGCTGGCTGCTGTGCCAGTCGCGCGGACTGGCCGGGATCGAGGTGGCGCTGGTCTATTTCGACATCGCCACGCAAGAGGAAACACTGCTGCCGGAGCAGTGCACCGCCGCCGCGCTTGAAGACTTCTTCAATCGTCATTGCGCACGCTTCCTGGCGTGGGCGCAGCATGAACTGGCGCATCGCGCCGCACGGGACACGGCACTGGCGACGCTGCCATTTCCGCACGGTGAATTCCGCACCGGGCAGCGTCCCCTGGCCGAAGCAGTCTACCGGGCCGCCACCAATGGCCGCTGCCTGATGGCGCAGGCACCGACCGGCATCGGCAAGAGTATCGGGACGATTTTTCCGGCGCTCAAGGCGATGCCCGGACAGGCGCTGGACAAGCTTTTCTTCCTGACGGCGAAGACCTCCGGGCGCCAGGCAGCGCTCGATGCGCTGCGGCAGATTCGTACGACCGACCCGGTTGCAGCGCCACCGTTGCGCGTCATCGAAATCGTCGCCCGCGACAAGGCGTGCGAGCATCCGGACAAGGCCTGTCACGGCGATTCTTGTCCGCTGGCGGCAGGCTTCTACGACCGCTTGCCGCAGGCGCGATCCGCGGCGCTCGCGGCGCGCACGAACGTGATGCCGAATTCGACGCAGAACGTCACGCCAGTTACACCGCCAGAGGGATCGCAGGAAGCCCTGCTCGACCGCCGGACCGTGCGCAACATCGCACTGGCCCATGCGGTCTGCCCCTATTACCTGACACAGGAACTGGTGCGCTGGGCCGACGTCGTGGTGGCCGACTACAACTACTACTTCGACATGGCGGCCATGCTGTTCGGCCTGACGCTGGCCAACGACTGGCGCATCGGCGTGCTGGTCGACGAAGCCCACAACATGCTCGAGCGCGCCCGCAGGATGTATTCGGCAACCTTCGATGAGACGGTACTGCAGAACGTGCAACGCAGCGCGCCGGCCGTGCTGCGTGCGCCGCTGGCGGGGCTGGCGCGGGAATGGCAGCGGCTCGCGATGCCGGCCGATGCCGACTATGCCGTGCTGCCGGCGATCCCTGCGTCGTTTCGCAGCGCGTTGCAGACGGTGATCGCGGCGATGAGCGAACTGCTGGCTGAAAATCAATCCGACCCGCGGCATCCGCTGCTCGATTTCTATTTCGAGGCGCTGCACTTCGCGCGACTGGCCGAAAGCTTCGAGGCGCATTCGCTGTTCGACATCACGACGGCCCCGGCAGACGACGACGTGATCACATCCGGGCGACTTGCGCGCCGCAGGCCGGGTCGCACGCTTTGCATCCGCAACATCGTCCCCGCGCCGTTTCTGAAGGCGCGCTTTACCGCGGCCCGCTCGGTGACCCTGTTTTCGGCGACGTTGAGTCCGCAGCAGTTTTATCGGGACACGCTCGGCATGCCGGACACCACCGCCTGGGTCGACGTGCCGTCGCCGTTTGAAGCGCAGCAGCTGTCGGTGCAGATCGTCGGCCGGATTTCCACCCGCTTCAGCGATCGCAGCCGTTCGCTGCTGCCGATCGTCGACCTGATGGCGCGTCAGTTCCATCGGCAACCGGGCAACTACCTGGCGTTCTTCAGCAGCTTCGATTACCTGCAACAGGTCGGCGACCTGTTTGCCGAGCGCCATCCGGAGATCGCAACCTGGACCCAGTCGCGGCGCATGCATGAGACCGCGCGGGACGGCTTCCTGGCGCGTTTTTCAGCGGGTGGCGCGGGCATCGGGTTCGCGGTGCTGGGCGGGTCGTTCGGCGAGGGCATCGACCTGCCGGGCGAACGCCTGATCGGCGCGTTCATCGCCACGCTCGGGCTGCCGCAACGCAATCCGGTCAACGAGCAGGTGATGCAGCGGATGGAAACCACGTTCGCCGCAGGCTACGACTACACGTACCTGTATCCCGGCATCCAGAAGGTGGTACAGGCCGCCGGCCGGGTGATCCGCACCCGGACCGATTGCGGCGTCGTGTTCCTGATCGACGACCGCTTCGCGCGCGCCGAGGTCCGGCGATTGCTGCCGCTGTGGTGGGAAGTCGCGCGAGAACAGACTTGATCGCATATTCGACATGGCAACTGCGGTTCCACCGCACCACAGGTGTTACGCGTCGTTCCGAACACCGCTTCCGGCTTACTTCTTGACCGGTTCCTTGTTCAGCGGCAGGGAATCGGCAACGCCAACCTTGGTCGCTTCCTGTGCGGCCATGTAGTTGCCGGGATCCTGACACGCCGGGATGTCGCCTGCAGGCGGCACGGTGGTGTCCGCTGCAGCCTTCCCCTTGCGGTAGGCGGCGGCAACACGATCCTGCGCCAGGCAGAGCTTGTAGGCAGCGACCTTGTCGTTGTAGGCCGTCTTGGCGGCGGCTTCGTCTTTCTTTGCCTTGGCTTCAGGACTCGCGGCGGGCAGTTTTGCAAACGCCGGCTGCGCAGCACCGGCAGCCAGCAACGTGGCGAGCAGCCCGGCCGCGACGCGGGCGGCGGTGGATTTCAAACAGGACATTGATGTTCTCCGATGATGATTCAGCCGGCTGCCGAAGCAGGACCGCGCGCCATGCCGACATGGGCTGCGCCGGCCTCGCTGCGCACGCGCGGCACCTTGCCGCTCTGGACGTCGTCGTACCAGAGGTCATGATGTTCACGGGCCCACTCGTCGTCGACGTAGCCGGTGGTCATGGCCTCGAGCGCGCCTTCCATCCCGAACGACCCGAGATAGATGTGGCCGAACGACATGGCCGTCACCAGCACCGCACCGGTGAGGTGGATCACGTTTGCGATCTGCATGTTGCCGCGGCTGTAGACGATGCCCGGCACCAGCATGTCGAGCACGAAGCCGGAGGCGCTCACCAGCAGCGACAGGCCGACCACGCCGCCCCAGAACCAGAGTTTCTCCCCGGCGTTGAAACGGCCGGCATGCGCGTGCTTGCCGCCAAACATGCCGCCCAGCGTCAGCAGCCATTGCAGGTCTTCTTTCGCCGGGAAGTTATCCTTCACGAAGATGACGAAGGTCACGACGATCGATAGCGTGAAGAGCGGTCCGACGAAGTTGTGCACGTTCTTGCACAAGAATCCCAGCCAGCCATACAGTGGATGGCCGAACACCGGCAGCAGGACGTATTTGCCGAACAGGATCGTCAGCCCGGAAAACGCCAGCGTCAGAAACGTGATTGCCGTACTCCAGTGCGCAATGCGCTCGATCGAGGTAAAGCGTTCGATCAAGCGTCCGGTGCGGCCGTGCTTCAGACGCACCGGTCCGAACACGAAGTACAGCGCCGCGATGCCGGCGATCGCCGCCAGCAGCAGCCAGCCACCGATGTGCGTGAGCGGCCCATCCCGGTAGTTGCGCCAGGCCTCGCCGGCCGTGGTCGCCCGCGCCTGCAGCGGAAACCGTTGCTTCGGCTGGATCAGCACGCCCGCTTCGAGGGCCGGCAGGCTCGAATAATTTTTGGTGCCTTCCTTGATGATGCGAAAGGTTGGTGCGGCGTTGCCCGGCTGGTCGCGGGTGCGCTCGGCCTGGTTCTGCTTCAGGATGTCGACCGATTCGACGTTGGGCACCAGCGCCGGCGCACGCACCGTGGCCGGTGGCACGACGGCCGGGGGCGCGGCGCCGACCTTGCCGGCTTCC
>JACMOV010000034.1 GCA_014377845.1 Herminiimonas sp.
AATCCCGCGCTAACGCGCCGACAATCACGGATCCAAGAATGCCGGCCTGGCTCGACCCGTCTGCCTTTCCCCCTTTGAAAGATCTCCATGGCACTGTCATTCCGTACCAAATTATTTCTTCCGCTCGTACTGAGCTGGCTGTGCCTCCTCGGGCTCAAGACCTACGACGTCATGACCGCCTCCACCCAGCGTCTGGAGGAACGCAAGAACCAGCTTGTCAAAGTGTCGGACATTGCCATGTCCATCGCCAAGGATTATGCGGCGCAGGCAAGCAGCGGCGCGTTGCCGGTCGAGGAAGCCAAGAAGCAGGCGATGGCCCGGATCAAGAATTTCCGCTACGGTGAAACCGGCTACTTCACCGTCACCGACATTACCGGCGGTCGTCCGAAAATGCTGATGCATCCGATCAAGCCGGAACTGATCGGTCAGGAACTGACCGAGTTCAAGGATCCGAACGGCACCAAGCTCTACATGGAAGGGATTGCAGCTTCCAGCGCAACCGGTGGCGGATTCAACAACTACCTGTGGCCGAAACCGGGCGAGAAAGACCCGATTCCAAAGCTCGCCTACAACGCCCAATTCAAGCCGTGGGACTGGATGTTCATCACCGGGTTGTACACCGACGATTTGAAAGCCTTGCTGATGCATGACATCTGGTCCGCTGCCTTGCTGCTGGCGGTCGTCAGCATTGTCCTGTCGATTCTCGTGATGGTCATCATTCGCGGCATCGAGCGTTCCATCGGCGGCGATCCGGAGTATGCGAAGTCGATTGCAACCGGCATCTCCAAGGGCGACCTGACCAGCGCAATCAGACTGCAATCCGGCGACGTATCGAGCATGCTGTACGCCATGCACGCGATGCAGCAGCAGCTGTCGGCCACCGTTGGCACGATCCAGCAATCGACCGAAACCATCTCCACGGCATCGAGCGAAATCGCCGCCGGCAACCTCGACCTGTCTTCGCGCACCGAGCAGCAGGCAAGCTCGCTGGGCGAGACCGCATCGTCGATGGAAGAGCTGACCTCGACCGTGAAACAGAATGCAGACAATGCGCAGCAGGCCAACCAGCTGGCTGCCTCGGCATCGGAGGTGGCGGTTCGCGGGGGAGCCGTGGTGGCCAAGGTGGTCGGTACCATGGATTCCATCACCGCCTCGTCGAAGAAGATCGTCGATATCATCAGCGTCATCGACGGCATCGCGTTCCAGACCAACATCCTCGCGCTCAACGCTGCGGTCGAGGCCGCGCGCGCCGGCGAGCAGGGCCGCGGCTTTGCGGTGGTGGCATCCGAAGTGCGCAGCCTGGCCCAACGTTCGGCCGCCGCCGCCAAGGAAATCAAGACGCTGATCGGCGACTCGGTGCAGACGGTGGATGTCGGCAGCGCCCTCGTTGCCGAAGCGGGCGCCACCATGAACGAGATCGTCGACAGCGTCAAACGCGTGACCGACATCATGGCCGAGATCACTGCCGCCAGCAAAGAGCAAAGCGCCGGCATCGAGCAAGTCAACCAGGCGATCGCGCAGATGGATCAGGTCACGCAGCAAAATGCCGCGCTGGTCGAAGAAGCGGCTGCGGCCGCCGAATCGATGCAGGACCAGGCGCGCAACCTGAACGATGTCGTCAGTGTTTTCCGATTGGCGAATCAGCCGGTGCGGGCGCTGACTGCACCGCGGTCAGTGGCAAGGACACAGCCACGCCCTGCGGCGCCGGCACCGTCACGCGCGCCGGCACGGTTGAAGCAGGCTGCAGCGCCACGCACCCCGGCATTACGGCCTGCAGCGCCCGAGCGCGTGGCAGCGGCCACGACGGCCGGCGGCGACTGGGAAGAGTTCTGAGTACCCACCCAGAATAAATTGTGACTGACTGCGGCCCCGATGGGCGCACGGCTGCGTTGGTCTCCGCTTGCAGTGCTCGCACTGCGGCGGGTCGACCGCCTTGCCCCGCATCCCATCGGGACCACATCCATTCCCCGATTGATCCGAACCAGCAGGATGTACCCGACTGCAATGCGGACTGCGCCGCGTCAATGCAATGCGATAAGCGATCCAACGAACCCTGCTTCTTGGCCGATCGAAGTATCTTGTTGATAACGATTCAACCGGGGACGCACCGCCTTAGCGTCGCGGATCCTGTCTCGCTACTTTTATTACCCATCCCATATGACGGGCGGCACTTCGGTTCGTGCCATCACGCACACGGGGGGATCTGCTTCGATGAATTCTTCTGCCGGCTCTGGACTTTGCCAGAGCCGGCCAAACCCAATTGAAAGACCTCATGAAAAAATCTCGCTATCCATTGCTGGCGCTCGTGGCGTTCAGCGCCGCGGCGCTACCTGTCGCGTCTGCTTTCGCAGCAGGGAATCCGAATGTCGAACATGAAGTGCAGGCATTCTTGCAAAAGCTGGAAGCCGGTGGCGGCAAGCCGATCGAGCAATTGTCCCCCGTCGAAGCGCGCAAGGTGCTTGCCGGTGCACAGTCC
>JACMOV010000200.1 GCA_014377845.1 Herminiimonas sp.
CGACGATGTAGTGCGGCTGCAGACCGGTTCCGACTTCGCGCCCTTCATGGCGCGCGGCGTCGATGAATCGGTCAAACGCCTGGCCCTCAAGAAGCTATTCACCGACCCGCGCTTCAATGTGATGGACGGGCTCGACATTTATATCGGCGACTACAACACCTTCGTGCCCATGAGTGCGGCGATGGTGGCGTCGCTCAATCACGGCAAGGCGCTGCTCGACCCGTTGTCGCACCTCCTGTCGCCACTGCAGTCGCTGGTGGCGCAGGTGCCGCCGACAGCCGATCCATCGCAGGGGCTGCCGGTTCCGCTGCCGTCGTCAAGCGCGCAGCTGTCGCCAGCGCTGCCCGCGTTTCCCGCGTTTCCCGCGTTTCCCGCGTTTCCCGCGGTCCCCGCGGTCCCCGCGCCCGAAGGCACGCCGGGCAGCAACGGGGACGACACTGATGCGCCGGTCGACGCTGCTGCCGGAATCACTGCCGTGATCGCTCACCAGGCCGAAACGGTTCCAAACGGGCTGCCCGTATCAATCGCAATTCCACGCCAACCCCCTCCCGGAACATCATGACGACGCGCTACCAGGTCTGTAACTGCAACGGCAGCATGGCGCTCGATGCAGAGGCTGGCGATGCGCTCGGCCGGGCGCTGGGCGGTGACGCGCTGCCGGTTGCGACAGCGCTGTGCCGGCGCGATGTCGGCGGCTTCCTGAAAGCGATCGACGGCGACGACCAGGTGGTGGTCGCCTGTACGCAGGAGCAGTCGCTGTTTGCCGAGCTGGCGCAGCAGAAGGCCACCGTGGCGCCGATCCGCTTCGTCAATATCCGCGAAACCGCTGGCTGGGGAAGACAGGGACCGCGCGCCGTGCCGAAGATGGCGGCACTTCTCGCGGCAGCGGCCTTGCCCGATCCGGAACCGGTGCCGACCGTCGATTTCAAGAGCGCCGGCCGGGTCCTGGTGATCGGTCCGGCATCAGTTGCACTGCCGTGGGCAGAGCGTCTGTCGGCGCAGCTTGGCGTTAGCCTGCTGTTGACGGCAACCGGCGCCGGCGTGAAGGATTCCAGCATGCTGGAAGAACGGCGCTTCCCGGTCTATTCCGGCAGCGCCGTGAAGATCGCCGGCTGGCTCGGCGCGTTCAGCGTCGGCTGGCTGCAGGACAACCCGATCGATCTCGAAACCTGCACCCGCTGCAATGCCTGCATCACAGCCTGTCCGGAAGGCGCGATCGACCTGACGTACCAGGTCGATCTGTCGCGCTGCACCGCGCATCGCGATTGCGTCAGTGCCTGCGGCGCGATCGGCGCGATCGACTTCATGCGCACGGCGACCGTCCGCAGCGCCGATTTCGACCTGATCCTGGATCTCAGCCCGACGCCCCTGATCTCGCTGCATCAGCCGCCGCAAGGCTATTTCGCGCCCGGCACCGACGTGGCGCAGCAGAGCGACGCCGCACTGCGGCTGGCGCAGATGGTCGGTGAATTCGAGAAGCCGAAATTCTTCATCTAAAAGGACAAGCTGTGCGCCCACAGCCGTAACGGACAGATTGGCTGCAACGCCTGCATCGAGGTGTGTTCGGCCGCCGCAATCACGCATGACGGCGACCGCATCAAGGTCAATCCCAACCTGTGCGCCGGTTGCGGCGCCTGCACCACCGTCTGCCCGTCGGGCGCCTTGGCGTATGCGTATCCCCGCGTGCCGGACATGGGCCTGCGCATGCGCACGCTGCTGACTACCTTTGCCAGGGCGGGTGGCACGGCGCCGGCGCTGCTGCTGCACGGCCGCCAACACGGTACGCCCCTGATCGAGCGGCTTGGCCGCCTGGCGCAGGCGCAGGGCCGACTCGACGGCATGCCGGCACGGGTCATTCCGATGGAATTGCATCATCCCGCTTCCACCGGCATCGACCTGTGGCTGGCGGCGGTGGCCTACGGCGCGGCCAATGTCGCGGTGCTGGTCGGCAGTGGTGAAGCGGCGCAGTACGTCGCCGCTCTGCGCGAACAGATCGCGCTCGGCCAGACCATCCTCGCCGGTCTCGGCATGCGCGGGCAGCACCTGCACCTGCTGCAGGCCGACACCCCGGGCGCGCTCGATGCTGCATTGCGCGACCTGCAGCCAGGCGCGGTGGTGACGCAACCGGCGCGCTTCAACGGCGTGCCGGACAAACGCGGCATGCTGGACCTGGCGATCGGTCACCTGCTGGATCAGGCCGCCACGCCGAGGCCGGAACAGATCATGCTGCAGGCTGGCGCGCCGTTCGGCGCGGTCAACATCAACAAGGCTGCCTGCACCCTGTGCATGGCCTGCGTCGGCGCCTGTCCGGAATCGGCGCTGATGGACAATGCCGACGCGCCGCAATTGCGCTTCGTCGAAAAGAACTGCGTCCAGTGCGGCCTGTGCGAAAGCACCTGCCCGGAGAACGCAATCACGCTCACGCCGCGCCTCTTGCTCACCGCAGCCGCGCGCCAGCCTGTGATCGTCAACGAAGCCACGCCCCATTACTGCATTAGCTGCAAGAAGCCGTTCGGTACTGTACAGATGATCGACACGATGCTGGCTAAACTGGCCTTGCACGGCGCGTTCGCCGGCAATACTGACCGTCTTCGCATGTGCGGCGACTGCCGGGTGGTCGACCTGATGACGTCCAAGCGCGACGCTGCTGCAACTGCAACCGCAACCGCGGCGTCAGGCGATTCCATCGCGCCGACCGACCTGAAGCGGCCGCGCCGATGACCACCGGAACCGCCTCATGACGACTGCACAGCCGATCCGATTCGCGACCGCCGATCAGGGCGAAGAAACCGCGCGCGCCGATCTCTACGGCCTGCTCGCGGCGCTGTTTGCCGCGCCGGCGTCGCTGGCGCTGCTGGAATCGATCGCCGCCGCGCCGGCCGCAGGCGAGGGCGTGCTCGACCAGTCGTGGCGCGCGCTCACCGATGCCGCTCTGCTGCTGCGTGACGACCCCCGTGGCGGCGGCGAGGCTGCGCGCGACGAATACGAGCGCCTGTTCATCGGCATCGGCAAGCCGGAGGTGATGCTGTACGGCTCGTTCTACCTGTCCGGCTTCCTGATGGAAAAGCCGCTCGCCGCGCTGCGCACCGATCTCGCGCAACTCGGACTTGCGCGCGCCGACGATGTGGTCGAGAGCGAGGACCACATCGCCTCGCTGTGCGAAGTGATGCGCTACCTGATCGCGTTCGACGCGGATGATGCCGGCGACAAGGGCGCACCGCCACTCGACGAAGATGCGCAGCTGGCGTTGCAAAAGAAGTTTTTTGGCGTCCACATGCAACCGTGGGTCGGCGAGATGTGCGGCGCGCTGATACGGCATCCGCAGAGCCGGTTCTACCGCGCCGTGGCGGTGCTGGCACAACAATTTTTCGACGTCGAGGCGCAAGCCTTCGACATGGATTGATCAACATCAGGAGAGCCATCATGGCAGAGCAAAAAGCAGTCACGCGGCGCAGTTTTTTCGCCGGTCTCGGATTGGTCGCAGCAGCGGGCGCCGCCGTCAAGATCGCCGTGCCGGTAGCTACCGTGGCCAGTGCGCCGCCGGGGCCGGCCGAGCCGGAAGGCGACAGCTACCGCCTGACGGAGCATGTCAAGAAGTACTACCGCACGACGACCATTTGATTCGCGAGGCACCAGCATGTTGTTGACCCGAAAAGGCCCGAACGGCCACACCACGCCCTCCGCCGCGCTGACCACGAGCCTGGCGGCGTCGCTCTCGCGCGCACTGCCGACCATGGACCGGCGCGGCTTCCTGAAGCGCTCCGGCATCGGCATCGGCGCCGGCATCGCCGCCGCACAGCTGACCCTGATCCAGAAAGCGAAAGCTGCACCGGGCAGCGAGACCGCCGGTGCGCAGATCGTCGTGCGCCGCACCGTCTGCACCCATTGTTCGGTCGGCTGCGCGGTCGACGCGGTGGTCGAAAACGGCGTCTGGGTGCGCCAGAATCCGGTGTTCGATTCGCCGATCAATCTCGGCGCGCATTGCGCCAAGGGCGCGGCCCTGCGCGAGCACGGCCACGGCGAGTATCGGCTGAAGTATCCGATGAAACTGGTCGACGGCAAGTACCAGCGCATCTCCTGGGATACCGCGCTGACCGAGATCTCGGCCCGCTTGCTGGACGTGCGCAAGACCAGCGGTCCGGATTCGGTCTTCTTCGTAGGCTCCTCCAAGCACAACAACGAGCAGTCGCAGCTGCTGCGCAAGTTCGTCTCGTTCTTCGGCACCAACAACTGCGATCACCAGGCGCGCATCTGCCACTCGACCACGGTCGCCGGGGTTGCCAACACCTGGGGCTACGGTGCGATGACCAACAGCTTCAACGACATGCAGAATTCGAAGGCGATCATGTACATCGGCTCGAATGCGACCGAGGCGCATC
>JACMOV010000201.1 GCA_014377845.1 Herminiimonas sp.
ACGATTTGATCGCTTTCAGTTGCGGCGGGATCTGATGCGCATTTCGCCGCAACTCAGCGCGTAAGGATCGACGTAGCGCGGCGACATCTCCAAGAGCCAGCGCCTCTGATTTACTGATCGGCGCGTTCATCGGCACCCTCGCGCGTCTACCGGTCCGGACAGATTGCCGGTATCATGGTGGTGTTGTGTATTCGAATTGCCCGCTGTACCTTCGCCAGCCCGCCCCGGCTGGCGTTGTCGTTTCTGGATCATGATTTTTCACCTCCTGCGGTGGCGATGAACTCATGGATCTCGGCTGCACTCCAAACGGTGACCCGCGGTGACAACTTGATCGGTTTTGGATATCGGCCCGTCTTAACACCGGCCCACCAAGTCGCCGCGCACACTGGTATCAATGGCTCGACGGGGGGCACGGCTTGAGGGTCACCTTTGATAATTCGGCGAAGACGGTAAAGGCCTGAGGTAGGCTTCTTGACGGCTGGATTTTGCATGATCGATCCTAGAAGTGGATGATCTAGCCGTATCAATCTGTTTGCAGAAAAGAAAACGGACTAG
The DNA here is from genome assembly GCA_014377845.1 of Herminiimonas sp. Classification (GTDB taxonomy): domain Bacteria; phylum Pseudomonadota; class Gammaproteobacteria; order Burkholderiales; family Burkholderiaceae_D; genus JANXSS01. The sequence continues at coordinate 556 of JACMOV010000201.1, forward strand.
ATCCAGTAAATGGATTTAGTCCGTGTTCCTCGTCGATCTAACCGCGTCAGACCCGAATGGTCAGTCGCCGTAGCAGAGGCCGTCGTCATTCTATCATCCGGCTCCACCTCATCGGACCGACGGTGGCGTACCAAAATGAAAGCCCTAGTTTTGAGTCGGGGAGACCTTTAACTTTTAGAATAGCAGAATCCAAACACGTCCAGCAACACAAATTACTGATAATTTGGCAGAAAATTCGAGTTCTCGAATAAACTCGATTAGTGTCGATCTTTTTGCTGCTCACAGAGCGTGCTTCTGTTCTTCAAGCTTCAATTTATCGGCTGAGAATCAACAGGCTGCGCGTTCAACAAAACAGACTGTGATTAGCGGCGCAATTTCTGCGACCAAGTGACGCGCTTAAAATGGGTATCCTGAACGATGTATGTAAAGGAAACTGCCTAACTTGCAGTCCAAAAATAATCACCTAGAATAAATTAGTCCGGTCGAATTGGAGGCGTGATGAATTCCCTCTCACACATTGCAGCGTGCTGCGGCTGCGCATTCGCGATCCTCAATCTGGGTGGCTGTGCTTCTAACGGTGGGTACGTTTCATCCGAAGATGGCAGTATTGCGGCCGACAAGTGCCTCCCGCAGCGCTCATTTAGAAATGGCTATTCCGTTGAGACGATCATCATCGATCCCACGTGCCCCCTTGGCTATAACGGAATCACGGCCGAGCACCACTCAGGGATGCTGTTTAGCGATATGGTTCTTCATCCCTAGCGTTGCGGGGTGAAATCCTGCTGGATATGCCGAAAGCAACTAGTGTTCGCACGTCGGGCCTGATGCTGTCGGCGGTTACACAACCGAACCACCGACGAAATCAACAGCGCCCGCAAAAATCGGCATTGACCCGCGCACATCATCTCGCGCTCAGAAACTAGCCGCACATCCACAATAGATATTCGGTGAAGAATTTGATAGTCGTATTGCTAGTCGAATGTACCGTAAAATAAAAAAGCCCATGAAATCATTGGCTTATCTATATTACTGGCGGAGAGGGAGGGATTCGAACCCTCGGATGGGTCGCCCCATCGCTTGATTTCGAGTCAAGTACAATCGACCACTCTGCCACCTCTCCAGGTGTACTTAAGATCTCGCCCTGCCAAACAGGGACAATCCGGTCTTCTAACGATTACAGCACATGCGGGCTGACTGCCCCGCAAAGCACGAGAGTATAACAGAGCAATCACAAAACGGGGATGTGCTGTCTCTGAAAGTTATGCTGTTCGCCGTCGCGCAAACCGCACCTCCTTCGTTCCGGGAGTCAACCGCGAAGATCGATTTACCGCTCAAAGCGCCTTCGGCGACAGCCGCGTCAGCCCGCCCATATAGGGATGCAGCACTGCCGGGATTTCGACGCTGCCATCGGCCTGCTGACAGTTTTCCAGCACGGCCACCAGCGTGCGGCCGACCGCGAGCCCGGAGCCGTTGAGCGTATGGACCAGTTCCGGCTTGCCGTGCGCGTTACGAAAGCGGGCCTGCATGCGGCGCGCCTGGAACGCCTCCATGTTGGAGAGCGACGAAATCTCGCGATAGGTGTTCTGCGCCGGCAGCCAGACCTCGAGGTCATAGGTCTTGGCCGAGCCGAAGCCCATGTCGCCGGTGCACAGCGACAGCACGCGGTACGGCAGGCCGAGCTGCACCAGGATCGATTCCGCATGGCCGACCATTTCATCGAGCGCCTCGAACGATTTTTCCGGATGGACGATCTGCACCATCTCCACCTTGTCGAACTGGTGCTGGCGAATCATGCCGCGCGTGTCGCGGCCGTAGCTCCCGGCTTCCGAACGGAAGCATGGCGTGTGCGCCGTCATGCGGATCGGCAGGCGGTCGGCGGCGAGGATCTCGTCGCGCACGATGTTGGTCAGCGTGACTTCCGAGGTCGGGATCAGATACAGGGTTTCATCTTCGCCCTCCTGCCCGCCTTTCTTGACGGCGAACAGGTCTGCTTCGAATTTTGGGAGCTGTCCGGTACCGCGCATGCTGGCGGCATTGACGATGTAGGGGGTGTAGCACTCTTCGTAGCCATGTGCGCCGGTATGGGTGTCGAGCATGAATTGCGACAGCGCGCGATGCAGGCGGGCGATGCCGCCCTTCATCACGGAAAAACGCGAGCCGGTCAGCTTGGTGGCGACGTCGAAATCGAGTCCGAGTGCAGCACCCACATCGACGTGATCGCGCACGTCGAAATCGAACTGGCGCGGTGCACCGATACGGCGCACCTCGACATTGCCGGCCTCGTCCACGCCGACCGGCACCGATTCGTGCGGCAGGTTCGGAATCGCCAGCATGAAGTCGCTCAAATCACTCTGCACCTGCTCCAGCCGGGTCGCGGCCGATTTCAGTTCGTCGGCGATGCCGTTGACCTCGGCCATGGCGGCGCTGGCGTCTTCGCCCTTGCCTTTCATCATGCCAATTTGCTTGGACAAGCTGTTGCGCTTGGCTTGCAGCTCCTCGCTGCGGGTCTGGATCTGCTTGCGGGTCGCCTCGAGGCTGTTGAAACCTGCCACGTCGAGATGGAACTTGCGTGTCGCCAGGCGAGTGGCGACGGTGTCGATGTCCTTGCGGAGCAGTTGAATGTCGATCATGGGCTGGCGCGCGTCTCGGGAGTTTGAAATTGATCCCGATTGTACCAAGCGCAGGTGGGGTTTTGCGCTGCGGCGCGATGCGGCCGCACAGGCCAGGACAATGTGCCGCGGGATGCCTTACTTTTTCGGACCCTTGCGGGCCGCGGCGTCGAGTTCGCGCAAGTACGACAGCTTCTCGCCGATCTTCTGCTCCAGCCCGCGTGGCGTCGGCCGGTACCAGTTCGGCTGGCCGATACCGTCGGGCAGGTAGGTTTCGTCGGCGGCATAGGCATCCGGCTCGTCATGCGCATAGCGGTACAGCTTGCCGTAACCGAGTTCCTTCATCAGCTTGGTCGGGGCATTGCGCAGGTGCTCGGGAACGGGGCGCGACTTGTCCTTGGCGATGAAGGCGCGCGCGGCATTGTAGGCGTTGTAGACGGCATTCGATTTCGCCGCGCAGGCAAGATAGATCACGGCCTCGGCCAGCGCCAGCTCGCCTTCGGGGGAGCCCAGGCGTTCGTAGGTTTCGGCAGCGTCGAGCGCCAGCCGCAGGGCGCGCGGATCGGCCAGGCCGATGTCTTCGCTGGCCATGCGCACCAGCCGGCGCGAAAGATAGCGCGGATCGGCGCCGCCGTCGAGCATGCGCACGAACCAGTACAGCGACGCATCGGGATTTGACCCACGCACCGACTTGTGCAGCGCCGATATCTGGTCGTAGAACGCGTCGCCGCCCTTGTCGAAACGCCGCAGCGCATCACCCAGGCACGCCGAAAGCAGCGCTGCGTCCACCTCGCTCGCCTGCCGCGCCTGCGCGGCGCGATGGACGATCTCGAGATTGTTGAGCAGCTTGCGGCCGTCGCCATCGGCGCTTGCCAACAGGCTGCCGCGTGCATCCGGCGTGAACTGCAAGCCGCCCAGTTCATCCCGGCAGGCGCGCTCGAGCAGCAGCCCGAGATCGTCCTCGGTCAAACTTTTCAGCACATGCACCGAGGCCCGCGAGAGCAACGCGCCGTTGACTTCGAAGGAGGGATTTTCGGTCGTGGCGCCGATGAAGGTGAACAGGCCGCTTTCGACATGCGGCAGGAAGGCATCCTGCTGGCTCTTGTTGAACCGATGGACCTCGTCGACGAACAGGATGGTGCGGCGCTGGCGCGTCGCGCGCAGCAATTGGGCGCGTTCCACGGCCTCGCGGATGTCCTTGACGCCCGACAGCACTGCCGACAGCGCCATGAATTCGGCATTGAAACTGTCGGCCATCAGGCGCGCCAGCGTGGTCTTGCCGACACCGGGCGGGCCCCACAGGATCATGGAATGCGGCTCGCCCGATTCGAAGGCGACCCGCAGCGGCTTGCCCGGGCCGAGCAGGTGCTGCTGGCCGATCACGTCGTCGATCGTGCGCGGCCGCAGCCGCTCGGCGAGCGGTGCGTCGCTCATCGCAAGGCCAGATCAGTTGGCAAAGACGTCGGCTCCCTTGGGCGTGACAAACTTGAACTGTTCGCGCGAAAGAGCCGGATTCTTTTCAAAGCGGGTGAAGCTGAGCAGCGACACCTGGCCGAATGAATCGCGCAATTCCATCGCCTCAGGCAAGCCGTTGCGCAGGCCGATGCCGATCTTGTCGAAGGTGGTGTCCTTGGTCTTGGGCGTGGCTTCCAGCCATTCGAGGCCGTCCTTGGTCCCAGCCTCCTTGAGCGTGAAATTCTTTTCCAGGTCATTGCTGCCGAACAGGATCGCCGCCGGCGACGAGCCAAGCGCGTTGCCGAGCTTGCGCACCGTGACCTGATTCAGGTCCTTGTCGTAGATGTAGAGCTTGTCGCCATCGGCCTGGAGCAGCTGTTCATACGGCTTTTGGTAAGTCCAGACGAACTTGCCCGGCCGCGCGAAAATGAAGGTACCGGTCGACGGCGTGGAAACCTTGGCCGCACCTTTGGGATCGGCTTTGACCAGCCGCTGGCTGAACTCGCCACGGGCGGCGTGCGTGCTGCTGACGAACGATTTGAACTGGTCGAGCGCGGTGGCGCAAGCGAATGCGGGCGCAGCCAGCACCAGCGCGGCCACCAGCGCGTGCGCACGGCGCAGTGCCGGCATTACGGAACGGGACGAGTGAGTCAAGGTAGATTCCTGTGTGTGCATGCCGTGGACTGGCAGGGCATGCCGGACCCGCAGTTTACTGCGAATCGAGAATGCCTCCCCGAGACCACCTGATTCGCATCATTCCACCGCCGAACCAGCGCCAGCCGGCACCAGGATTTCACGATTGCCGTTCGACTGCATCGTCGATACGAGACCGCTCTGCTCCATCTGCTCCAGCAGGCGCGCCGCACGGTTGTAGCCGATCCGCAGGTGGCGCTGTACCAGCGAGATCGAAGCCCGCCGGTTCTTGAGCACGACTGCGACCGCCTGATCGTATAACGCATCGGCCTCGCCGCCGGATGACGCCTCGCCGGCCGGCATGCCGTCGGCGCCCTCTTCCAGCACGCCGCCTTCGAGGATGCCCTCGATGTAATTCGGCTCGCCCTGCGCCTTCAGGTAGTCGACCACGCGATGCACTTCTTCATCGGAGACGAAGGCGCCATGGACGCGCACCGGCAGGCCGGTCCCTGGCGGCATGTACAGCATGTCGCCCATGCCGAGCAAGGCTTCGGCACCCATCTGGTCGAGAATCGTGCGTGAGTCGATCTTGCTGCTGACCTGGAACGCAATCCGGGTCGGTATGTTGGCCTTGATCAGGCCGGTGATCACATCGACCGACGGCCGCTGCGTGGCGAGAATCAGGTGGATGCCGGCGGCACGCGCCTTCTGCGCGATACGGGCGATCAGCTCTTCGACCTTTTTACCGACCACCATCATGAGGTCCGCCAGCTCGTCGATGATGATGACGATCGTCGGCAGTTTTTCCAGCGGCTCCGGTGCGTCCGGCGTCAGGCTGAACGGGTTCGGAATCTTTTCTTCCCGCTTTTCGGCATCCGCGAGCTTCTGGTTGTAGCCGGCGAGATTGCGTACGCCGAGCTTGCTCATCAGCTTGTAGCGGCGCTCCATCTCGTTGACGCCCCAGTTGAGCGCGTGGCCGGCCTGCCGCATGTCGGTGACCACGGGCGCCAGCAGGTGCGGAATACCTTCGTAGATCGACAGCTCCAGCATCTTCGGATCGATCAGGATCAGCCGTACCTGGTTCGGATCGGACTTGTAGAGCAGCGACAGGATGGTGGCGTTGATGCCGACAGACTTGCCCGAACCGGTGGTGCCGGCCACCAGCAGATGCGGCATCTTCGCCAGATCGGCCACCACCGGATTGCCGGCGATGTCCTTGCCGAGCGCGATCGTCAGGCTCGATACGCCGTCGTTGTAGACCTTGGAGCTGAGGATTTCGGTCAGCCGCACGATCTGGCGTTTCGGATTCGGCAATTCCAGTCCCATGTAGTTCTTGCCGGGGATGGTTTCGACGACGCGGATGGACGTCAACGACAGCGAGCGCGCCAGGTCGCGCGCCAGGCCCACGATCTGGCTGCCCTTCACACCCGTGGCCGGTTCGATCTCGTAGCGCGTGATCACCGGGCCGGGATACGCGGCGACCACCTTGACCTCGATGCCGAAGTCGGACAGCTTTTTTTCGATCAGGCGGCTGGTGAATTCCAGGGTCTCGATACTGACCGTTTCCTGTGCCACCGGCGCCGCGTCGAGCAGCGACAGCGGCGGCAGGTTGGTATCCGGCAGATCGGTAAACAGCACCACCTGGCGTTCTTTTTCCACCCGTTCGGAGCGCGGGACGGCGATCACTTGCGGCTCGATGCGCATCGGCGCGGCTTCGACGATGCGGGCGCGCTCGTGGACCACGACTTCCTCGCGCTTGACGGCAGCGACCACGCCGACCTTGCGGTCTTCGCGGGCGACATAGAAGATGCGAGCCTGGGCGATGACCTGCTCTATCCAGCCGCCGACGCGTTCGGCCACCGACAGCCAGGAGACATGGAAAAACAGACTGAAGCCAACGCCGAACAACAGCAGCAGGAACAGCGTGGCGCCGGTGAAGCCGAGCGCATGCTGGGCCGCGCCGCCGATCAGTTCACCCAGCACGCCGCCGGGCGCACGCGGCAGCTGCACCTTCAGACTGTAGAGCCGCAGGAATTCAATACTGCCGCTACCGGCCAGCAGGAGCGCAAAGCCGGCGCCGCGGATCAGCGCCTCGTACCGGTGTTCCTCGTTGGCCGGCTCCTGGGCGGCGCCGGCGCCTTTTGCATTCTTGCGCGTGCCCGGCTCGGACGCCTCGGCGTCATTCGAATGCTGCGTCAGGCGGCGATAACCGCCAGCCACGGCGCGCACCAGCAGCACGCACCACCACCAGGCCGACAGGCCGAAGACGAACAGCAGCAGATCGGAAAGATAGGCGCCCGATCGGCCGCCCCAATTGTGGACCCGCGTCACGCCGGTTGAAAATGAAAACCCCGGATCGCTGCGCGTATAGCTTGCCAGGATCAGGATCAGGTACAGCACCACCGACGCGACCAACAGCCAGCGCGCCTCCGAGAGCAGACGCACCAGGCGGTTCGGCAACGGCTGTGGCTCGGCAGCGGTGCTGCGGGTATAGGCTTGGGTTGTTCTCGTCATGGTGATCCGAAGTGCAAGGCCGCCTGCGGCGTTGGTTGTCAGAGTTGAAACGGGCCGTTTTCTCAGCCAGGCGTGTCGCAGCGAAAGACGCTGCTTCGTCTATAATCTTAACCAGTTTTCGCCGCGACGACCGATTTAATCCGGATGTCGTCGCAATTCCCGCCGATGGCGGCATCTGCATGTGGCCGGCCGCGTACGATGCACCGCGCTTGTCGACCCATATGTCGATTTGCGCGGCGCCCTGCCCGCCGCCCGGTCGCAGCCGTTTCGATCTCCACCACCTGACAAGAGTCCTCTATGCCCACACCAAAACACGCGCGCGTCCTCATTCTCGGTTCGGGTCCTGCCGGCTACTCGGCCGCTGTCTATGCTGCGCGCGCGAACCTGAAACCGGTGCTGATCACCGGTGTCGAACAGGGCGGCCAGCTGATGACGACCACCGATGTCGAAAACTGGCCGGGCGATCCGCTGGGCGTGCAGGGACCGGAGTTGATGCAGCGTCTGTTGCAGCATGCGGAGCGCTTCGACACCGAGATCATCTTCGACCACATCCACACCACCAAGCTATCTGAAAAACCGATCCGCCTGATCGGCGACGCCGGCGAATATACGTGCGATTCGCTGATCATCGCCACCGGTGCGTCGGCGCAGTACCTGGGCCTGCCGTCGGAAGAGGCGTTCGCCGGCAAGGGTGTCTCTGCCTGCGCCACCTGTGACGGCTTCTTCTATCGTGGCCAGGAAGTCGCCGTTGTCGGCGGCGGCAACACGGCAGTCGAAGAAGCGCTGTACCTGTCCAACATCGCGACCAAGGTCACGGTGGTGCACCGGCGCGACAAGTTCCGCGCCGAGCCGATCCTGATCGACCGCCTGATGGCGAAAGTCGCCGAAGGCAAGATCGAGGTCAAGTGGAATCACACGCTCGAGGAAATCGTCGGTGACGACAGCGGCGTGACCGGCATGCGGATCAAGTCCACCGCCGACGGCACGATGACACCGGTGACGCTGCACGGTGTCTTCATCGCGATCGGCCACAAGCCCAATACCGGCATCTTCGAAGGCCAGCTCGACATGAAGGACGGCTACATCCGCACCCGTACCGGGCCCGAAGGCATGGCTACCGCCACCAGTATGCCAAGCGTGTTCGCCGCCGGCGACGTGCAGGACCACGTCTATCGCCAGGCGATCACCAGCGCGGGTACTGGCTGCATGGCCGCACTCGACGCCCAGCGTTACCTGGAAAGCCTGGAAGACTGAGCGGCTTGCCGTCGCCCTGCTCCCGCCGCGCATGAGGTGATGCGGGAGCGATCCGGTGCCGCCGATCGGCGCACCGCCTCATTCACGAGATCCGCATCATGCCGCCACCGATCAAGGACTTCACGGCCCTACAGGGCTTGCAGCGCGACCTGAAAGCGCAGCAGGAAGCGCGCGAACGCGCCGCGGCCGATCGTATCCTGCGCGAGCAGGCTGCGGCGCTGGAAGCCGATCTGTTCCGGCGCAGCATCGGCGCGGTCGCCCCGCTGCCATTCGTTGGCCGCCACGAAGCCGTGGCGCCAAAACCGGAGCCGATCGCCCGCCAGCACCTGGCCGACGAGCAGGCGGCACTGGCAGAATCCCTGTCGGATGAATTCAGCGTTGAGTCACTGCTCGACACCGATGCGGCGCTGAGCTACGGCCGCACCGGCATTGGACACGACACGCTGCGCAAGCTGCGGCGCGGCCACTGGGTGATCCAGAGCCAGCTCGACCTGCATGGCCTGCGCACCGACGAAGCACGCACCGCACTCGCCGAATATTTGCGCAGCGTATGCAAGCGCGGCCTGCGCTGCGTGCGCATCATTCACGGCAAGGGCCTGGGGTCGATCAACAAGGAACCGGTGTTGAAGAACAAGGTGCGCAACTGGCTGGTGCAGAAGGAAGAAGTCATCGCCTTCTGCCAAGCCAAGGCATCGGATGGCGGCAGCGGCGCGCTGGTGGTGCTGCTCAAGGCGCACTAAGGACCTGTTTCGATCGGCAAGATCACCGACAAGGAACGTCAGTCGGCGAACCGGGCGTCCTTGGTAATGACGGTCATGTCGACGTACCTCGAACCGTTGTGGTTGGTAGCCGAAAAATTCACGTCGAAGCCACCGGTGTCGAAGTTGTTGTGATTGATCGACTCCAACGCCCGAATCAGCTTTTCACGCGTCAGTTCGCGACCGGCGCGCTTGAGGCCTTCGGTGAAGACCTTGGCGGCGATGAAACCTTCGAGGCTCGAGAAGTTCCAGTCCTTGACACCCGACCTGACCATCGTTTTCTGGTATTCGGCCACGACCGGCGTCGCAGCATGCCAAGGGAACGGCACCACCTGCGAAATCACCACGCCCGGGCCATCCTTGCCTAGCGTATCTGCCAGCGCCTGGCTGCCGACGAACGAGACGTTGTAGAACTGGCCGGTGTAGCCGGCCTGTTTCATGCTCCGGATGTATGCGGCGCACGAGGTGTAGGCGCTGATCTGGATGATCGCGTCCGGCTTGGCCGGCAGGATCTTGGCCACCGCCGCTTTCACTTCGATGCTGTTGCGCTCGACGGTAGCGGTCGCTACGACGTCGGCCTTCATCAGCTTGAGTGCGCGTTCGACACCGGCCAGACCCGCACGGCCATAGGCGTCGTTTTGGTAGAACACCGCAATCTTCTTGATCCCGGTCTTGGTCAGCCGGTCGACCAGATGTTCGGTTTCATCGAAGTAGCTGGCGCGGATGTTGAAGATGTCGCGGTTGAACGGCTGGCGCAACGACTCGGCGCCGGTGAACGGTGCGAAAAACGGAACATGCGCCTGCGTGAAGATCGGCAGGGCGGCGTTGCTGGTTGGCGTACCGACGTAACCGAACAAGGCAAACACGTTGTCGACGTCGATGAAGCGCTTGGTGTTGGCCGCAGCCAGGTCGGCCTCGTACTTGTCGTCGGCCTGGATGATCTCGATGCGCCGGCCGTTGACCCCACCCTGCGCATTGACCGCATCGAAATAGGCTTTCGCGCCGGCGTGCATCTGGATGCCGAGCTGGGCTGCCGGCCCGGTGAATGCAGCAGACTGGCCGATCAGGATCTTCTGATCGGTGACACCGATTTCAGCAGATGCCGACCCGCAGGCAAGAGACAGTACGAGGACCGCCGACAGGACGGAAAACAACGAGCGGAGAGACATGCGACGACAAACAGGACCCATGGGCAGCATTCTTTAGTTAGACGGCGTCGGCTCCGGTTTCACCCGTGCGAATCCGGATTACCTGTTCAACGGTACGGACAAATATCTTGCCATCGCCAATCTTGCCGGTGCGCGCCGCCTTGATGATGGCTTCGATCGCCTGATCCGCCACGGCATCGTCGACCACCGCCTCGACCTTCACCTTGGGCAGGAAATCGACGACATATTCGGCACCGCGATACAGCTCGGTATGCCCTTTCTGGCGTCCGAAACCCTTGACTTCGGTAACGGTCAGACCGCTTACACCCACTTCGGCCAGCGCCTCGCGCACTTCGTCGAGCTTGAATGGCTTGATGATTGCAGTAATTTGTTTCATGAAAGCTCCAGAAAGTGTAACACCGAAAAAGAATAATTGATGCTTTTGGGAAACTATTTTGCAGCATTCCAACCACGGCCACCGAACCGCATGATGCTGTCCGCGCTCGTCACGGCCCGGATGTCCGGGCCATGCGCTCGCGTCTACTCCCGGAACTTCGAGGTGATCGGATAACGCCAGTCACGACCGAATGCACGATGCGTGATGCGGATGCCGATCGGCGCCTGCCGGCGCTTGTATTCGTTGATCTTGATGAGGTGCAGGATGCGCTCTGCATCTTCCTTGCGATAACCGGCCTCCAGAATATCAGCAATACTCTGATTCTCTTCCATGTACATCTGCATGATCCCGTCCAGCACTTCATACGGCGGCAGCGAGTCCTGGTCGGTCTGGCCGGGCCGCAACTCGGCCGATGGCGGTCGCGTCAGGATCCGTTCGGGGATCACTTCGGAGAGCGAATTGCGGTAGGTGCAGAGGCGGTAGACGAGGGTCTTGGCGATATCCTTGATCACGGCGAAACCGCCGGCCATGTCGCCATAGAGCGTGCAGTAGCCGACCGCCATTTCGCTCTTGTTGCCGGTCGTAAGCACGATCGTGCCGTGCTTGTTCGACAGCGCCATCAGGATCGTGCCGCGGATGCGGGCCTGGATGTTTTCTTCGGTGGCGTCTTCCTTGAGCCCCTTGAATTCTTCCGCGAGCGTGCCGCGGAACGCGGCGAAGCAGTCGTTGATCGAAATCTCGTCATAGCGCACGCCGATGCGCCGGACCATCTCGCGCGAATCGACCCAGGAGATTTCGGCCGTATAAGGCGACGGCATCATGACCGTGCGCACCTGAGCGGCGCCGAGTGCGTCGACCGCGATCGCCAGGGTGAGCGCCGAATCGACGCCACCCGACAGCCCGATCACGACGCCCGGGAAGCCATTCTTGCGGACATAGTCGCGCACCCCCAGCACGAGTGCCTGGTACACCTGCGCTTCGATCGACAGCGCCGGCGCAGGCGGCATTGCCGCGATCGGGCGGGCACCATCGAACGCAATCAGCTGCATGTCTTCCGCGCAGTGGGGCAGTTGAGCGCAGACGCTGCCCTGCGCATCGAGCACGAAGGAATTGCCGTCGAAGATCAATTCGTCCTGGCCGCCGACGAGGTTGGCATAGACCAGCGCCAGGCCCTGGCTGCTGACGTTTTCCAGCATGACCTCGTAGCGCAGGTGCTGTTTTTTCATGTGGAAGGGCGAGCCGTTCGGCACCAGCAACACCTGGGCGCCGGCCGCCCGGGCGCGGGCCGGCGGCTCCGGATACCAGGTGTCCTCGCAGATGTTGATGCCGAAGCAGACCTCCTTGACCGTAAAGACCAGCGGCGCGGAGCCGGTCGAGAAATAGCGCTTCTCGTCGAACACGGCGTCGTTGGGCAGCACGCTCTTGCAGTAGGTGCCCAGGACCACGCCGTCGCGCACCACCGAGGCGGCATTGAAGCACTCGCCATCGCGGATCAGCGGATGGCACACCACCACGTGCAACCCTGTGAAGAGGGCCAGCGAGTTGGTCAGGGCCGCAAACGCCGCCGCGCTTTTTGCGTAGAATGAAGGCCGCAACAAGAGGTCTTCCGGCGGATAGCCGACTAGCGACAGCTCGGGCGTGACCACGATATCGGCGCCGGCCGCATGCGCGAGACGGCAGGCTTCCTGGATCTTGTCGGCGTTGCCGGCGAAGTCGCCGACGATGCTGTTGAGTTGGGCGATGGCGACTTGCACTGTCATGTTTGCGGCGGAGGAATTGGTTATTCAATGCACCGGTTGCGCAACGCATCGGGATGCACTGCATCAGTGAGGCTGAATCTGAATTATCGCACGCGCATCCTATCCAGTTTGTCCGAAGTCGAGGCCGCCGCCTGGGATGCGCTGGTCGGGATGCAGGACGATCCGAATCCATTCCTGTCGCACGCGTTTCTCGATGCGCTCCACGCCTCCGGCTCGGCGGCGATTGATTCCGGCTGGCAGCCGCAATTTCTGACGCTCTGGCAGCAGGACGGGCTGGTGGCGGCAATGCCCCTCTATGCGAAATCGCACTCCTACGGCGAGTATGTGTTCGACTGGGCCTGGGCAGATGCCTACCGTCGCAACGGCCTCGAGTACTATCCGAAGCTGCTGTCGGCAATACCCTTCACGCCAGTGACCGGCGGTCGGCTGCTGGCACGCGATGCCACTGCGCGCGAGGCCTTGATCGACACGCTGAAAGCGGTCCAGGAAAACAGCGGCCTGTCGTCGACCCATGTGCTGTACCCGCCGCAGGCCGAGGCCGAGGCGCTGCAGGCGGCCGGTTTCCTGTTGCGCTCTGGCGTGCAGTTCCACTGGCTGAACAACGGCTATCGCAATTTCGAACAATTTCTCGACACGCTGGAGCGCAAGAAGCGCAAGAACATCCGCGCCGAGCGGCGCAAGGTGCAGGAGGCCGGCGTCACCTTCCGGCAGATCCGGGGCGCTGCCGCAAGCCCGGCCGACTGGCGTTTCTTCAAGCGCTGCTACGACCACACCTACAGCGCGCATCACTCGACGCCCTACCTGAACCTGGATTTTTTCCTGCGCATCGGCGCGACCATGCCGGACAACATCCTGCTGATCGTGGCGGAAAAAGCGGGCAAGCCGATCGCGTCATCCCTGCTGATTCATTCGGCGCAGACCATGTACGGCCGCTACTGGGGCGCGATCGAGGACGTGCCGTGCCTGCATTTCGAAACCGCCTATTACCAGCCGCTGGAGTTCTGCATCGCCAACGGCATCGCCTGCTTCGAAGGCGGCGCGCAGGGCGAGCACAAGATGGCGCGCGGCTTCCTGCCGCAAAAAACCTGGTCGGCCCACTGGCTGGCGCACCCGGCCTTCTCCGATGCGATCGAGCGCTTCCTGGAACGCGAGAACGGCGGCATGGAGGCCTACATCGACGAGCTCAACGAGCGCACGCCATTTCGTTCCCAACCCCCCGAGTGATTCAGCAACCGCGTTCGAAATCGCTGCTGGGCCCGCTTCCTGCCTACCGAAACAGCTTCTAACGTGCGCTCAGCGCGGCGATCACCTGCCCCTTGAGCGTCTTGATCAGCGCCGTCTCGTCTGGCGGCACGCCTTCGGGCGCCGGACTGGTCCGGTCCGCATAGAAAAACCCGAACGGCACCTTCTGCACCACCAGCGGCAGCACGATGAAGCTGCTCGCTTCCGGCACCAGGCTGCGATGCCAGGCCGGTATCAACGGCGCGATCCGGGCGCTGGATGCGTCGGCGATCATCAGGTCGGCATCGTTTTCCATGGCGAGGCTGAATACGTCGCGCAGGGTCGAGGCCGGGAACGCGAAGCCTTGCTGCAGCCGCGCGCTGTCGGCGCCCAGCGCGATCCTCGCACGGAACTGGTTGCTCTTCACGTCGCGCAGGCACACCGTCGCGAACCGGAACCCCATGCTGCGGTACAGCGTTTCCAGCGCCAGCAGGATCAGGTCGTTGGTCTTGCAACGGCCGGTGGCCATCATCTCGGTCACGTCCTGTACACCTGCCAGCAGCATTTCGCGCGCGCGCAACGGCTTGCCGCTCGGATGATAACCGTCTTGCGCATCGTCTGGCGCACCGATCATCAGCAACTCCATCGGCAGCCCGCCCGCATCGTCGCCCTGCCCTGGCGCCGCTGCCGGATCGGCCGCGGCGCCGGCGGCAATCGCGTCGGCCTCGGCTCCGTCTTCGGCATCGGGCACTTCGGGCGCAAACAACAGATCCGCGTTCTCGGTCAGCACGCGCGTTTCCTGGGCGACGGTGGCCAGCAGTTCGGTCAGACGCACGCTATCGAGATTCAAGGCCGCGCCAAAGCGCGTCAGCAAGGCGCGACTTGCGACGTCCTCGCC
>JACMOV010000202.1 GCA_014377845.1 Herminiimonas sp.
AATCGAGGTCGTCACCGGCAGCCGGTTGGTGACCCGCATGGTCACGGTACTGCCCTCGCGCCAGCGCAGCAGCGGCGCCGGGACCATGCCATTGACGGCGGTGGCGATGCTGTCCTTGCCGGTGATGTTGACCGGCGTCGCACCGATGTCGAGATCGAAGGTGGACCCTGAGAGCACATTGCGGCCGGCCGGCGGGCTGGCGGCGGTCGCAAGCGAAGGCCAAAGATTCAGTCCGGCCAGCGCGCCGGCAGCAGCGCAGCCGGTCACGAACCGACGCCGCGATGGGGATACGGGAAGCACGCCGGCGGCAGCCGGGCGCAGCAAGTTGAAATGAGATGACATGATGATTTCCTGATGATCCGTGGCAGCACTGCTACGGTGCAGCGCAAAGCCGTGAATAGGGATTAAACGTCTGACCGACCGGACCGCGGGGCGCACCGCTGGGGTACGGCCGAACCGATCCGGCGTGAAGGCTAGCTAAACGACAGACGAGGAGGCCGCTTGGGACCTTCCAGAAAGACCGACGTCAGATCGTCGGCCTGCGGCGCGATGGCGATGACGAAACGCTCGCTTCCTGGTCCATCGGGAAGGGCGTGGGAAAAAATGATGGGTGCGTCGCTGCAGCAGGGCAGCTTGTGCACATGGTGCGAAAGATGTGCATCAGGCGCACCCGCTGCGGCCAGCGGTCCGGTAACCGCATGCTGTGCCGTGCCCGCGTCATGCGAATGGTGCATCGACTGCGCAGGCACCTTGCCGATACGAGTCGCATCATGTGCGCTGCTGCCAGAAGCGCGTGGCGCAACCACGCCCGGCGCCTGACATTCGATCAAGCCAACCGCAGCAAAGCTCTGGAATGGCACCAGAACCAGCAGAATCAGGATAACGAGGCGAGAGAACATCGGCGGTTACGTGCGTGGTGAAATGCGTGCGCGGTGAAATGCGTGTGGGTAAAATGCGGTCAGTGACATCTTAAAAATCCAGCCACTGAATGTCAAGCAAGACTGCGCCAGATGCACGGCCTAGGTGCGCCACTTCGCATAGCGTAGGCCCGGACAGGGAGCATATCGCGGCGCGGCCGCCATCTTGTTTCGGATGACCGGATCGCGCTCCTGCCCGTGTCAGCTCGGCAGAGGTTTGGTCGCATCAGGCGTGCGCCGCAGGCGCAGCGCGTTGGTGATGACCGACACTGAACTCAGACTCATCGCCAGCGCTGCCACCATCGGCGAGAGCAAGTGGCCGGTGAACGGATACAGCACGCCCGCTGCCAGCGGAATGCCCAGTGCGTTGTACACCATGGCGAACCCCAGATTCTGGTACATGTTGCGCACCGTCTCGACCGACAGTTCGCGGGCACGGGCAATCGACCGTAAATCACCTTTGACCAGAGTCAGGTGGGCGCTGTTGATCGCCACATCCGTACCGGTACCCATGGCAATGCCGACGTCGGCCTTCGCCAGGGCCGGTGCATCGTTGATGCCGTCACCGGCCATCGCCACCACCTTGCCTTCTTTCTGCAATCGTTCCACCAGGGCCAGTTTGTCTTGCGGCTTGACTTCACCATAGATCTCGCTGATGCCCAGCTTCGCGCCGACTGACTTCGCCGTGGTCAGGCCGTCACCGGTGGCCATGATGACGTTCATCCCGGTCGCCTTCAGTTCGGTCAACGCTTCCATCGTCGAGGCTTTCACCGGGTCGGATACGGCAATCAATCCGACCAGTTTGCCGTTCGCGGCCAGGTACATCACGCTCGCCCCTTCGCTGCGCAACTTCTCGGCGTCGTCAGCGAGGACATGCCAATCGACTTTTTCCGCATCCATCAACGCGGTGTTGCCGAGCGCAATTGCCTGGCCGTCGACCCTGCCCCGAACGCCGATGCCGCTGGCCGATTCGAAGCTTTCCGGCTTGGTAAGCCCGACATTCTGCCGCCGTGCTTCGTCGACGATGGCTTTGGCAAGCGGGTGCTCGCTGCCCTGGTCGATGCTCGCCGCAATCTGCAGGACCTGGGCCGGGTTGAATCCAGGCGCCGGCACGACACGGTCGAACGCCGGCTTGCCTTCGGTCAGTGTTCCTGTCTTGTCGACGATCAGCGTGTCGACCGAACGCATGCGCTCGATCGCTGCCGCATCCCGAAACAGCACGCCCTGGGTCGCGGCGCGTCCGGTCGCGGCCATGATGGACATCGGGGTGGCCAGGCCGAGGGCGCACGGACAGGCAATGATCAGCACGGCGACGGCATTCACGAATCCGAATACCCAGCTCGGTTGTGGGCCGAAGAAGCCCCACACCAGCAATGTGATGAGCGCGATGCTGCCGACGATGACGACGAAGTAGCTGGCGACCACGTCGGCAAGACGCTGCATCGGCGCCCTCGAGCGCTGCGCCTGGGAAACCATCTGGACGATTTGCGACAGCATCGTCTGCGCACCGATTTTTTCAGCGCGGATGACCAGGCTGCCGCTGGCGTTGACGGTGGCACCGATGACCCGGTCTTGCGGGCGCTTCGTCACCGGCACCGGTTCGCCGGTCAGCATCGATTCATCGACTGCGCTTTCCCCCTCGAGCACGACGCCGTCCACCGGGACCTTTTCACCAGGTCGCACGCGCAGTGTGTCGCCGACGTGAACATTCGACAGTGGCACGTCTTCCTCGGCCCCATCGGCCTGGATGCGCCGGGCCGTCTTGGGCGACAGGCCCATCAGCGACTTGATGGCCGCCGATGTCTGCGACCTTGCGCGCAATTCCAGAATCTGGCCGAGCAGCGTGAGCGACACGATCACGGCCGCAGCCTCGAAATACACGTTCACGTTGCCCTGCTCGGCAAACGTCGAAGGGAAGATTCCGGGCGCCAGCGCGGCGACGACGCTGTAACCATACGCTGCACCGACGCCGGTACCGATCAGCGTCCACATGTTCGGACTGCGATGGATCAGCGACTGCGCCCAGCGCACGAAAAACGGCCAGCCGGCCCACAGCACGACCGGCGTACTCAGGGCGAACTCGACCCAGGTCTGGTACGGAATGCCACCGTTGAACAAGGCATGGCGAAACATCGCCAGGACGAAGACCGTGACGGAGAGCGGCAGCGTCCACCAGAAACGCCGCTTGAAATCGACCAGTTCCGGGTTGTCGGTGTCGTCCAGACTCGGCATTTCCGGTTCCAGGGCCATGCCGCATATCGGGCAATTGCCGGGCTTCGGCTGCCGGATTTGCGGATGCATCGGGCAGGTAAAAATCGTACCTTCCGGAGCGTCGATTTCAGCTGCGGCCGGTTGTGGTGCGAGGTATTTCTGCGGGTCTTCCTTAAATTTTGTGATGCAACCGGCACTACAGAAATGGTACGAAGCGCCTTCGTGGTCCACGGTTTTTCCGGGATTGTCGCCGACTTTCATGCCGCAGACCGGGTCGGTATAAGGCTTGTCCGCGACTGCCGTAACCGCTGCCACAGATTCCGACTCCAACGGGTCCTGCCCTGCATGCCGATGGGTGGTGCTGCCATTCATGATGCGCCTCCAGGATAAGGGTTCGCGCCGCGAGGGAAGTGCGACTTAACGAGTCAGCGTTTGTAGCACACCTGCCACCGCCAGAACGCGCGGCATGCCGCTTAGAGGGCCCGATGCGATGACGTCAGAGTATGCGGCGTGGCCCGCGGACCAGTTATTGATGGGCCGCAGCTGGCTAACGCAGGCGATCCTGCCTTCATACCTGCCAATGTGCGACTACGAACATACACGTTGTCTGCGTGCGTACACACTGGGCCGAACTCGCCGGTTGTCTGCACCACGCGACAATTGGCGCAACTGCCTGTAGCCGGATCAGCAGACGTTCCGCCCAAATCGCGGCTTCAGGATCAATCGAGCCCGGCGGCTGCAACTGCAATGGCGTCTTCGCACAAGACCGTGTGTCAATTGGGGCCAAAAGTGGTCGAGACAGCTCCCTCAAGTCCAGGATTGCCCGGCATGCCCCCAAGCTCGCAGGAACACAGCAAGCTGCTCAATGATGGGACGGTCGTGTCGGTGCGTGGCAGCGTGGTCGATGTGCGCTTCGTGCACTGCCTGCCACCGATTCGCACGTTGCTGCGCGCCGGCGGCGGCAGCAAATTCGTCATGGAAGTGATGGCGCAGCGCGACGCACGGCATGTACGCTGTATCGCCCTGACTCCCACCGATGGGCTGGCGCGCGGCACGCCGGTCGAGGATACGGGCGCGCCTTTGATGGCACCGGTCGGCAAGGGCGTCCTGTCGCGCATGTTCGATGTCTTCGGTAACGCCATCGACGGTCAGCCGGCGCCACCCGATCTCCAGTGGCGCTCCGTCCACCATGCGCCGCCACCGCTGGCCGGACGCCCGACCCGTTCCGAAATCTTCGAAACCGGCATCAAGGTCATCGATGTGCTGGTGCCGCTGGAGCGCGGCGGCAAGGCCGGCCTGTTCGGCGGCGCCGGTGTGGGCAAGACCGTGCTGCTGACCGAAATGATTCACAACATGGTCGGTCACCAGGAGGGCGTCAGTATCTTTTGCGGTATCGGCGAGCGCTGTCGCGAAGGTGAGGAGCTGTATCGCGACATGCAGGGTGCTGGTGTATTGCCGCACATGGTGATGCTGTTCGGCCAGATGAACGAACCACCGGGCAGCCGCTTCCGGGTCGGTCATGCCGCGTTGACGATGGCCGAATATTTTCGGGATGACGAGCGCCGCGACGTGCTGCTGCTGATCGATAACATCTTCCGGTTCATCCAGGCCGGTGCGGAAGTCTCCGGGCTGATGGGACAGATGCCGTC
>JACMOV010000203.1 GCA_014377845.1 Herminiimonas sp.
CTGATGCAGAGCGCCAGAAAAAATGGCGCATAACTGTCGCCGGGCATTTTCAGGATCACGTCGGGTAGCGCATCCAGCGCGCTGGTGCCGATCGTCTCGCGGCCCTGCATGAGCAACAAACCTTCGTGCAGTTTCGAGCGTTGCGGCGATTCGTCGAGCATGTCTTCCCACAGCGGATGGCGGCTGGCGATGATCGGTATCACCGCAAAATTGTAGGCCGGCGGCGGCGACGGTATCGACCATTCGAGCGTGGGCGCGTCCCACGGGTTGGCGCCGGCCGGCACGCCGCGGCGCAGGCTCCACACCACGTTGACGATGAACATCAGGATGCCGATGGCGAAGACGAAGGAGCCGATGGTGGTGATGAGATTGACCGTGCTCCAGCCCATGTCGGCGCCGTAGGTGTAGATCCGGCGCGGCATGCCGAGCAGGCCGGAGACGTGCATCGGAAAGAAGCCCAGATTGAAACCGACGAACATGATCCAGAAGGTCCACTTGCCGAGCCGCTCGTGCATCATCCTGCCGGTAAATTTGGGGAACCAGTAAGTAATGCCGCCGATGACCGGGAACACATTGATACCGAGCAGGACGTAATGCAGGTGGGCGACGATGAAATAGGTTTCGTTCAGTTGCAGGTCGAGTGGGACGGCCGCCGTCATCACGCCGGACACGCCACCCATCACGAACAGCAGCACGAAGCCGGCGAAGTACAGGAATGGCGTCTTGAACACCGGCTTGCCGAGCCAGATGGTGGCGATCCAGGCGAATACCGCAACGGCGCTCGGGATCGAGATCACCATGCTGGCCGCGCCGAAGAACGACAATGCCAGGGTCGGCAGGCCGGTGGCGAACATGTGGTGGATCCAGACCTCGAAGCCGACCAGCATGGTGGCCATGGTCGATAATGCCACCGCGCTGTAACCCACCAGCGGGCGCCGGCAGAAGGTCGGCAACGCATCCGAGACGATCCCCATCGCCGGCAGCACCACGGCATACACCCAGGGATGGCCGAAGATCCAGAACAGGTGCTGCCAAAGCAAGGGTTTGCCACCGGCGGCGACATCGAAAAAATGGGTGCCGATCTGGCGGTCCATCCACAGCAGGAAAAATGCCAGACTGACCGCCGGGATCGCCAGCAGGTTCGCAGTCGACGCCGTCAGCGTGCCCCAGACCAGGATCGGCACCCGGTTGATCGACATGCCCGGCGCGCGCATGCGGAACAGACTGACGATGAAATTGACCGAGCCGACAGTGGTCGAAATGCCGAGCAACACCATGCCCAGCGCATACACGTCGACGTTGGGACCAGTATTGTATTCGGGGCCGGAGAACGGCACGTAGTTGTACCAGCCTGCATTCGGCGCCTGTCCGATCGGAAAGCTCGCATACAGGAAAATGCCGGCGAACAGGAACACCCAGTACGATAGCGCATTCAGCCGCGGAAACGCCATGTCGCGCGAGCCGATCAGCAGCGGCCACAGGTAATTGGAAAAACCGGACAGGATCGGCAACGAGTACAGGAAGATCATCGTCACGCCATGCATCGTGAAGAGCTGGCTGTATTGTTCCGGCGTCAGCAGGGTCAGGTCGGGACCGGCCAGCTGCAGGCGCATCAGCAATGCTTCCACGCCGCCCAGCAACAGGAACGCGAACGCCGTCACGATGTAGCGCAGTCCGATCACCTTGTGGTCGACGCTGGACAACCAGCCGCGCCAGCCGCTGGCGCCTTCCCAGGCCGCCGCCAGCGTGCGTTCGGCGGTGGAGCCGGGCGGCGCCTGGCCGATCTCGGGGATGCGAAGGCTGGAAGCGGAAGCGGTCATGGCGAGCCTGGGGTCCGGGGCAAATCAGTCAAGGGTGGCAAGGTAAGCCGACAGCGCGCCCGATTCCGGCGAGGTCAAAGGCATGCTCGGCATGCGTGCGCCCGGCTTCAATTCCTGCGCGTGGGTGATCCAGTCGATCAGGTGCGCCGGTGTATTGCTCATCAATCCGGCGCCAATCTGGCGCCGGCTGTTCAGGTGGGTCAGGTCGGGCCCGTTCGGTCCGACGGCTTCGGTGCCGCGCACCGTGTGGCAGCCGGCGCAACGTTCCATGAAAAGCTTGCGCCCGGCTGGCAGCACTGCGCCGATATCCGTCTGCGACACCGCGTGGGCGGGCTGGCGCTGCGCCGCCAGCCACGCGTCGAACTCGGACTGCGATTGCGCCACCACCTCGACGGCCATGTGCGCATGCTGCACGCCGCAGTACTGGGTGCACTGGCCGCGATACACGCCCGGCCGGTCGGCCTGCAACCACTGTTCGTTGACCAGTCCCGGAATCATCTGTGTCTTGCCGGCCAACAGTGGCACCCAGAATGCGTGGATCACATCGGCGCTGGCCAGGCGCAGGCGTACCGGGACGCCGACCGGAATATGGATTTCGTTGGCGGTCACGAAGTGTTGCGCCGCGTCGCCGTCGCCGTAGTCGACGCGCCACCACCAGTCGAAGCCGGTGACGTCCACGGTGAGCGCGACCGGCGCGGCAGGATGCGCGGTGCGCTCCAGCACCACCAGGGCATAGATCGTCATCGCCACCAGGATCAGGGTCGAGATGCCGGTGCCGATGGCCACCGCACGCAGGCCACTGTTGCCACCGCTGCGCGTGACCGGACCCATGACGCCGGCCGTGGCGGCGTCAGGATTATTCGCGACGGCCGGGCGCACCCGCAGCGTCGCATACAGCAGAAGGCCAGCGATCAACCCGCAAACCAGGATGCAGATCGCCGCAAATACCCAGCCCAGCATGCGCACGTCTGCGCTGATCGGCCCCTCGCTGTGCAGAAAATAGTTCATCGGCGCGGCGGCGGCCTGCACACTGTCGGCCAACATCGACGCGCCGATCGCCGCCAGCCAGACACGCCGCCTCAGCATGGTGCGCTTTGACAAAGCCCGCGTGTAGAGCGAATTGCGCGCTGCTTGCACCGATCGACGGCTTCGAGTGGCAACGCCTTCTCGTTCATCTTCGAACCCATTCCTATTTGTTACTGGCATTCACCGGCGTGGGCACCCGGGCGGCGCCCCCGACTAAGGGTAATACGGCCTGCACGCACGGTATGTGCAGCGCCTCACATTCGGCCCGAAACGGCTGGCTGATCTTCGACAAGACCGGCACCCTGACCGTGGGCAGTCCGTCCGTGGTCGGTGTCGAGGGCAATGGTCAGACACCGGCGCGCGTGATGGAACTGGCCGCCGCAGTCCAACAGTACAGCGAGCATCCGCTGACCAAAGCCGTCATGGTCGAGAGCGCGGCGCGTGGCACGGCGCTGCTGGCCGCAAGCGACGCCAGGGCGCTGCCCGGGCGCGGGGTGGAGGCCGAGGTGGCCGGCAGCACGGTGTACCTCGGCACGGCGCGCCTGATGCAGGAACTCGGGGTCGACCTGGCAGGCATGGCGGGCGCTGCGCAGGCACACGACGGCGCAGGACGCACCGTGTCCTGGCTGGCGGCGGGGGCGGCAGACGGCACGACACCCGCGGCGCTGATCGGCCTGCTGGCGTTCGGCGACGTCATCAAGCCGTCCGCCGCTGAACGACGCGATTACCTTGTCGGCCGCCGATATCGGAATCGCCTTCGCGTCGGGCTCGGCGGTAGCGATGCACAGTGCCGGCATCACGCTCATGCGCGGCGATCCGCTGCTGGTGCCGGAGGCGATCAGCATCTCGAAGCGCACCTATGGCAAGATCCGATGCGGGAGTGCAGACGCTACGCTTCATCAAGCAGGCGCGCGACCTCGGCTTTTCGCTGCAGCGAATCAAGACATTATTGGGATTGTGGCAGGACCGATCGCGCAGGAGCGCTGATGTGAAGGAGCTGGCCAGCCACTATCATGGCGACCAGCGGCCTGATTACCCGATCATCGACGACTTGGCGGCACTTGCGGGGAATGCGTAACGGCGTACGCCTGGTAGCTTCGGCGGCACGCCCGGCTGACGACCCAGCCTGATCGCGCGGCGGTCGACACCGTGGTGGCGTCGACCGCGAGCCTCAGACGGTGGCGCTGGCGGTCACCGGAAAGCCGGCGCCGGTGACGGCGGTGGTCACCTGTTCCAGCGTGGCGCCGGTCCCGACACGTACTTTTTTGCTTGCCAGGTCGACGTCGACTGTCGCACCGCTGTCGACCGCCTGGATCGTGCGCCTGACGCTGTTCGCGCACCCGCCGCATGTCATGCCCTGCACTTCGAGTTCATACATGATGATTTCTCCTATGGTGAATCATTACGGTAATCCCTCCCATCGCGGGAACGTCAAGTCTTGTTTCCGGCGATCGGTACGTCAACCGGCGGCACGTCGGATTGCGACCTGCGGCGATTCGCCGATTCGACACTTTGCGGAAATGCGCCCCGGCAGAAAAGTCGACGTGGCGGCATTGCATCGAAGACGGGCAGGATCCCTTGATATGCGTTTACCGCCCGTCGTAGTGCCGAAACACGGACCTGCCGCCGCTGGAATCGACAAGAAAGACATCGTAGGGATCCTTGCGGTCGCCTTCCATTCCCGGCGAGCCTAACGGCATCGACGGCACCGCCAGTCCTCTTGCCTTTGGCTGAGCGGCCAACAGTCTTTTGATATCGGTTGCGGGCACGTGGCCTTCAATCGTATAACCCTGGACCTGTGCGGTGTGGCAGGCACCCAAGGCATCCGGGATGCCACCTTTCTGCCTGAAGTCACCCGGACTTGGAACGTCATGCGCCTCAACCGCAAAGCCATTGCCTTTCAAATGATCGATCCATGCTTCACAGCAGCCGCAGCCAGCGCTTTTGAAGACTTTGACCTGGGGCTGATTGGCGGTGTGGCCGATCGTCGGTCCGCAGACCGCGCCTGCCAGTATCGCCTTGAGCATTGTTCGGCGCTTGTTAGCCTGATTCATGGTGTTTTCCTTTTCTGGACGGATTTCAAAGTGTTCGCCCTCAGGATGACCGGATGGCGAAGGCCAGACTGAGGGAGACGGCAAGCCGGGGGGCTGTCATGGCTGCATGCACATGCATTTCAATTCGCATGGGCATTCAGATCCTTGATCAACGCCTTCATCTCGCCGATTTCCTTGCGTTGCGCTGCGATGATGCCGTCGGCCAGCTTGCGTACCCGTGGATCGGTGATGTTGGCCCGTTCGCTGGTCAGAATCGCAATCGAATGATGCGGAATCATGGCCCGCATCCACGACACGTCTTCGATCGTGACCTGACTGCGCGCCAGCCACAGCGACACCCCGAACACGAGCGCACTGCCGATGAAGATCAGGGTGTTGATGGTCCGATCCTTGTACATGCCGAGCATGAAGACCAGCATGATCGCCGCCATCGTCGCGCCCATGATCAAGGCCATGTAAGCGCGGGTTTCGCTGAAGAACACGTGGTCCAGTTCATAAGTGTTCAGGTACATCAGTGCGAACATGATCACGGTCGATGTCGCGATCATGAGAAAAAATTTTCGGTACATGTTCATGGCTTGCCCTCCTTAGGGTTTGTTGCGGGAAGCGCCGACGGCGGGTGCGCCATGCCTTTTGCGCGGGTGTGACCGCCTGCCGCCGTCGCGTGATCGTGATGATCCCCATCCGGATGGCGACTGAATGAGAATGCCGAAAGCGGCTGCCGACCGACCGCCAGCACGGCGGTTGTTGCCAGGACATGCTTGATGAGCGGTGTCATGTTGCTTCCCTTAAAACCAGATCCGGACGCCGCCGACCAGGCGCGTCTCGCTGGCAGACTCGCCAGCGGCATTGGCATAACGCGCCGTGGTGCTGAACTTGCGGTTGTAGACCACGCCGACGTAGGGTGCGAACTTGCGCGAAAACGCGTAGCGCAGCCGCAGACCTGCCTCCATGTCCGACAGGCCCGAGCCGATGCCGCGCGCCGGGTCGTTCTTGCCATACAGGCTGATCTTCATGTTCGGCTGCAGCACCAGGCGTTGGGTCAGCAACAAATCGTATTCGGGCTCGAAACGCAATGCCGTGCGGCCGCCCTGCCCGACGTAAGCCGTTGCCTGGAGATCGAACCAGTACGGCGCCAGCCCCTGGAAACCGAGCGCCGCCCAGGTGCGGCCCGGACCATCGCCAAAGTCGTGGCGCACGCCAGCCTGCAGCCCCCAGTATGTGGCGATCGCATGATTCCACAGCACTTCGGTGCGGGTCGCGCCGAGCTTGCCTTGCAAGCGTTCCCCGTCGACCTTGAACCAGAGCTTGTCAAGGTCGCCGCCGATCCAGGCCTGCGCATCCAGACTCTGACCATGGCTGTCGCTAGCGCGATACAACTCCAGTCGGTCCAGCAGCAGTTGCGCCCGGATGGCATCGTCTGCCATGTCCATGCCATGCGTGGACCCCATCGTCAGGCCATCGGCATAGGCATCCGCATCGCGCGCGCCGGGTGGTGCGGAACCTCCCTGCATGGATTTCATCATGTCACCCATGCCGTCCATCTTGCTGTGGTCCATGCCGGGCATCGACTTCATGTCAGGCATGGTTTCCGACTGCGCCCAGGCCGCCGCAGGGAGCAGGCAGGCGGCCGCGAGGAGTGGTGCGACGCATCGGCGCGCCGCACGCAAGGAGAGCGTTCCTGAACGGGACATCATGACACCACCACCTTTCTGAACATGCCGGCTTCCATGTGATACAGCAGATGGCAGTGATAGGCCCAGTTGCCGGGCGCGTCTGCGTTGACGAGATACGTGATGCGCTGCGCCGGTTGCACCATGATCGTGTGCTTGCGTACCTGGAATTTCCCTTCAGGGCTTTCGAGTTCACTCCACATGCCGTGCAAATGGATCGGATGCGGCATCATCGTGTCGTTGACCAACACCACGCGCAACCGCTCGCCGTGACGGAAATGGAGCGGCTTCGAGTCGGAAAACTTCTGGCCATCGAACGACCACATGTAGCGCTCCATGTTGCCGGTCAGGTGCAGCTCGATTTCCCGGCCGGGTCCGCGCTTGTCGAGTGCGCCGCCAATGGTGTGCAGATCGGCATACGTGAGTACGCGCCGACCGTTGTCACGCAATCCGATCCCGGGATCATTGATGTTCGTGCGCGGCATGTCCACCCGCATGTCGACCCCGGGTCCGTATTCGGTCCGGGCATGCTTTGCCGTCACCATCGGTGCCATCGGCGCCGACTTGTCGTGCGCCATGCCCGGCATCGCACCCATGCCAGGCATCGCCATGCCGCCATGATTGTGTTTGCCGCCCATGTCGCCGCCCATCGCCATCGAACCCATCATGTCGATCATCGACAGCCACTGCGGCTTGTCCAGCGCCGGTACCTCGGCCTGCAGGCCGGCGCGCGGCGTCAGCGTGCCGCGCGCATAGCCTTCCCGATCGATCGACTGTGCGAACAGCGTGTAGGCGCGGTCCTCGTCGGGCGTCACGATGACATCGTAGATCTCGGCGGCAGCGATCCTGAATTCATCGACGGTGACCGGCTCCACATCCTGGCCATCGGTGGCCACCACGGTCAGTTTCAGGCCCGGAATACGGAAATCGAAGATGCTTTGCGATGAACCATTGATGATTCGCAGCCGGACCTTCTCGCCCTTGGTGAACAGGCCGGTCCAGTTGGCATCCGGCGAGGCGCCATTCATCAGGTACGTGTAGTGATGGCCGGTGACGTCCGACAGATCGGTCGGGCTCATCCGCATCGTGTTCCACATCTTGCGCTTGGCCAGCGCCTGCTGCACCCCGTTCGCTGCGGCGTCGCGGGCGAAGGCGGTCGCCGTCGGCTCGTTGAAGTTGTAGTAGTCGCTCATCTTCTTCAGGTTGGCCATGACAAGCTCGGGGCTGTCGTCGGACCAGTCGGAGAGCACGAGCACATGGTCGCTCTCGGCCTTGAATCGCTCGCCGGCACGCGGCTCGACGATGATCGGACCGTACAGTCCGGTTTGCTCCTGGAAACGGGAGTGGCTGTGGTACCA
>JACMOV010000005.1 GCA_014377845.1 Herminiimonas sp.
TAAATTGAGAAGGCTTCTCTGCAGTAAGCATTTTTGCAGCATCAATTTCTTCTTGTGAATAAGTTTCTCCATCCACCGGGTTCCCACTCGCGATCTTCGTCAAATATTGATGGCGCGTGTCCTGCCCAACTGCGCCTGACTTGTCGATTACTTTTTGTTTGAAGGCCTTCGATGCATCGGTATTGCCATTTAAAAAGTCGATGCTGGCTTGTTGGCCAGGTGTTGCGGTTGGCGTAGTTGGCGTGGTTGGCGTAGTTGATGCCGTAGTCGGGCCGTTAGCTGGCGACCCAGACGGCGTCGAGTCAGACGGGGGGGAGCCAGGCGATGGCGATGGCGTATTTGGCTTGATGTCCACCATATAAGCGGTCATGCCACCTTTCATGGCCGCATCAATCGCTTTCTGGGTTGTCTCATCGAACGTGCCGTCGGCCTTGTAGCCGTGCACTTCGATCTCTATTGATTTAGGTGGCAGTTGTGTCGCAACTGGCGGAAGCGTGGCAGGAGTGGGCATGGCGTTTTTCACTTTCGTAAAAGTGGTTAATGAGGGCCGTCTGGCCAAAAGTTGGGCTTGGCAATTTCGTCGAGTCCAGAACTTATAAAATATCTTTCCTACAAAAGAACTTTTTTCTAGTCACGAACTTACTTGTTCCGGTGCGAATCAATTGTCTTTTTTAAATCCGTAGCCGAAGATTGAGTCGCTGTCGCGCCTGAGCAGGCCGTGCCAGCCACTCGAAACGGGATTCCGCGGTTCGGCAAACAGACCACGTTGATTGATGTGTTTTCAAACCGCCTCCCGCATCCGCAGCCATTTCGTAGCCACATATTTAACCCCAGCCACAACCGGATCGCCCCCGTGGAGCGTCTTCTCGTCCGGCTGCCCGAACGCACTCGCATTTGCGAAGAACACGGCATTGCCTTTCTTCGGCGCGACCTGCAACCCCAGCTTGGGAAATGCGGTGCAGCCGCCCTGCTCGACGTCGCTGAGATACATGATGATGGTGGCGAGGCGCTGGCCGCCGCGCAGGAGCTGCTTGCGGGCGCCGGGTGAACTGGGGTCGAACCAGTCGTAGTGCGGCTCGTAGCGGTTGGTCTCGCCGTAGTGCAGGATCTGCAGTCCCTCGCCGCGATCGGCCGGCCAGTTGGTGAGGGCGGCGAGGCGGGCTTCGATGCGGTCTACCAGTTCACATTCGGCGCGCTTGAGCATGGCGCCGCGGCTGGTGCGGCCCGGATGCGTCGCCTCCCCTGCGGCATCGTCGCTGACCACCAGCGAGGGCGCCAGCCTGGTGGTGCCGTAGGCGACCAGCGCGTCGCACTCTTCGTCGCTCAGCAGACCGCCCAGGACCACCACGCGCGGTTCGCTGAAACTCGACAGGATGGCGACCTCGCGATCCGGGGTCTGCAGCAGGTTGCTCGTGCAATCGATCATCGGCATCGCCGGTGAATCGGGCGCGGGACCATGCCGCAACCGGAACGCGTGGTTGATGGCGGCATAGGTAACGACAGCGGAAAATTTGCCATCCGTAATCATCTGATGCGCCATGCCGGACGGTTCGCAGCCGCGATCGATGTTGTGCGTGATCCAGGTTTGCCATTCCTTCGGCAGCGCGGTGAATGCCAGTTCCGATGTCATGCGATTGATCCTTCGATTAAGTCAGCGTCTGATCCGTTTCCGTGGATCGAAAGTAACTTATCGAAATGAAATCTTTATCGGATTTGCGAAAGTGCGGACGGCAGACCGTACTGCGAATTCTCAAGCTGATGATAGGATTTTTTTAAACCTAATTATTGTCGGAATCCGTTACAGATTCTGGGTTGCGTACGATGCCGTCAAGCATGACTTTCACCGCGTGGGGAAACAGGACGCGCGCGGGTGCATTCGAGGTGAACGGCCGCGCGGCATGCGCAGTTGAGTGCGATGTTGATACAAGGCACACGTTCATCGATTGAAGGCGTTCCATCGACGGCGTCAACGCGGGAATGAGGGATACATCAAGGCAGCAGATTTGGAATGAACTGCGTTTTTCCGATCAGCGATTTTTGACATGCGGGTCGCCGAGACTGTACCGACTTAATCTTTATCAAGCCAAACTAATTGTTGTCGAAAATCCGGCAACGTTATTTTCTCTAAACAAAAGAATTCCAAGAATATCGTTTTGCTTCAATGCGTTGGAAGCGCCGCTCTTTCTGGTATGGATGTTGCTGAACGCCGATGCTCTTCAATATCGGCGAGCGCAATTTTCCAATCAAGGGCTTTCATGCGATTCACACACCTATTTGCCGTAGTGGCACTCGGTCTTTCCGGGCCAGTGCTGGCAGGGACGTTCGACAACGGCGGTTTTGAAAACGGCGACACCAGCGGCTGGACGACCGGACAGGGCTATCGTGGCAATACGCTCAATGCTGGCCTGACGCCCGCCAGTCTTCTGCCGGGCGGCAGCCTGTACGCTGGCCCGTCGACCCGTTCTGCCGTCATCGGCACGGGAACCGTCGATCCGCTGCTGGGCGCGCAGCTGGGCAGCACCGTCTACAGCGGCGATCATTCCTACCGGATCGAGGACACCAGCACCGGCGGTTATGCATCGGCGATCAGCCAGAAGGTGACCAACTACACCGACAGCAATATCTTCTTCGCATGGAAGGCGGTCCTGGAAAATGGCGGTCACTCCTCCGACCAGTCGGCAATGTTTGCGTTGACGCTACGTGACGACACCACCGGCACGACGCTCATCAACCGGGTCTACAACGCAGGGCTCGATGGCGGTGGCGTCGATACGCGGTTCGCTACCCAGGGCGACTATTTCTACACCCCGCAGTGGCAGATCGAACAGCTGGTGATCGATGCGGCGCTGGCCGGCCATGACTTTACGCTGTCGTTGCTGTCGGCTGACTGCGAACCGACGGCGCACACCGGCTATGCCTATCTCGATGGTTTTGGCGGCCGGTTACCGTCCGACCCGCTGGACCCGGTCGATCCCCCTGCCAATGTGCCGGTACCCGGTTCGCTGGCCCTGGTCGGGCTCGGACTTGCCGCATTGCGTGGCAGCCGTCGATTCATTCGATCGTAGGCGATCGCTGCACGCTGCCGAGTCCGCGGGTGCCGCCGGTGACAAGTGCCGTACCGGTCATGTGAGACACGGCTCACCGCTGTTGCGGCGCTTTCGTTGGCGGGTATGCAGGTCAGAACCACATGCGCTGGAATACCTTGTCGCGGTTGACCAGCAGATGCTTGAGGCCGCCTGCGGCGTGCAGCACGACCAGCGTCACCAGAATCCAGACAAGGGTCTCGTGGATCGAGAAGAATTGCTCGGCGGTGTCATGGTCGGCAACCACCCAGGATGGCAGTGTCGTGCCAAAGAACGTCACGCCTTCCTTGCTGAACGAGGCGCCCAGAAATCCGGTGATCGGCAGCAGGATCATGCAGGCGTAGAGCAGCGACTGCACGATGGTCGAGAGCCGGGCTTCCCAGGTCGGTACCGATGCAGGCAACGCCGCCGGCTTGTGCGTCAGCCGCCATGCCCAGCGGATCAGCACCAGCGTGAAGACGATCAGTCCGGTCGACTTGTGCAGGTTGAAATATGTGTCCGCGCCCGGCGAATCCTCGATCGACATCATGTACCAACCGACACCGGCCATGCCGGCGATCAGCAGCGCCAGCAGCCAGTGCAGCACGATCGCCGGCGCGCTGTAGCGCCATTCGCGGGTCGCAGGGATGGTGTTGAATGAATCGTTTTTCATGGTTGGTGCTCCTGGCTTTCTGATGATCGGATCGTTTGAGAATACCCCTTGTTGCGCCGCGTTGGTGCTTCTTTCTGGTGCTCGAATACGTAGCGTCCCGGTGCTTCGACCGAGTGCCGTACGTCGCCTGGTACGCCGCCCCGGGCTGCCAGTGCCTGATCCGGTACATGCGGCGCGGATGACCGGGTTCGCTGACGATGCCTGCATCGTGGTCGCCGCTGGTCAGCACGAACGTCACATCGGCCTGCACCACCAGGTTGCGCTTGTAGACCGAGCGCCATGGCGCGCCATGATCGAATGCAGCAGACGGTCGAGCACGGTTGGCGGCTCGATGTCGGCCCCGCCCGGTGGTCCGTGCGCCGGCCGGTTGGACGCGCAGGCGGAAAACAATCCCTGGACTATGCAATGGGTGCGGCCTATGCTGAAAAAGAGCGGTCGCACGATCCAGCGGGTGATTGCACGTGCTGAAGACGATGCGCATCCTGTTTTGAAATCCCTGCGCCCAAGGAGTCGGCATGTCGTACAAAACCATCCTCGTCCATGTTGACGACTCCCTCCACGTCGCCGCCCGGATCGAGGTCGCCGCAACGATCGCGAAGGCGCAGGAGGCGCATTTGATCGGTGCAGCGCTGACCGGCATCTCGCGCTTTGTCGAGGAGGCGGTTGCGGTCAATCCCTACGATCCGGCGATCACGCCTTACCTGGATACCTTGCGGCAGCGCGCTGCGGTGTGCCTCGACAAATTTGACGAACAGGCCCGGCGCATCGGCGTGCATTCCTTCGAACGACGCCTGGTCGATGACGAAGCCAGTGGTGGCATCAGCCTGCAGGCGCGCTACAGTGATCTGGTGGTGGTCGGACAGAGCGACCCCGAACAGCCGGCGCGCGCCGTCGACGCGGATTTTCCGGAATACGTGGCTGTTTCGTCCGGCACACCGGTGCTGATCATCCCCTATGCGAACACATTCTCCACCGTCGGCAAGCGCGCGGTGATCGGCTGGAATGGCAGCCGGGAAGCGCGCCGCGCAGTACAGGATGCGATGCCGCTGTTGCAGCGCGCGCAGCGGGTGCAGGTCGTGGTGTTCAATCCGGCGGAACGTCCCGACCTGCATGGCGCCGACCCGAGCACCAACATCATCCGGTACCTGCAGCGGCACGGCATCGAGGCCGAGTTAAAGACCGAGAACGTGAAGCACGGCGAAATGGGATCGGCGCTGTTGGCGATCGCGACGTCATCGTCGGCCGACCTGCTGGTCATGGGATGTTACGGCCACACGCGTTTCCGTGAGATGTTGCTGGGCGGTGTCACGCGGGATGTGCTGGCGTCGATGACGGTGCCGGTGTTCATGTCGCACTGAACGCGCCTGACAGAAGCCGGATAGCGATGGTTTGACCTACTGGCAGAGCGGGCGCACCTGGCCATTCGATTTTTCAAGGCACTTCAAGGAGCATTGCATGTCCTACAAGACCATTCTCGCGCACGTCGACGACTCCATCAGTCTGGCCCCCCGTATCGAGCTTGCCTGCCGGATCGCGGTGCAGGAAAACGCGCACCTGGTCGGTGCTGCCACGACCGGAATCTCGCAGTTCATCTACCAGAGTGCGGTCGTCGACATGACCGGTGACTACATCACCGGCTACATCGAAACCTTGCGCCAGCGCGCCGCCGCCGGTCTCAAAAGCTTCGATGAGATCGCGCGCCGGGTAGGGGTGTCCTCGGTCGAGCAACGCCTGGTCGATGACGAAACCGCCGGCGGCATCAGCCTGCAGGCGCGCTACAGCGATCTGGTGGTGCTGGGACAGACCGATCCTGCCGAGCCGTCTGCGGTCGTCGGCAATGACTTCCCGGAGTTCGTCGTGCTGCATTCCGGTTGCCCGGTGCTGATCGTGCCGTATGCCGGCCAGTTCGACGATTTCGGCGAGAAGGTGCTGATCGCCTGGGACGGCAGTCTCGAAGCCAAGCGCGCTGTGCATGATGCGATCCCGTTGCTCAAGCGCGCGGTGCTGGTCGAGGTTGCAGTCTTCAATCCGTCAGAACGCCCCGATACGCATGGCGCGCAACCGGGTGCGGACATCGCGCTCTACCTGGCGCGCCACGACATCCGCGTCGATGTGCGGGAAAGCGTGGTGCCGCACGAGGAAATCGGAACAGCCCTGCTGTCACGGTTGGCCGACATCGGCGCCAGCCTGCTGGTCATGGGATGTTTCGGCCATTCGCGGCTGCGCGAAATCATGCTGGGTGGCGTCTCGCGCACGATCCTGACATCGATGACCGTGCCCGTACTCATGTCGCATTGAAGCGATGTCGTCCGATCGCCGCACGGGTGACGTTCAGGGCGGATGGTCGCGAAAGCGTTCGATCTCGCGGCGCAGTTCCCGGATCTCGGATCGCAGGGTGCGTATCTCTGCGTGCAATTCTTTCTCAAGCCCTTTTTCATCTTCGCCGACAAACAGCGCGGCGATACTGGCCGTGACCAGGGAAAAGATCGCATAGCCGAGCAGGACGATGAACACCGCAAAGATGCGCGACGCCGCGGTCGACGGCACCAGGTCGCCGTAGCCGACCGTTGCCGCAGTGATGAAGGCGAGCCACAAGCCATCGGCGTAACTGTCGACGCGCGGCTCGAGCCAGTAAAATCCGCCACCGGAGATTGCCAGCAATCCCGCGCCGATCGCCAGGATCTGCATCAGGTGGCGCTGCGCGACCCAGCGCATGATGGCCGGTGTGACGCGCAGCAGGATGGCAGCGCAAAAGCCAAGCCGCAGCCACCATTCCGCAATCGACCACGGCAACGCGCCCGGCCAGGCGCTTGCCAGCGCGCCGAGACCGATCAGGACATCGAATCCGGGTATCCGGTGCCGGCCGTGCCGCCGCAACTGGAGGACGATGGCCGCACCCATGAGCACGGCAGTCAGCAGGTAGAGCGCGCTGCCGATGTCGTGGTAGACGCCTGGCGCACCGGTCAGCAGAAGATAGAAGGCCGGGATCGACGCCATGAAAGCCACGAACAGCGCGCCATCCTGCGGCTGACGCGGCGATCGCACCGACAGGCGGCCCCGCCAGAAACCGGTGGGCGCAGCTGCAGGTTCGGCATGCATCCCATGTTCGGCATGTTCGGCATGCCCGACGTGATCGGCCTTCAATCCGGCCGACCCGCGGCATGGCATTGCCGGCGGTACAAAACCACTTTCACGATCTGCACGATGATCAGGTACCCCGCGACCAGTAATCCCAGCGCACCGCAAAACCAGGAGGGCAACGGCGCGAACCCGCAGTATGCGCCTCACGGCAGGGCCTGGGTCTCCAGCGCATCGAGCGAACAAGTCGATGGAACATTTCGTTGCCCGGGTCGCTCTGAATATGATCGGCACGAACCGTGCGTTCAGTGAAAGCGTCCCATGGCAGAGATTCCGAAATTCGACCGCCCGCAAGAATCGCTGCTCGCCAAGGCACTTGCCTGCGCGGCAAACGCGATTTTCATCACGGACGAAGTAGGCCAGATCATCTGGATCAACGACGCCTTCACCCGATTGACCGGTTATTCTGCGGAAGATACGCTGGGCCGGACACCGGCGATGTTGAAATCGGGACGGCAGAACGAGGCGTTTTATGCGGGGCTCTGGCAAACGATTCTTTCCGGTCAGACCTGGAAAGGCGAAGTCGTCGATCAGCACAAAAATGGCAGTCAGTACACGATCGATGAAGTAATCACGCCGCTGTTCGACGCACATGGGGTGATCACGAATTTTCTCGCGGTACAGCACGACATCACGCAGCAGAAACAACAGAGCCAGCGGGAACATCATCTCGCCTATCACGATCCGTTGACCGGGCTGCCGAACCGTACGCTGTTTCTGGACGTCCAGACAAAGGCGATTTCCCATGCGCGGCGCACGCAGCGCATGCTGGCAACGCTGTTTCTCGACCTCGACGGCTTCAAGCAGATCAATGACCGGCTAGGCCATGCGGTCGGGGATCAACTGCTGCGCGCCGTCGGCGATCGCCTGCGCGCCGGGGTACGCGATGACGACGCTGTCGCACGCTTCGGCGGCGACGAGTTTGCCGTCCTCATCGCGGACTTGCAGGACGCCGCCATCGCCGCGACGCTGGCGCGCAAGCTGGTCGACTCGATTTCACTGCCCTTCATCCTGCGTGGGCAAATCGTGCATGTCGGCATGAGCGTCGGCATCGCGTTGTACCCGACCGATGGCGAGGATGCGGAAACGTTGCTCGCTAACGCAGACAAGGCGATGTACCAGGCAAAGTGCCATGGCGGGAGCAATTATCAGTTCTATGATGCGGCGATCGCCGTAGCCTGAGTGCGGCGCCGACCCGGACCGCGCAGTCGCCAGTCGACTACAGCATGTCCCGACGACCTAGCCGGTGAATGCATGCCGGATGTCGACCACACGGACCTTAAAATACGGCACGCTTTCTCCCGCCACCTGCCAGGCCACATCGGCAGTGATCGGCACCTGCATGCCGCTGCGGTCCTGATAATCGCGCAGCCGCGCATCCCACGGCGTCAGCTCGTATCGGCCATCGACTTCACGGTAACGGCCGGACGTGTGCACCCGGCTGATCTCGCCCTGATCACCGAAAGTGAATGTCAGTGTCGCCGTCGCCGCGCCATCGCTAAGGCTTGCCGTTGCCCGGCGGTCGTCGATGGATTGCCAGCGTACACCTGCCGCTGGCAGCAGGGCGGTCGGAAACCAGACCGCCTCGGCCAGGTATCGTTGTAGCGCGGCGGTGTCGAGTTCACTGCGCTCGGCCGCATCGACCACGGTCATGAGCGCCAGGATTTTTGCCTGCATCGTCGCGGCGCCTGCAATGTAGGTATCGCGCACGCAGATCCTGCTCATCAACGCCATCTGGATCGCGGCATCCCAGACGAAGCCGGGCCGCAGCGCATTGAAATGCGCGGTGGCCGCGAAGGGCTGCCATTTCGACAGCGCACCGCCGGTTCGAAAATGGCCGCGCTGCTCGACGCGCGCCGCGCGGATCATCGGCTGCCCGTCACGCAGCGCGAAGCGGAAGAAACGCGCCACCGGCGCGGGTAAGGTGGCAAGCGTGGCGAAGTCGACCTTGCCCGGACTGCTCGCCGCCGTCACACCGATGGATGCCGGCTGACCATCGGCTGACGCCATTCCCTCCTGCGCCGTGGCGACCGATGCCTCGAGACGCTGCACCAGTTGCGAGGTCGCCCGGTCCCACCGCACGGCGGCGAAGCCAAGCGCCGAAATCATCCCTGCCCCGGCCAATCCTGCGCCACCCAGCAGGGTCTTTTGTGACAAGCCCATCGAACCTCCCTTGATTGTCAGCCTGCGCACAACAGCGGCGCCAAAAACCCCCATGCGGCTCGACATTGCGTGCGCGAAACAAAAGTACAAAAGAGAAATGGTCTGGCGCGGCTGTTGCAGTCCGAGTCGGATATTGTCAAAAAGTTCTTCTTTTTGCGCGCCGACAGTGCCTTCAAGGGGCCACGATGCATCAACCACAACAAGATTTGTTGTGTTGTGGTTACTTATTGGAAAGGTTTCAATAATGGAACAGATGGAGCGGCGGTTTCGGCCTGCAAGTCTGTATTCCACGGGCGGGCGCGAGTGACTCGTGATTCCCGTTACCAACGATCCGAACCGGTCACCGGTCCCAAACCGTCGGTAGGCGTCCTGTCCCACTGCAGTCGTCTTTCGGAACCAGAACATGAAAAATTCCACGAGATTCAGTCAACTCGCGCAGAACGGCGCACTGTTGGTGCTGGCCGTGCCGATCGGCCAGGCGGTCGGAGTGTATTTGCCTTCGGCGATGCACCAGGCCACTTCGGGCTGGTGGGTAGCGGTTGGTACCGTCTGGTCGATTGTTCCGCTGCTGTGGTGGAACCACCGAATCCAGCAACGCGGACGGAATTTCGTCCAGGATGCCGAGACCGGGATCGACCGCCTGATGATCGGCAGTGCCGAAACCGCGCATTACCTGGAGGCTGTCGCCGCCAAGATCCGCAAGGAGCTGGGGTCGGTGGAGGGAATTGCCGGCGATGCCGACCGGATCGTCAAGGACATCGAGCAATTGGCCGGCAATGCCCAGCGCGCCTTCGCCGCAGCCGGCGAGGTGCGGCGCGAGAGCATGACCGGCACGCAGGCGCTGGAGCGCAGCATCCGGCATATCGACCGGGCGCATGCCGAGGCCCAGGGCGTGACGACGCTAATGGCAGACCTGCAGGCGCAATCGCGCCGAATCCAGGACGTGACCGGTCTGATCGACGAGATCGCGTCGCGTACCAATCTGCTGGCCCTGAATGCGGCGATCGAGGCGGCCCGCGCCGGCGAGAGCGGACGCGGTTTCGCGGTGGTGGCATCCGAGGTGCGCAATCTGGCGCAGCGAACCAAAACGGCCACGGACGACATCAGCACCATGCTCCGTGAAGTGAACCAGAAAGCCGAACGCGCCACCGTCGAAACCAACGCCCTCGCACAAGGCATCACGGACCTGACCAAGACCACCACCGGTCTGCAGGCCCTGTTTGCCAACATCGAAAGGCTGGCCAGCGCTTCCGAAACCGAAGTGCAGCGCCTCTCGGATGCCTCGCGGGTCAATGTCGGCTCGGCACAGTCGATCGCCGCTGCCTCGAACGAGATCGTCGAGAGCATGCAGGCCAACGTCAAGGAAATCCCGGAAGTCACCCAATCGGTACTGGCCCTGTCGGAAAATGCAGAGGATCTGCACTTCCTGTCGTCGACCTTCAACGCAGTCACGCATCACGATGACATTCGCATCGCTGCGCAGCGCGTCACGCGATCCATCGAAAATCTGTTCGAGCAGGCAATCGCCGCCGGCACCCTGACGCAAGAAGCGTTGTTCAGCCGCGACTACACGCCGATCGAGGGCACCGATCCGCAAAAATTCACGACACCCTTCGATGCGTTCACCGACACCGCCCTGCCCGATTTGCAGGAGGCGTTACTGCAAGCGTTTCCCAACATCGTGTATGCCGGCGCGATCGACGACAACGGTTATTGGCCAACCCATAATCGTCGTTTCAGCAGACCGCTGACCGGCAAATACGATATCGACCTCGTCAACAACCGGACCAAACGGATCTTCGGCGATCGCACCGGTCGACGTGCGGGCAAGAATACCCGCGCGTTCCTGCTGCAGACCTACAAGCGCGATACCGGTGAGGTCATGCACGATCTGTCGTTGCCGATTCAAGTACACGGCCGCCACTGGGGCGGGCTGCGGGTCGGTTATAAGTTCGACTAGCGGCGCATGCCACGCTTTACTTGCCCTGCTGCCGCACGAATGGTCCGACGCAGGTATTGATGTCCTCCGCCGCGCACAGGAGAAATTCGCTGTCGTCGCGATTGAAGATCGCATAGTTGGTCGCGACATGTCCGGTCTCGATCTTGCGACCCGTGCAGTCGGCCTGGCCGTTCTGCGCCGTGACTGTGTCGACCCATTTGTAGAAGCCGTACCCGCTTTGCTTGAGGGCGACGTTGAAGTCGGTTTCAACAGTCTGTGCACCACTTGTAACCTGCGTGCTGCCATCGGCCTTGATGCGGTAAAGCTCGCTGCAAGTCGTGGCTGGCAGCGCGAGCTTCCAGGTGCCGACCAGCGGATGGTCAGCCGGTAGCGGCGTTCGCGCCACCGATTGCGCCAGTACCGCGCCGCTGGCCGTTGCAAATGTGAATGTGAATGTGAATGCGAGTCCGAGTCCGAGTGTGGTCATACGCGACATCTGTTTTCCCCTTTTTGAATTGGCAGGCAGTTCCGCGCTGCGCCGTCGAAGAACACCTGAAAAAGTTTCAAAATAACATGATTCTTCGAAGGAGAAAATTTCCTGCGTGGACAGGACTGGTCTGGCGCCTGGCGTACAATGACGGCAGTCATCGGGGAGTAGCCGCTCGTGCCCCCACGAGGCTTGCATCAACATGCTTGGCCAAACGGCCATGGTGCAAGCGGTCCCAAGCTTGGCAAGACCTTTGACCATATCGCTTCCGCACTGGCCGGGGAGGCGGTGTGGTCAATTGTCTTCAAACCGGCCTGGGACAATTCAATGGAAGCCCTCTTCATCTCCACCGGCGTGGTCGCCCTCGCCGAAATCGGCGACAAGACCCAGCTGCTCGCCTTCATCCTCGCAGCGCGATTCAAGAAACCGCTCCCCATCATCGCCGGCATCCTGTGCGCGACGCTCGTCAACCACGGCCTGGCCGGGGCGCTCGGCGCGTGGATCACCAGTGCAGTCAGTCCTGGAACGATGCGCTGGGTGCTCGGCGCCTCGTTCATCGGCATGGCAATCTGGACCATGATCCCCGACAAGATCGAGGAAGAGGAAACCCAGGTCGCCAAGCGTTTCGGCGTCTTCGGCGCGACACTCATCACCTTCTTTTTAGCCGAAATGGGCGACAAGACCCAGATCGCGACAGTCGCGCTGGCGGCGCATTACGCCAGCCCGCTGCTGGTCGTGGCTGGCACCACGCTGGGCATGCTGATTGCCGACGTGCCCGCCGTGTTCATCGGCGACCGCCTCGCCAACAAGATTCCGATGAAGCTGGTGCATTCGATCGCCGCCGCGATCTTCGCCCTGCTCGGAGTGGCGACGCTGTTCGGTGCGGGGTCGGGCTTCGGTTTGTGA
>JACMOV010000204.1 GCA_014377845.1 Herminiimonas sp.
GCGGACGGCCGTTAACCGTCATCCTGCTCTATGGAGTCCGGACCTTCCTCCCGCAATCAACTGTTGTTCAACCGAAGTTGCAGTGACTGCCAGCGACTGTCTTGGCTTACTTCAGCCGCCATTGTAGCCGACCACGCGCCGGCAATCGACCTAATCGCTGTAAGGATTGCCCCGCTTCAACGACCAACTGCAAACAACTCAGGGGAACAAAATGACAATACTTCGATTTTCCAGACTGCTCGGCCTGCTGGCGGTATTGGCTTTTACAGGCACCGGGCAGGCGCAGGACAAGGTACGGTTGCCGGTGACGCCAACATTGTCGGGTACCACGCTCGACGGCAAACCGTTCAGCCTGGCATCGAAGAAGGGTGACGTCGTGCTGGTGACGTTCTGGGCGACCTGGTGCCCGACCTGTCGTGCCGAAATGCCCACGTTCCGCAAATTTTATGAAGCCAACAAATCAAAGGGTTTCGAACTGGTCACCGTCAGCATCGACGACAACATGCGCGACATCGCCGATTACGCCAAGCTGTCGAACTGGATGACGACCGAGAAACAGACCTTTCCCTCGCTGTGGCGCAACGCCAGTGGCCATCGTGACGATTTCGGCAAGGTGTGGGCAACGCCATCGGCGTTTCTCATCGGTCGCGATGGCCACGTCATCGAAACCTTCACAGGCGTGATCAAGCCTGAGCACTGGCAGCGCATCCGCAATGCTGTCAATGCCGCGCCAGAACGCAGCTGAATCGAGGTTCGCGCGCTGGCCTGCAGCAGCGCGCGTTTTTCTGGTAGCGTAGCGTTTTCCTTCAAAGAAATGACGTTATGGCTTCGACGAGAACCGGCGGCCAAATTCTGGTCGATGCATTGCAGGTACATGGCGCCGATATTGCCTTCGGCGTACCGGGCGAAAGTTATCTGGCCGTGCTCGATGCGCTGCACGACGCGCCGATCCGTTTCATCGTCAACCGCCAGGAAGGCGGCGCGGCGTTCATGGCGGAAGCCTATGGCAAGCTGACCGGGCGCCCCGGCATTTGTTTTGTCACGCGCGGACCGGGTGCTACCAATGCGGCGATTGGCGTGCACACCGCGTTCCAGGATTCGACGCCGATGATTCTGTTCATCGG
This sequence comes from Herminiimonas sp., assembly GCA_014377845.1. Classification (GTDB taxonomy): domain Bacteria; phylum Pseudomonadota; class Gammaproteobacteria; order Burkholderiales; family Burkholderiaceae_D; genus JANXSS01. Next base: position 1,125 of record JACMOV010000204.1, read on the forward strand.
CCAGGTCGGCAACGATTTTGTCGAGCGCGAAGCATTCCAGGAAATCGACTATCGCCGCATGTTCGGCCCGATGACCAAATGGGTGGCGCAGATCGATCGCGCCGAGCGCATCCCCGAATATGTTGCGCGTGCTTTCCAGGTCGCCACCAGCGGCCGGCCCGGACCAGTCGTACTGGCGCTGCCGGAAGACATGCTGACGGCGTTGGCGCAGGCAACCGATACCGACGCCTTTCGGCCAGTGCAGGCGGCGCCGGCCGCACACCAGATCGCGCAGCTGCGCGCCATGCTTGCCGTCGCCGAGCGGCCACTGGTGATAGTGGGCGGCGGCGGCTGGGATGCCACCGCCTGCGACGACTTGCAGCGCTTCATCGCCGCCAATCATTTGCCGGTGACATGCGCATTCCGCTTCCAGGACTTGTTCGACAATCGCGATGTTCACTATGCCGGCGATGTCGGTATCGGCATCAATCCGCGCCTCGCCGTACGGGTGCGCGAGGCGGACCTGATCATCGCCATCGGGCCGCGTCTGGGTGAAATGACGACCGGCGGCTACAGCCTGCTGCAGGCACCGCGCCCGGTGCAAAAACTGATCCACGTGCATGCCGGCGCCGAAGAACTCGGCCGCGTCTACCAGGCCGACCTGATGATCAACAGCGGCATGCCGCAGATCGCGGCGGCACTGGCGGACATGGCGGCAGTCGACGCCGCGCGCTGGCAACACACGGTCGCCGAGGCGCACGCCGAATTCGACATATGGCAGCAGGAGCCGGCGTTATTTCAGGACCTCAGTCTGAAACTGAATTTGTGGCAGGTCGTGCAAACGCTCAAGACGGCATTGCCGTCCGATACGATCCTGACCAACGGTGCCGGTAATTTCGCGTCGTGGGCGCACCGATTCTGGTCCTATGGCGACCGCTCGGCCGGCTTTCGCACGCAGCTCGCGCCGACCTCCGGCGCGATGGGGTATGGCGTGCCGGCAGCGGTGGCCGCGCGCATCCTGCTGCCGCAGCGTACCGTACTCAACTTCGCCGGCGATGGCGACTTCATGATGAATGGACAAGAACTGGCAACTGCGGTGCAATATCGGGCTGGCGTCCTGTTTATCGTCTTCAACAACAGCATGTTCGGCACCATTCGCATGCATCAGGAACGCGAATATCCGGCCCGGGTTTCGGGTACCGGATTGCATAATCCGGATTTTGCAGCGCTGGCGCGAGCCTATGGCGCGCATGGTGACATGGTCGAGGCCACGGCGGATTTTGCGCCGGCACTGGCACGGGCGCTTGCGCATATTGCCGCGACCGGCTTGCCGGCACTGATCGAACTGCGCTATGACGGCAACCTGATCACGCCGGGTACGACGCTGGCCGCGGTGCGAGAGGCTGCGCGCAAGGACAAGCCAGCATGACGTGGCGGTTTTTTTACGCGACGGCGTTATTGGGGATGGTGCTGTCGATCCTGCCTGGCGCCGTGATGGCGCAGTCCGGCCGCAGTTGCCATTTGCCTGGATACGACCAGGCCCTGCGCTGCATTAACGTGGCGGTGCCGCTCGACTACCGAAGGCCCGACGGCGCAAAATTATCCTTGCACGTGACCCTGGCGCCAGCATTCAGGGAAGGTGCGCGCCCCGATCCTCTATTCGTGCTTGCCGGCGGTCCCGGACAGGCCGGCAGCGACATCCTGCCGCTGCTGGATGGCGCCTTCCGGCGCATTCGCGCGACACGCGATATTGTCTTCATCGATCAGCGCGGTACCGGACTGTCCGGCAAACTCGATTGCGATACGTTGCAGTCGCTGGTAGAAAAAGAACTGACAGAACAGGAAGCCACCATCAAGGCGTGCCTGGCAACGCTCGACCAGCGCTATGCCTTCTACAATACGGACAGCGCCGCACGCGACCTCGACCGCATTCGTGTCGCGCTGGGCTTCAAGCAAGTGAACTTATGGGGATCATCGTATGGCACACGACTGGGACAGACGTATGCCCGCCTGTTTCCGGGCGCCGTCCGTGCCCTGATCCTGGATGCGGTAGCGGCGCCGGACCAAATCGTATTTGCCTGGGGCCAGGATGCCCAGGCTTCGCTCGACATGGTTTTCAAGCTGTGCGCGGCCGACCGCGCCTGCCGGCTCGCCTACCCGCAACTGCCGCGCCAGTTCGCCGCACTGGCGTCGCAGGTCGCGGCCGGTGCGGCAACGCTCGATTTCCCGCACCCGCGCACGGCCCGGCCCACCGCGTTCACGATGTCGTCGGCACGCTTCCTGCAAACCGTGCGCGCAGCGCTGTATGCGGGTGCGACCGGTAGTCGCCTGCCGTTTTTGATCGACAGCGCCAGCAAGGGCAACTGGCGGCCATTCGCCGCGCAGATGTACAGCAACACCGACCTCTCGCTCGACGGCCCGTCGATCGGGCTGATGTTGTCGGTGACCTGCGCCGAGGATATTTCACGCGTGACGCCTGCCATCTTGGCCAACGAAGAACGCAATTCCTTCGTGGCCGGCTCTGAACTGAAGGTCGTGTCGCGCTGGTGCAGTTTCGTCAACGTGCCGGCCGTGCCGTACCGCGAACCGGCCATCATAGACGCCCCGGTATTGCTGCTGTCGGGTGCGCTCGACCCGGTTACGCCGCCACGGCGGGCTGACAGCGCCGCGCGTTACATGCGCCATGCCCAGCATCATGTGGTCGCCAGCCTCGGCCATGGTGTTTCGCAATACGGCTGCGCGCCGCGCCTGCTGCGGGAGTTCCTGGACCAACCAGCGCAGCCGCTGGTCGCCGACTGTCTCAAGGAGATACCCATGACGTCGTTCCAGCTTGGCACTGCGGGGCCACAACCATGACATCCATCGAAAGCCGGTCATGATCGAAGTCGATGACGTGCGCAAAAAATTCGATACCGTGCAAGCGCTGGGCGGCGTCAGTTTCACCGCGCGCGATGGCCGTATCACCGCCTTGCTGGGTCCCAATGGCGCTGGCAAGACGACGCTGCTGCGGCTGCTGGTCGGCCTGCTGCAACGCGACCACGGCAGCATTGCCATCGACGGCCTCGATCCGGCGCGCGAGCCGATTCGCATCCGCGACAACATCGGCTTTTTGACCGACCAGTTCGGCCTGTACGAGCGCATGAGCACGCGCGAACACCTGGTGTATTTTGCGCAGTTGCACGGCATGGATGCGGCGGCCATTGCGCGCCGCACCGATGAGGTGGTTGCGCTACTGGGCATGGAAGACATCATCGATCGCCGCGTGCGGGGGTTTTCGCAAGGCCAGCGGGTCAAGGTGGCGCTGGCGCGCACGCTGCTGCACCGGCCGCGCCATTTGCTGCTCGATGAGCCCACCCGTGGGCTGGACGTGATGAGCACGCGCGCGTTGCGCCGGGCGCTGGCGACCTTGCGCGAAGAAGGCTGCTGCATCATCCTGGCGACCCATGTAATGCAAGAAGTTACCCATCTGTGCGACGACGTGATCGTGATCGCCAAAGGAATAACGGTAGCGCACGGCTCACCCCGCCAATTGTGCGAACGAACCGGACTGGCCAACCTGGAAGATGCGTTCGTCAGCCTGGTCGGCACCGATGAAGGCCTGGTCGCATGAAGCGCTGCCTCGTGGTATTTCGCAAGGAACTGACCGAAGCGCTACGCGACCGGCGGGCCCTGGGCATGCTGATTTTCTTCGTGGTGATGTATCCGGTCATTCTCGGCATCACGCTCAACAACATCATCACACGGTCCACCAAGGTCACCAGCGAGAATAGCGAACTGGTCGTTATCGGTGCAGCCCAGGTGCCCACGCTACTGGCGCAACTCAAGCAAAACAATATCGTCGTCACCGAACGCCCCGACATGAACGACGCTGACATTACCGACCTGTTGCGGCTGCGCACCCACATCGGTGTGCTCAGGATCGGCCCCAAGTTCGGCGAAGCGTATCAATCCATGCGCCCGGCCCGCATCGAACTGTGGTTCGATTCCGCCGCCGATCACCAGCCCAAGCTGCGTCGCCTGGAAAACCTGCTGCGCACGTATAACGCCAACATCGCGGCTGCGCGTCTTCTGGCGCATGGGGTCTCACCCACGGTACTGACACCGATCCAGTTCCAGCAATACGACACCGCCAGCAGCGCGTCGCGCTCGGCCACCTTTGTCGGCGCGCTGCTGGGTATGTTTTTTGCGGCCGCGTTTTTCTTTTGCCTCAATACCGCAATGGACACCACCGCCGGCGAGCGCGAACGGCGCTCGCTGGAAGTGCTGCTGGCACAACCGGTGCGGCCGTTCGAACTGATGAGCGGCAAATGGCTGGCGACCGCCTCGCTGGCGATCATCGGCCTGACGCTGGAATTACTGGCTGCGCATGTCATCCTGAAGTGGATGCCACTGGAAGAAATCGGCATGTCGTGGCGCATGAGCCTGCCGGTGCTGCTAAGCGTCTGCGCGGTGTCGATCCCGCTATGCCTGTTCGCGGCGGCGTTCGAAATCGCGCTGGCGATGAATGCGCGCTCCTTCAAGGAAGCCCAGACCATGATGGGTTTTGCGGTACTGGTGCCGATGCTGCCGGCGATCATCGTGCCGATGCTCGACCTGAACAGTGCGACCTGGATGTATGCGGTGCCGGTCTTGTCGAACCAGACCTTGTTGCGTGAACTGGCCAAGGGCCAGGACGTCGGTATCTTGCCGTATCTGCTGACCGGCGGCAGCGCGCTCTTGCTCTCGGGGGTGGCGATCGGCTTCGCCACGTGGCGCCTCAAAAGCGAGCGATATATCTTCGGCATTTGATTTCAAGCGCGCTTGCGATGGTCATGTGCACAGGATTTCGCTAGAAACTGGCGATTGGCCTGCTCCGACTTTGTGGCATCAGATCGGATTGCTGCACTTGCCAGGCGTCCGGCCTGCGACCTCAGCCACGGTTGCCACCAGTTCGGTTGCCTCGACAGGCTTCGAAACATGCACCCTGAAACCGGCTTCGAGCGCACGCTGGTGGTCGTCGGCGCTGGCAAAAGCGGTCAAGGCGATGGCCGGCGTCTGGCCACCGTGGCCAATGTCTAGCGCGCGCACCCGTCGCATTAGTTCAAATCCGTCGACATCAGGCATGCCGATGTCGCTCACCAGCACATGCGGCCGCTCGCTCTGGACCAGCGACAGCGCCTCGTCGGCAGCCGAGGTCGTTATGACCACGGCATTCGTTTCGATCAAGGTGCGCCGGATCATTTCGCGCGTATCGGGTTCGTCATCGACGACCAGCACCTTGACACCCGATAGATCGACCACACCGGATGCCGTAGTATTGTGACAACCGAACGCTACCGGATCGCTTTCTCGCTGCGAAGGCGCGCGCAGTGGCAGCCTTAGCGAAAAAGTGGTGCCCTTGCCGAGGCCCGGGCTTCCGACCCGGACCGACCCGCCATGCAACTCGGTAAGGTGCTTGACGATTGCAAGACCCAGCCCCAACCCGCCGAACCGGCGCGTGGTGGAGGCATCGGCTTGCCGGAACCGGTCGAACACATGCGGCAGGAACTCGGCGCTGATGCCGATGCCAGAATCCGCCACGTGGATTTCTACATCGTCCTCGACGCGTTGTACGGCGATCGTCACCTGACCGGATTTCGGTGTGAACTTGACTGCGTTGGACAACAGGTTCCACATCACTTGCTGAAGTCGCGCCGGGTCTGCGGCAATCGTTCCCATCGGTGCGCCGATCATCGGATCGGCGAGCAGCACGATGGCGACGCCCTTGGCCTCGGCTGCAGGCCGGACGGATTCGATGGCAGCACGGATGCATGCGGTCGGCTCCATGACCTGCATTTCGAGGCGCACCACGCCGGACGTGATGCGACTCATGTCCAGCAAATCATCAATCAGCTGCGCCTGGGCACGCGCGTTGCGCTCGATGGTTTCCAGTCCCTTCTTGAGATCCGTACTGTCCCGGTTGCCGCGCAACAGCAGCTGCGACCAGCCGAGAATGGCGCTGAGCGGGGTGCGCAATTCGTGCGACAGCGTCGCCAGGAATTCATCCTTGAGGGTACTCATGCGTTCGGCTTCCGCCCGTGCGGCGTGTTCGCTTTGGGTCAGCTGCGCCTGCGCTGCCAGCGCATGCTTGAGGTCCGATACGTCGCGTAACGTCGCGGTAAACATCGGCGGCTCAAGCCCTATAATGCGGCAAATCGACAGCTCGACCGGAATTTCATGGCCGGCCGCATGCAATGCCGGCATTTCGATACGCTTGCCGAGGATGGCGCTGCCACCCTCCTCCAGATAGCGCGCCAGTCCGCGCGCATGGTGCTCGCGCAAGGCCGGCGGCACGAGCAGCTGGGCGACCGACTTGCCGATCGCCTCATCCGGTCGATAGCCGAAGGTGCGCTCGGCGGCCTGATTGAAATCGACGATGTTGCCTTCGTGATCCATGGTAACGATGGCGTCCAGCGACGCACTGAGGATGGCCGATTTGCGCTGGTCGGCACGTTCCAGTGCGATCTGCGCTAATTTTTGCTCCGTGACGTCACGGGTAAAACAGCGCGTGTGCACGAACCGTCCATTTTCCCAGAGCACATTTGAAGAGATCAGCACATGCCTGATCGAGCCATCCTTGCACCGCAGTCGTGCGGCGTGGCTGTGCAGGGTCTGGCCTTGTCCCAGCCGTGACAGGATGTCCGCAATGACGTCTGGATCGGCGTGGAATTCGGCAATATGATGGCCGATATAGTCGACTTCGGCATAGCCCAGCAGGGCGTATTCAGCCCGGTTCGCGCGCAGGAGAATGCCGTCGGATCCGACCCAGTGCATGCCGACTGGACCGTTTTCGAAAAAATCCGCCAGGAACTGCTCTTCCCTCAAGGAACTTAGTTCCTCATCATCATTGTTCATTCTGTCCGCCTCTTGACCACGACGTGGCGCGTCTGACGCACTCTGCTAGGCAGACCTGCAGAGTGCTGAATCGGAAAGACCCTATATTGCCGGGCATGCACGGTAGATTATGGCGCATCCATGCAGTTTATAAAAGCCGCAAGGCATCAATACCGTGTCGGGCGGAAGCTTGTAAGTTCCGTCCTACAAGAGAACGCGACGTCCGCCTATAGTCGAAGGATGCAACTCTTTTGATAATTGTTAGCTGGCACTTTAAACAATGCATGCATTATTCCCAATTGACCTGAAGGATTCTGCCAAACGGCAGGGCCATAGGATCGTGCGGGAGATCGGTAGGTACTAGCCAAGCAGATTTAGTCCCGCTCATCGCTTCACGTCAATGAACAACGATCGTTATCTTACAAGGCCCATGTGAGCGCAATTTTTTACAGCAGTGTTAATTCCCGTCCTTCGCCCCTACCCGGTACCCTGCTCACCGCTGTCGCCCGTACAGTGGCACTGATCGAGTTAGGAAGGGCTCTGCGAGACAGCGGCTACCACTTCGTTACGCCGACGCCGGCAACCCATAAGCGCGTCAATGATCGTGCACTGAATTCCTGGTCAAAGGGTGTTACCGACATACTCGGGTGGAGCCGGCCTTTCAGACAAGACGCTGTCGCCCCCCGTTTGCTGGACCTGATGCACGACGCCGGGGTCGTTCACACGCATGAGGACGGCTGGATCAGTGCGCTGCGCGTGTCGACGTTACACGGTCAGCATTATTTCCATTCGGCTTTTCCAACCGACGACGGCGATGCGGTTTTTTTCGGGCCGGACACTTATCGTTTTGTTCGCGCGTTGGCGGCGGCACTGCTGCCATTGCACGCTTGCGTCAGACGCGCGGTCGACATCGGCTGCGGCGCGGGACCAGGTGCGATTTCAATTGCGCTGGCCTGTCCGCAGGCAGAGGTGCTGGCGACCGATATCAACGATCACGCCTTGCAACTGACTGCGGTCAATGCCGAATTGGCGGGCGCAACCAATATCCTCGTGCACAACAGCAATCTGCTCCAGCAGGTGCAAGGCAGCTTCGACCTGATTACCTCGAATCCTCCCTATCTGCTCGACCGTGGCCAGCGTGCCTATCGTCACGGCGGTGGCGAACTGGGTTGTGGCCTGTCGCTTGCAGTCGTCGACGCTGCCATCGAAAGACTGACGCCAGGCGGCAGGCTGATGCTCTATACCGGAGTGGCAATCGTCGATGGCGTTGACGCGTTCCGGGCTGCCGCTGGTGCGCGACTCGACCGTCACGGCTTCGATTGGCACTATGAAGAAATCGACCCTGACGTATTCGGCGAAGAACTCGACGAACCTGCTTACGCGCAGGCCCAGCGGATCGCCGCAGTATGGTTGATAGCGACAAAGCCCGACAAGACAAGGGAGACGACAAATGCATGACACGAGATGCCGCCCCGCAGTCCTGGTGCATGGCGGGGCCGGTGGTTCGAGGCAGGATGAAGATGGCTGTGTGCATGCCGCCGAAAGTGCGATGGCGGCGTTGCAGCGCGGCGAAGACGCGCTGGCTGCCGCAACCGCCGCGGTGGTGACGATGGAAGATGACGGCCGCTTCAACGCGGGTTCCGGATCGGTGCTGTGCCTCGATGGACTAACTGTCGAAATGGACGCAGCAGTCATGGATTCGCGCGGGCGCCTGGGGGCCGTGGCCTGCCTGCAAGGGGTAAAAAACCCGATCCTGGTGGCGCTGGCCGTAGCGGCCACGCCGCACTGGCTCTTGTGCGGTGAGGGCGCAGAGCGGTTTGCCCGAACCCGCGGCTTTGCCCATCATTATGCGGTTAGCGAAAAGTCGCGTAACCGGCATCGGCAACTTATTGCCCAGTTGCATACCGATGCCGCCGCGACCTACGATGTCGACAATCAGGAATTCATGCGTTTCTGGAATTACGACAAGCCGATTTCAGCGGCGGTCGCCACGCCGTGCGATACGGTCGGCGCGGTCACGCGCGACATTCAGGGCAATTTCGCCGTGGCCGGTTCGACCGGTGGCTCCGCGCCGTCGCTATTGGGTCGAGTCGGCGACACGCCGATCGTCGGCAGCGGCTTTTATGCCGGGCCATTCGGTGCGGTCGCCGTGACCGGCCTCGGCGAGCATATCGTGCGGCATTTGCTGGCCCACACCGTCTATCAAGCCATTGCCGGTGGCATGCCGCTCGCGCTGGCGCTGCAGCAGGGCCTCGACCGTTTCGATGCGCAGATCGATATCGGCCTGATCGCGGTCAGCCGGACCGAAGCGGGCAGCCGCAGCAATCGCAGCATGCCCACTGCCCTTATGACGGATGATCGATGATGAACGAAGCGACCAGCCATGCCGGCCCCGGCCACGGCCACTTGGTCATCATCGGCGGCGGTGAGGACCGTAGCGACGACAAGGAAATCCTGAGACGCTTCATCGCGCTGGCGGGCGGCGTCGATCGCAAGATCGTCGTCATTACTGCGGCCAGCAAGGTTGCCGACCATATGTGGGACATTTACGACAAGGCTTTCGGCGACATGGGTGTGACGAACCGTGTGCCGATCCATGTCGCCAGCCGTGCCGATGCCAACCGA
>JACMOV010000205.1 GCA_014377845.1 Herminiimonas sp.
CGTTCATCGGCATCGATCGACAGGATCCAGTCGCCGGTCGCGGCGGCCAGCGCACGGCTTTTCTGCGGGCCAAAGCCAGGCCAATCGGTGGTTTCGATGACCGTGGCGCCGGCGGCACGGGCGATGCCGACAGTGCCGTCCGTACTGCCTGAATCCACTATAATCCACTCGTGTGCGAAGGCAACACTGGCGAGGCAATCGCCGATGTTGTGCGCTTCATTCTTCGTGATGATGACGACCGATAGATTCATGTGGCAGGCTAGAGTGATGCATGAAGTTGCAGCTCGGGCGCGATGCCGCCGAGGCGGTTCGCGGCGGTCGATTGTAATCTGTTTTGACGCGCGTTCCGGCTCCCGCTGCCGCACTGCCAGCCCTACCCGTTCCGGAAAAGACCACCCATGCGCATGACCCGCTACGACATCGTTTCAGCCCGCAGCCGCATGCCGGTCCGCCGATGAAGCTGCCGCCCCACCTGAAGCGCCTGCTGGGCATGACCGGCCCGTATCGCGGGCACATCGCGCTGGCGATGCTGGGCATGCTGATGACGGCAGCCACCGAGCCGACGCTGGCGGCGCTCATGAAGGCACTGCTCGACAAGGGCTTTACCGGCAAGCTGACCTTCAGTCTGTGGCTGGTGCCGGGGGCGGTCATCGGCATCTTCGTCTTCCGTGGCTTCTCGACGTTCATGACGACTTACATGATGCAGTGGGCCACCACGCGCCTGCTCAATCGCCTGCGGCAGTTGATGTTCAACCGGATACTGGACGTGGCCATCGGCTTCTATGCCGACAATCCGGTCGGACGCGTGATCAATTCGATGATGTTCGAGGTCCAGCAGATCATCGACATGATCCGCAATGTGCTGACCTCGATGATCCGCGATTCGCTGACCGTCATCGGTTTGCTTGCCTACCTGTTCTACCTGAACTGGCAACTGACCCTGGTCGCTATCGTCCTTCTGCCGCTGATCGCCGTGATCGTGCGCATGACCGGCCGCCGGCTGCGTTCGCTTACCAAAGCCTACCTGCAGATCAATGGCGAGCTGACCCAGGTGATCGAGGAGACCACCCGCGCCCAGCAGGTCATCAAGGTCTTCGGCGGCCAGCAGTACGAGCGCGACCGTTTCGACGAACGCGCCGAGCGCCTGCGCCGCTATTCCATGAAGATGAGCAGCACCTTTGCCGCAACAGTGCCGATCACGCAGGTGCTGGCAGCCTGCGCGCTGTCGATCGTGATCGTGATCGCGCTGATCCAGACCAACCAGAACCAGACCACGATCGGCGGCTTCGTATCGTTCATCACCGCGATGCTGATGCTGATCACGCCGCTGAAGCACCTAGCAGAAGTCAACGGTCCGCTGCAGCGCGGGCTGGCTGCCGCCGAAGCGGTGTTTGCGCTGATCGATGCGTCGCCCGAGCGCACTGGCGGTGCACAGCTGACACAGCGGGCAGCCGGCCGGCTGGATTTCATCGACGTCGGTTTCACGTATCCGGGCCAGCAGCAGCCAGCGCTCGGGCGCATCGACCTGCAGATTCTGCCAGGTGAGACGGTCGCCTTCGTCGGCATGTCCGGCGGCGGCAAGTCGACGCTGGTGAACCTGGTGCCGAATTTCTATTCGGTCGATCGCGGCGAGATCCGGCTCGATGGCCAGCCGATCGAATCGATTGCGCTGGAAAGCCTGCGCGCGCAGATGGCAATGGTCAGCCAGAACGTGGTGCTGTTCGACGACACGGTCGCAGCCAACATCGCCTACGGTGATGCCAACCCGGACCGGCAGCGCATCATCGCCGCTGCCCGCGCCGCGCATCTGGAGCAGATGATCGCGCAACTGCCGCAGGGGCTCGATACACAGGTCGGCGACAACGGCTCGCGCCTGTCGGGCGGCCAGCGCCAGCGCATGGCCATCGCCCGCGCGATCTACAAGGATGCGCCGATCCTGATCCTCGATGAGGCGACCTCGGCGCTGGATTCCGAATCCGAGCGCGCGGTGCAGGCGGCGCTCGACAAGTTGATGCAAGGGCGCACGACACTGGTGATCGCGCACCGGCTTTCGACCATCGAGCGCGCCAGCCGCATCGTGGTGCTGGTCGGCGGCGAAATCGTCGAAATCGGCACCCACGCGCAATTGCTGGCCAAGGGTGGCGCTTACGCCAACCTGTACCAGTTGCAGTTTGCCGGGGAGATGGTTGCGTGAACGGTGCATCGGGTGTGGCTCGGTTGACTGGTCGGCGCCGGTTATTTCTCTTGGGCTAGACAGCATGCGTACTCTTGTCATTTCACCGAACTGGATCGGCGACGCCGTCATGGCGCAGCCGCTTCTGCAGTTGCTGGCCGCGCGCCCGGGGCAGGGACCGATCGACGTGATGGCACCGCCCGCGGTGGCGCCGGTCTGGCGCGCCATGGCTGAAGTCGATACGGTCATCGAAGCGCCGTTTCGCCACGGCGCCCTGCAGTTGCGCGAGCGGCGCGCCTTTGCCGCGCAGTTGCGCCAGCGCGGTTATGCCGATGCCTATGTGCTGCCGAACACGCTCAAGTTTGCCCTGGTGCCGTGGCTGGCCGGGATTCCAAAGCGGGTCGGCTATCGCGGCGAGATGCGCTACGGGCTGCTCAACGTGATCCACCATGACCCCAAGGATGCGCCGCGACCGATGGTGTCGTTCTACGCGGCGCTGGCCAGCGCACCGGCGCGACGGGTGCCTGATGTTGCCAGCCTGCCGAAGCCGCGCCTGCAGGTCGCTGCCGGTGTGCGACAGGACGTGCTGGAACGATTCGGCATCGATCCCGCCGCACCGCTGGTGGCATTTGCCCCGGGTGCGGAATTCGGCAGCGCCAAGCGCTGGCCGACCGGGCATTTTGCGCGGCTCGCGCAGGAGATCCTCGCCCGACATCCGTCGGCGTCGATCGTGTTGTTGGGCTCGCCGAAGGATCGGCTAGTGTGCGCGGAGATCACGGGCGCGGCTGGGGAGGTTGCATCATTGCGCAACCTGGCCGGCAAGACCTCGCTCGGTGAAGCGATTGCGCTGATCGCTGCAGCGAACGCCGTGGTCAGCAACGACTCGGGCCTGCTGCACGTGGCCTCGGCACTGAATCGTCCGGTGGTGGCGATCTATGGCCCGACCGATCCGTTGCATGCGCCGCCGTTCTCCGATGTCGCGCATTCGATGTATCTGGGGCTGGACTGCGCGCCGTGCCGGCAGCGGGAATGTCCGCTCGGCCATCACGACTGCATGCAAAAACTCACGCCTGAAATGGTGTGGCAGCCACTGCGGGCGATCTTGCACTGAGGCGCCGCGTCCCCAAGTCCGCACGTCTTGAAGCCTCGATGTTTTGGCTCGCAGGTGCCAACGCATGCTGGCGCCGGAAGCGGCAACACATGCGTTCGCGTGGGTCCGTCAACTCAGGATGATGTCGTACTGTTCCTGGTGGTAGATCGACTCTACCTGCAGTGAAATCGGCTTGCCGATGAAGTCGCCCAGCATCGCCAGGTGCTGCGATTCTTCTTCAAGGAACATGTCGATCACCAGCTGTGAGGCAAGGATGCGGAACTCGCGCGGGTTGAACTGCTTGGCTTCGCGCAGCAGTTCACGCAGGATCTCGTAGCAAACCGTGCGTGCGGTCTTCACCTGGCCCTTGCCCGAGCAGGACGGACAGGTTTCGCACAGGATGTGGGCCAGCGATTCGCGGGTGCGTTTGCGGGTCAGCTCGACCAGGCCGAGCGCCGAAAAGTTGGACACCGAAATCTTGGTGCGGTCGCGTGCCAGCGCCTTGTGCAGTTCCGACAGCACCGCGGCCTTGTGCTCGGCATTCTCCATGTCGATGAAATCGAGAATGATGATGCCCCCGAGATTGCGCAGCCGGAGTTGGCGGGCGATCGCCTGCGCTGCTTCGAGGTTGGTCTTGAAGATCGTGTCGTCGAAATTGCGGCCGTTGACGAAGCTGCCCGTGTTGACGTCGATCGTGGTCATGGCCTCGGTCTGGTCGACGATCAGGTAGCCGCCGGATTTCAGGTCGACCCGCCGCCCCAGTGCACGTTCGATTTCCTGTTCGACGCCGTAGAGGTCGAACAACGGCCGCTCGCCGGTGTAGTGCATCAGGCGCTTGAGCACCGATGGCGTATAGAGGCTGCCGAACTGTTCCAGCATGACGTAGTTTTCGCGCGAGTCGATCTGGATGCTGGCGGTGTCGTCGTTGACGAAGTCGCGCAACACCCGCTGCGCCAGGTTCAGGTCCTGGTGCATCAGCGTCGGTGCGGGCCGGATCTTGGCCTGTTCCAGGATCGTGGCCCAGGTCTTGCGCAGGTAGTCGACATCCGTCGCCAGGTCGGCGTCGGAGGCGTCCTCGGCCATGGTGCGGATGATGAAGCCGCCTTTTTCTTCCGGTTGCAACAGGCGCATCACCTTCTGGCGCAGTGCATCCCGTTCCGCTTCATTTTCGATGCGCTGCGAAATCCCGATATGCGAATCCTGCGGCAGGTACACCAGCATCCGTCCGGCAATCGAGATCTGGGTCGACAGCCGCGCGCCCTTGGTGCCGATCGGATCCTTGATCACCTGGACCGTGATCGACTGGCCGTCGTAGAGCAGCCGTTCGATCGGCGTCGGCGGCGTCGGCGGGCCGTCGTGGGAGCGCGCATTCCAGATGTCGGCCACGTGCAGGAAGGCGGCGCGTTCGAGGCCGATGTCGATGAAGGCCGACTGCATCCCGGGCAGGACCCGCACCACCTTGCCGAGATAGATGTTGCCCGCCATGCCGCGCGACAGCGTGCGCTCGATGTGCAGTTCCTGCACGGCGCCCTGCAAGACCAGCGCCACCCGGGTTTCCTGCGGCGTGATGTTGATGAGGATGTCTTCGCTCATAGGATCCGCACGCCCGCCTGCTGCAGCAGTTGCGCGGTTTCGAACAGCGGCAAGCCCATGATGCCGGAGTAGCTGCCGGCGATATCCTTGATGAACAGCGAGGCCATGCCCTGCACCGCATAGCCGCCAGCCTTGTCGTACGGCTCGGCAGTGGCGCAGTAGGCGGCGATCTGCGCCCCGGATACGTCGGCGAACGCGACATCCGAGGTCTGCACCGTGTGCCAGACGTCGTCATGATGGCGCACCGTCACGCAGGTATGCACCTGGTGCGTGCGGCCGGAGAGGAGGGTGAGCATGGCCACAGCCTCATCGATGCTGGCAGGCTTGCCGAGGATGCGGCCATCGACCACGACGGTGGTGTCGGCGGCCAGCACCGGGCGCATCGGCAGCTTGCGCCACAACATCGTCTTCTGTGCAAAGCTGGCCTTGTCGCTCGCTACCCGCAGGACGTAGTCCAGCGGTGCCTCGTCGGGCAGCACGGCTTCGCTGACTTCGGGGCCGATCGGCGCCCGATCGCGCAGCAGCAGCAGTTCGAATTCCACACCGATCTGCCGCAGCAATTCGCGCCGTCGGGGGCTCTTGGAGGCCAGGTAGATTTTATTGTCGGACGGTCTCATTCTTCTTTAAACCCGGTGATAGGGATGGTTCTGCGTGATCGACCATGCCCGGTACAACTGCTCTGCCAACAAGACGCGCACCATGCCGTGCGGCAGTGTCAAACTGGAAATGCGGATCAGTCCGTCCGCCTCGGCTTTCAAATGCGGATCGAGGCCGTCTGCGCCGCCGATGATGAATGTAACATCCCGGCCCTCTTGCTGCCACTGCACCAAGTGTTGCGACAGCTGAATTGTGGTCAGATCCCGTCCATGTTCGTCGAGCGCAATGCGGCGCGCGCCCTTGGGCACCACCGCCTCGATGCGCTCGCGTTCGAGTGCCATCGCGGTGGCGGCAGTCTTGCTGCCGGAACGCTCGATCGGTTTGATTTCTTTCAGCAGGATGCGCAACTCGGGCGGCATGCGCTTCGCGTATTCCTCGAAGCCCTGGGCGATCCAGGCCGGCATCTTGTGGCCGACGGCGGCGATGATCAGTTGCATGCGCCCACCATGGGACGCGGACAGGCGGACACGGTGGCGGCAAGGCTGATTCGTGCCGCCACGTCAGTGCCGCGTCTTGGGAGGTTGCAGTCGGGCGCCGACGGTGGCCGACGGTCGCCTACTCGGCCGCCTTTTTCTTCGGCGCGGCGCGTTTGACCGGCGCCTTCCTGGCAGCGGCGGCTTTTGCCGAAACCACTGCCGTCTTGGTTTTTGCGACCTTGACGGTCTTGCCGGCGGGCTGGCCGGCGGCTGCGGTCTTTCGTGGGGCTTTTACCGCGGCGGTCTTCGTGGCGGCGGTCCTGGTCGCTGCCGTTTTGGCACCGACCTTGCGGGCCGGCGTCTTGCGCGCGGGTTTGGCGGCGACGTCCTCGCCGCTGCTTGCGCCGGTAGTCAGGTGCCGTCCGGCAGCCTTCTTGGGCGCGGCGCCCTGCGGTTCCGAAGCAGTACGCTGCGAGACGCGCTTGGCGGCGCCGAGCTTGATTTCCTTTTCGCCCCAGATTTCTTCGAGGCGGTAGTAGGCCCGGATCGCCGGCTGCATGATGTGGACGATCATGTCACCCAGGTCGACCAGTACCCATTCGCCAGTGTCTTCGCCTTCGATGCTGAGGATGGTGCCGCCGTTTTCCTTGACCTTGTCGCGGACCGATGCCGCCAGTGCCTTGGTTTGCCGGTTCGATGTGCCGGAAACGACGGCGATACGGTCGAACAGGCTCGTCAGGTGCACGGTGTCGAAAACCTTGATGTCCTGGGCTTTGACGTCTTCCAGTGCGTCGATGACGATGGCTTGCAGTTTCTTGATATCCATTTAACTTCTTTTATATAAATTGTTTTGTTCAATATAGTCTAGCACCCCGGCTGGTACCAGCTTGCCGGGGCGTTCATTGCGCTGCAACTGCGCCCGGATCTCGGTAGCGGAAATATCCACCGCGAGGTCGGTCGCCAGGTAACTCATGCCATGCGGCCGTGCGCGAATTTCGGCCACGCTGCCGGCGCGCTCGGCAAATTCCGCGCGCACCGCCGGCGAGACCTGCGCATCGCCGATCGCAAAACCAGGACGGGATGCTGCGCAGATGTGCGCATGGTCAAACATCGCGCGCCATTCCTGCCAGGTGTCGAGGTGCAGCAACTGGTCCGCGCCGATCAGGAACGCCATCGACGGTTCCGGCCCCAGTTCCCGCCGCAGCGCGCGCAGGGTGTCGATTGTGTAGCTGGCATTGTCGCGCAGGATTTCCTGCCGGTCGATCACCACCGGCACCGGCAGACCCTGGAACGCCGCACCGACCATGGCGACGCGCTCGGCCGGTGAGGCGTGCAGGCCATGCTTCTGCCATGGATTGCCGGCCGGGATGATCCGTAATTCGTCGGCCTGCAACAGGTTGGCGAAATACACGCCGAGCGCGACATGACCGTTGTGGACCGGATCGAAACTGCCGCCGAGAACGGCGATGCAGCGACGCGTCACGCGAGCCAGTCCCGCGCGACCAGGAAATCGGATGTCAGCTTGGATTCGGCGCTGCCTGGCGCCGGATGCCAGTCGTAGCGCCACTTCACGACCGGCGGCATCGACATGAGGATGGATTCGGTGCGGCCACCGGACTGCAGCCCGAACAGAGTGCCGCGATCATACACGAGGTTGAACTCGACATAGCGGCCGCGGCGATAGGCCTGGAAATCCCGCTGCAATTCGCCGAAGGCCATGTCCTTGCGGCGCAGGACGATCGGCAAATAAGCATCGAGGAAGCCGGCGCCGACGCTTTGCATCATCGCAAACGAATCTGCGAAGCCCAGGGCGTGGAAATCGTCGTAGAAAATGCCGCCGACGCCGCGCGCTTCCTGCCGGTGCTTCAGGTAGAAGTAATCGTCGCACCAGCGCTTGAAGCGCGGATGCAGGTCGGCGCCGAAGGGTGCAAGCGCGCTGGCGCAAGTAGCATGAAAATGGCGCGCATCCTCGTCGAAGCCGTAATAGGGCGTCAGGTCCATGCCACCCCCGAACCACCAGACCGGCTCTTCGCCGGGTGCGGTGGCGTTGAAGAAGCGCACGTTGAAATGCACCGTCGGCACATACGGGTTACGGGGATGCATGACCAGCGACACACCCATCGCTTCCCAGGCGCGGCCGGCGATCTCCGGCCGGTTTGCCGCGGCCGACGGCGGCAGGTCATTGCCAGTGACATGCGAGAAACCGACGCCGCCGCGTTCGAACAGGTTGCCTTCTTCGATGATGCGGGAAGTCCCGCCACCGGTAATGCCACCGGCCGCGTCCGGGCGTTCCCAGGGATCGGTGCCGAAGGGCTTGCCATCGACACCTTCGAGCGCGGTCACGATCTGGTGCTGCAGGTCGACCAGGTAGGCCCGGACCAGGGCAGTGGCGTTATCGGGCGTCGGGCGCGCTTTCGCGGCGGCGGCCGGCGTCTCTGGAGGTGTCGTCATGCTGGCTCAGGCAGGACGCTTGACGGCGCGCCAGCCGATGTCGCGGCGGAATTGCGCGCCTTCGAAGGCGATCTGGTCGACCGCTTCGTAGGCCTGTTTCTGCGCCATCTTCACGCTGTCACCCAGACCGACCACGCACAGCACCCGGCCGCCGGCGGTGATGAGCTTGCCATCGACCTGCCTGGTGCCGGCGTGGAAGGTCACGCAATCGGTGGTTTCGGCGGGGATGCCGCTGATGATGTCGCCGCCGCGCGGCGCATCCGGATAGCCGGCCGCTGCCATGACCACGCCCAAGGCGGTGCGGCGATCCCATTCCAGCTCGATGGTATCGAGGGTGCCGGCTACCGCATGTTCGATCACGGTGACCAGATCGGTCTTCAGGCGCGCCATGATCGGCTGGGTTTCCGGATCGCCCATGCGGCAGTTGAATTCCAGCGTCTTGGCGTTGCCGGCCTTGTCGATCATCAGGCCCGCGTACAGGAAGCCGGTGAATGGAATACCGTCCTTGGCCATGCCTTGCACGGTCGGAATGATGATTTCGCGCATGACGCGGGCATGCAGGGCCGGTGTCACGATCGGCGCGGGCGAATAGGCCCCCATGCCGCCGGTGTTCGGTCCCTGGTCGTGGTCGGCCAGGCGCTTGTGATCCTGGCTGGTGGCGAGTGGCAGGATGTTCTTGCCGTCGACCATGACGATGAAGCTGGCTTCCTCGCCTTCCAGGAACTCCTCGATCACCACCCGCGCGCCGGCATTGCCGAGCTGATTGTCAGACAACATCATGTCGATCGCCGCATGCGCCTCGCCGATCTCCATGGCGACCACCACGCCCTTGCCGGCGGCCAGTCCGTCGGCCTTGATGACGATCGGCGCACCGTGCTGGTCGATGTAGGCATGCGCTGCTGCGCTGTCGGTAAAGGTCTGGTAGCGCGCGGTCGGGATGCCGTGCCGCTGCATGAAAGCCTTGGCGAAATCCTTCGAGCTTTCCAGTTGCGCCGCCTGCTTGGTCGGTCCGAAGATCTTCAGGCCCTTCTCGCGGAACAGGTCGACGATGCCGGCAGCCAGCGGAGTCTCCGGCCCGACCACGGTCAGGGCGATGTGCTCACGCTGGGCGAACAGGGCCAGTGCGGCCGGGTCCGACAGCGGCATGTTTTCCAGCCGGGAGTCGCTGGCCGTGCCGCCATTGCCGGGGGCGACGTACACCATCTGGATCCGCTCCGATTGGGCGATCTTCCATGCCAGGGCATGCTCGCGGCCGCCAGAGCCGACTACCAGGATTTTCATGTGGTTTCAACGCTTTCGATAATGTCGTGACGGTCGGTCATCGGTCGGGACGCGGCGCACGCTTGCGCTCAGGCGTCGATGACCGCATTCGTATAAATTTCCTGGACGTCGTCCAGGTTTTCGAGCGCATCCAGGAGTTTCTGCATCTTGAGCGCATCCTCGCCGGTGAACACGGTCTCGGTCGCGGCCTTCATGACGATCTCGGCGACGTCGGCCTTGAAGCCGGCCTTTTCGAGCGCATCCTTGACGGTTGCAAAATCATGCGGCGGGCAGGTGACTTCGATGCCGCCTTCGTCGTCGGTGACCACGTCGTCGGCGCCGGCTTCGAGCGCCGCTTCCATCAGCGCATCCTCGGCGGTGCCGGGCGCGAACAGGAACTGGCCACAGTGCGTGAACATGAAGGACACCGAGTTCTCGGTTCCCATGTTGCCGCCGAACTTGGAGAACGCATGCCGGACTTCGGCCACCGTGCGCACCCGGTTGTCGGTCATGCAGTCGACGATGACCGCGGCGCCGTTGGTGCCGTAGCCTTCGTAGCGGATTTCTTCGTAGTTCGCGCCGTCGAGACCACCGCTGCCGCGCTGGATGGCGCGGGTGACGTTATCCTTCGGCATGTTGGCGTCGGCCGCCTTCTCGACTGCCAGCCGCAGGCGCGGGTTGGTGGCGACATCGGCCCCACCCATGCGCGATGCCACCGTGATTTCCTTGATCAGGCGAGTCCAGACCTTGCCGCGCCGGGCGTCGGTTGCCGCCTTCTTGTGCTTGATGTTGGCCCATTTGCTGTGTCCAGCCATGACTTTTCTCTTTCGGTGATTTTTTCAGACGGGCTCGATCAGGACACAGTCTGGCCACCGCAAGCGGCGCACAAATTAAACCCTGAGATGCACCAAATCAATCTACAATTTTAGCATACCGCCCCCTGCGAAATTGCACTCAACCCGTGCATTCAACCCGCGCATTGAACCCGCCCCCGAACCCCTTGAAAACATGACCGATCCCCTGCGCATTGCGAAGAACACCACGACCGATCTTTGGCTGCTGCCGGCCCTGGCAAATCGCCATGGCTGCATCACCGGTGCCACCGGCACGGGCAAGACCGTGACGCTGCAGGCCATGGCCCAAGCGCTCTCGGCGATCGGGGTGCCAGTCTTCATGGCCGACGTCAAGGGCGATCTGTCGGGGATGGCGAAGCCGGGCGTGACGAGCCCCCGGATCCAGGCCCGGCTCGATCTGCTCACGCTGCCGGAGCCGGCCTGGGCCGGTTGCCCGGTGACGTTCTGGGACGTCTTCGGCGAAAAGGGCCACCCGGTGCGGGCGACGATTTCTGACCTCGGCCCGCTGCTGCTGGCGCGCATGCTGAACCTGAACGATACCCAGCAGGGGGTCCTGCAACTGGTCTTCAAGATCGCCGACGATCACGGCATGCTGCTCCTCGACAGCAAGGATTTGCGGGCGATGCTGCGCCAGGTCGGCGACAACGCAGCCGAATTCCAGACCGAATACGGCAACATTTCAGCTGCCAGCATCGGCGCCATCCAGCGCGGCCTGGTCGGCATCGAGGAGCAGGGCGGCAGCCAGTTCTTCGGCGAACCGATGTTGAACATCGACGATCTGCTGCAGACCGATTCCGCCGGCCATGGCGTCGTCAACATCCTGGCCGCCGACAAACTGCTCAACGCACCGCGGCTGTATTCCACTTTCCTGCTGTGGCTGCTGTCGGAACTGTTCGAGCATCTGCCGGAGGTGGGCGACCTCGACAGGCCGAAGCTGGCCTTCTTTTTCGACGAAGCGCACCTGCTGTTCGACGAGGCGCCCAAGCCGCTGCTGCAGAAAATCGAGCAAGTGGTGCGCCTGATCCGCTCGAAGGGCGTCGGCGTCTATTTCGTGACGCAAAATCCACTCGACATCCCGGACACGGTGCTCGGCCAACTGGGCAATCGGGTCCAGCATGCCCTGCGCGCCTACACGCCGCGTGACCA
The DNA here is from genome assembly GCA_014377845.1 of Herminiimonas sp. Lineage (GTDB taxonomy): Bacteria > Pseudomonadota > Gammaproteobacteria > Burkholderiales > Burkholderiaceae_D > JANXSS01. The sequence continues at coordinate 11,641 of JACMOV010000205.1, forward strand.
GAAGGCGGTACAGGCGGCAGCCGAAACCTTCCGTCCGAATCCGGCGCTCGACACGGCCCAGGTCATCACCGAGCTCGAAGTCGGCGAAGCGCTGGTGTCCTTTCTTGATGAAAAAGGCCGGCCGACCATTGTCGAACGGGCGTTCGTCCTGCCGCCGGCCTCGCAGATCGGGCCGATCACCGATGCCGAACGCGCTGCGCTGATCGCCGGATCGATCGTCGCCGGCGTCTATGAAAAGACCGTCGACCGTGAATCCGCCTATGAAAAAATCCGGAGCCGGGTCGAGGCGCGCCAGCCGGATGCGCCACCGCTGCAGCGGATGCCGAACTCGACGGCATCGACAGCGCCTGCTCCGAACACTGCACCCGGCGCGGCGCCAACATCTCCCGGTGGTGGCGGGTCGCTTGCAGATACCTTCAAGGATGCGATGGGCGGCCTGTTCGGCGGCAGCGGCATCGCGCGGCGCAAGGATACGGTGGTGGAGGCGATGATGAAGTCCGCGGCGCGCAGCATCGGATCGACCGTGGGACGCGAGATCATTCGCGGCGTGCTCGGATCGATCCTGAAGAAGTAGTTTTCGAGGTGCCCGTCAGGCGTGCGCGCCGACCGACACCACCACGGTCGCATTCCAGGCATCCAGTCCGCCGACCAGTGGCCGCACCTGCCGGAAGCCCCGCGCCACCAGCTTGCGGGCGACCGCTGCGGCCGAGGCTTCGTTCGGGCAGCTGCAGTAGACCACGATCGGATGCTCGCGCGAAAGCGCATCGAAGGCTTCGGCATGATCCCCGTGGGCGAACAAGATTGCGCCCGGAATCGGTGGTTCGAGCAGGCGTGCGGTCGTGCTGCGGGCGTCGATCACGACCGGGTCCATGCCCCCGTCCATCAGGTCGCGCAGTTCCGCCACCGAGATGCGCGCCATTCGCAGCTCCAGCATGAAGCGCCGGCGCTCCCGGTATTTCAGGAACAGAAATACCGCCAGCACGACGCCAATGCCGATCAGGGCCGCGCTGCCCATGGTGCTCAGTACACCGAGCACGGCATCGATACTCGAATGGAAAATCGCACCGATCGCGAGGCCGGTGCCGGCCCACAGGAATGCACCGGCGATCGAAAACGGAATGAAGACCGCACGCCGGATACCGAGTGCGCCCGAGAGCGGCGGTGCAATGGTGTTGAAGCCCGGGATGAATTTCGCCACCAGCAGTGACTTCACACCCCAGCGGCTGAAGAGGTCCTCGGTATGGCTGACGCAGTAGTCCGGCGACAGCGAGACCCGGCACAGCACTGTCAGGATGCGCTTGCCGTAGCGCTGGCCCGCTGCGTACCAGGTCATGTCGCTGATCAGGCAAGCCAGCAGGCTCACCGCCAGGCAGGCAACCCAGCTGAATTCATGATTGGCGGCCAGGGCGCCGGCCACGATCAGCGCCGGATAGGCCGGCACCGGCAGGCCGGCCTGTTCCAGCAGGACGTTGGCGAACACGATCCAGAGGCCGTAAGTGTGGAGCAATGCGATCAGGGCAGGCATGCGCGGGACGAAGAAACCGAAAAGTGGGGGTAGACGGCAGGACCGCACGAGCGCCTTGATAGCAGCGCCGCGCATTTCGCATCGGCTGCCGCGATGCGCTCCGGGGCTGGGGTATCGCCGCGGCGCGTGGCAAGCGGCGTGCGGATATCGGCGCAGCATGCACTGTCGTCGCGGCAATTTCGGCCGGGCCTGATATCCTTACGCCTTTACGCCGCATGCAACCTGCTTCGCGCCGCGGCCCGGTTCCGGCCTCGACCGCCGCCGCGCAGGCCTTGCGCACTGCATGTGGCACGCAAAGCCTGCCAGGAAAAACCATGTCCTTGAAGATCGCCGCAGATGCCGGCACCGTCCCCGAACCGACCATGACCTACGTGACCTCGTGCGAATTGCCGACGCCGTGGGCAACCTTTCGCCTGCACGCATTCGTCGAGACCGGCACCGGCAAGGAACACCTGGCGTTGACATTGGGCGAAATCGCCGACGGCAAGCCGGTGCTGGCGCGGGTCCATTCGGAATGCCTGACCGGCGACGCCCTGTTCAGCCAGCGCTGCGATTGCGGCGCGCAACTGGAAGCGGCGTTGCAGAAGATCGCCGGCGAAGGCCGCGGCATCCTGCTGTATCTGCGTCAGGAAGGACGTGGCATCGGCCTGCTAGGCAAGCTGAAGGCCTATCACCTGCAGGACGGCGGCGCCGACACCGTCGAGGCGAACCAGGCGTTGGGCTTTGCCCCGGACCAGCGCAACTATCGTTTGTGCCTGCCGATGCTGCAGCACCTGGGCGTCGCCAGCCTGCGCCTGATGACCAACAATCCGCGCAAGATCGACGCCCTGACGCAGCTCGGCATCGCGGTCCACGAGCGCATCGCGCTGCATATCAAGACCAACAAGTTCAATCGCCGCTATCTGCAGACCAAGGCCAGCAAGCTCGGCCACATGATCGATCCCTGACCGGCGCGTCCTGTTTTCCGATCCGGCGACGCGGGTCCCCGGATCGCCTCCGCCATCCAAGCCATCCAAGCCATCCTAGCCATCCTAGCCATCCAGGCCAGCCTTCATCAATGACCGCAATCGCCGCGCCGCAAACCGCTCGCAAGACTTTTCTGACCGGCCTCGCCATTGCGATCGTCGGTGCGGTGTTGTTCTCGACCAAGGCAATCGTGGCCAAGCTGATCTATCGGTATCCCGTCGACGCCGTCACGCTGATCGCCTTTCGCATGCTGTTCTCGCTGCCGTTCTTTGCTGCGGTGGCGCTCTGGCAGGCACGGGTGGCGACGCCGCTCACCGGCGCCGAACGCTTCAAGATCGTGCTGCTGGGGCTGATTGGCTACTACGTGTCGAGCTTCCTGGATTTTCTGGGTCTGCAGTACATCACGGCCGGTCTGGAACGCCTGATCCTGTTCCTGACGCCGTCGTTCGTGCTGCTGATCTCGATCGTGTTCCTCAAGAAGAAAATCACCCGGCTCGAATGGGCGGCGCTGGCGACCTCGTACATGGGGACGGTGCTGGTGTTTCTGCACGATGCGCGCCACGGCGGCTCACAGGTGCTGCTTGGCGCCGGCTTCGTGCTCTGCAGCGCGGTGACCTATGCGCTGTACCTGCTGTACTCTGGCGAAATGGTGCGACGGGTCGGCGCGATGCGGCTGGTTGCCTATGCGATGTGCGTCTCCAGTGCGGCCTGCATTTTGCAGTTTTTCCTGCTGCGCCCGGTGTCGACCCTGGTGCAGCCGATGGCGGTGTATGGCCTGTCGATGATCAATGCCGTATTCTGCACCGTGCTGCCGGTGTTCCTGACGATGGTGGCGGTAGCCCGGATCGGCGCCGGTTCGGCGTCGCAGGCCGGGATGATCGGGCCGGTGTCGACGCTATTCCTCGGCGCGGTGATTCTCGACGAGCCGATCACTGGCATCCAGCTGGCCGGCACGGCACTGGTACTGTCGGGGATTTACCTGCTGTCCAGGAAGCGTGCATGACTTGGCAATAGAGAAGACGTGGAGCACGCGTGGAGCAGGCATGAAGCGCGGATGACGCTGACATGACACGGGAAAGAAGCCGCTGCAGCCGAGTCCGTAATCGCCCCAGCCTGAAAACCATTCACACGGTAGCATTGCGGTATTCCTCAAACTGATAAAAACGGAGAGCACAACATGGTCAAGGCAATCAGGATGGCCCGCGCAGGCGGCCCCGAAGTCATGGAATACGTCGATGTCGAGGTCGGCGAGCCCGGCCCCGGCGAGGTCAGGATTCGCCAGGCGGCGATCGGCCTGAACTACATCGACGTCTATTTTCGTACTGGCGCCTATCCCCAGGAATACCCGGCCGGGATCGGCATGGAAGGCGCGGGCACGATCGAGGCAGTTGGCGCCGGCGTCACGCATGTGAAGGTCGGCGATCGCGTCGCTTACGCCAGCCGCCCGACCGGTGCGTATGCCGAAGCGCGGGTAATGCCGGCAGCGGTGCTGGTGCGCCTGCCGGATGCGATCAGTTTCGAGACGGGCGCGGCGATGATGCTGCAGGGCCTGACGGTGGAGTACCTGTTTCGCCGCACGTTCCCGCTCAAGGGCGGCGAGACGATCCTGTTTCATGCCGCCGCTGGCGGTGTCGGCCTGATCGCCTGCCAATGGGCGCGCGCGCTTGGCGTGACCATGATCGGCACTGTCGGTTCGGCTGAAAAGGCCGCGCTTGCGAAAGAACACGGCTGCACCCACACCATCAACTACAACACCGAGAACTTCGTCGAGCGCGTCAAGGAAATCACCGGTGGCAAGGGCGTGCCAGTGGTCTACGATTCGATCGGCAAGGATACCTTCGCCGGCTCGCTCGATTGCCTGTCACCGCTCGGCCTGATGGTCAGCTACGGCAGCGCATCGGGTCCAGTGCCGCCATTCGGCCTGAACGAACTGGCCTCGCGCGGGTCACTGTTCATCACCCGCCCGACGCTCTTTACCTATTCGGCCAAGCGCGAGGACCTGGAGTCGATGGCGGCCGAACTGTTCCGCATGGTCGAAAGCGGCAAGGTCAAGATCGAGATCAACCAGCGTTACGCCCTAAAGGACGCAGCGCAAGCGCACCGCGATCTGGAAGCCCGCAAGACCACCGGTTCGACCATCCTGTTGCCGTAGGGCGCGATGATGAATCTTGACGACAATCCCATGCAGCATCCGGACGAGCCGCAGGCCGGCGGCTCGGGCTCGCCCCGCTTCGGCCTGCTCCTGATCGTGCTGGTGATCGCGGTCGTGTTCATCGGCGTGATGACCTTCGTGTCGGAATCGTACTTCTCACCCTGAACCGCGGTGACCCGGCTCCCGGGTCGCTGATCCCCACATGGATACTGCGCTACTCGCGCTGGGCCTGATCGCGTTGTCTGCCGCGACGGGTCTGTTCGGACGCCATGTCACCCTGGCGCCGCTGCCGTTGCTGCAGGTCGCAATCGGCACCGTGCTCGGCCTGTCGGGCTTCGTCGCCTTCAAGACCGAACTCGATCCCGAGGTATTTCTGCTCCTGTTCGTGCCGCCACTGCTGTTCGCCGACGGCTGGAGCCTGCCCAAACGCGAGGCTTTCCACCTGCGCGGCCACATCCTGCTGCATGCGTTCCTTCTGGTGCTGGTCAACGTCATCCTGATCGGCTATTTCCTGCACTGGCTGCGGCCGGATATTCCACTCTGGGCGGCATTTGCGCTCGGCAGCGTGCTGTCGCCGACCGATGCGGTGGCAGTCTCCGCGATCGCGCGCCGGGTCCAGGTGCCGCGTGCGCTGATGCACGTATTGCAGGGCGAGGCGCTGCTCAACGATGCGTCCGGCCTCGTCGCGCTGAAATTTTCCTTGCTGGCCTCGATCGGCGCATTTTCATTCGGTGGTGCGGCGATCAACGTGCTGCTGGTGTCGGTTGCCGGCGCCGGCATTGGCGTGGTGCTCGCCTGGCTTTACGGCAGGATGCGGGTCTTGCTCGCCGAAACCGATGGCAGCACCACCATCCCTCTGGTGGTGTTCCTGGTACTGCTGCCGTTCGGCGCGTACCTGCTGGCCGAATCGCTACAGGTATCGGGCATTCTGGCGGCCGCGGCCGCCGGCATCATGATGACCTACACCGATCCGAAGCACGATGACCACGCGTCGCTGCGCCTGCAGACCGGGAATTTCTTCAGCCTCTTCGGCTATGTTCTCAATGGCGTGATCTTTCTCCTGCTCGGCCTGCAGGTGCCGCGCGTCATCAAGGGCGGCATGGAAGCGGCGCAGGCATCCGGGCATTCGGCCTGGCATCCGCTGATGCTGGTGTGTGCCGTCACCGCCGCGATCCTGCTCATCCGCCTGGCCTGGGGCTTCGGCGAGGCGAAACTGGCACGCCTGCAAATGGTGGAGACCAGTCGACCGGACGTGCGGCCGATGCCGGCCAACCGCGTGCTGTTCGCGCACACCGTGGCCGGTATTCGCGGCGCAGTGACCCTGGCAGCCGCGCTGTCATTGCCGTTGCAGATCGGCGCCGGCAACGCGTTTCCGGCTCGCGACGAACTGATCCTGATTGCTGCCGGCGTGATCATTCTGACGATGCTGATCGCAGCGATCTGTCTGCCGATGTTGTTGAAGGGTTTGCCGCAGGATGATGAAAAAGCCGTCGAGCAGGAACGTGCCCAAGCCTCGGTCAAGGCTTCGCATGCGGCAATCGAGGCGATTGCGAGCACGCCGGAGCTGGAGCAATCGGTTTCCGCCAGCCTGACCGGCGTGGCCCAGGTCGTCACCGAGCAGTACCACCAGCGGATCACCGCAGAAAAAGGCGAGGATGCCTCCGATGCAGGCCAGGAGCATCACCTTACCCGGCACGCGCGCCTGATCGGACTGCGGGCCGAGCGTGACGAACTGCACCGCTTGCACGATGCCGGTGAAATCAACGAAGAGACCTTGCAGCAGTTGATGCGGCCGCTCGATCTAGCCGAGGAATCCTTGCGCTAAGCGCCATCCATGTCGCGTCGCCACGCATTGGTCTCCGCACAAATCGCTCCTGCCACGACGACCCTGCCTACCGAAACAGGTTCTCACTGCCAGGTTTCTACCGGTTCATCTTGAGTTCGACGTGACGCGGAACGCCGCTGACACCCGGAAAATCGACGAAGGCGCTGCGCACCATGTACGGCATTACCGCGGCAAGCGAGGCGATGGTGCCTTCGCTGACGACTGTCGCGTCGTACACCGTCTTGGCCGACGGCAGCCGGGCGATCTTGATCTTCAGTTGCCGCGTGAAGACCTGATACGTGTTTTCGGCATACTGGGTGGTCGGCGCGACCGGCCAGAAGGGGTCGTAGTACGGGCCGTAGTAACCTCGGCCGTTCCAGCGATGGCCGTACAGCGGCGAGCCATACCAGAACGGATCGATCACCGCGCCTTCGATCACCCGGACATCGCGCCCGCGCACGCCGTAAGTGAGTGTGACCTTGAGTTTGGCTGGCTGCGACGTGGAGGCTTCGGCGAAGCCCAGGCGATTGAGTTCGCCGCGCACCAGGTTTTCGTAATTCCGGTATTCGAGGTCGTTGTCCTGCTCTCGGCTGCGTTCGAACCCATACACCTGCTCGCTCAGGTCGCCAGCCCATTCATGGAATACCGTTACATCGCTGCGCACCACGCTGGTCGCGCAGCCCCCCAGCAACAGCAACATCGCAATGATGGAAGCACTCAGCCAGCGTCTCATTTACTTACTCCTGTTTAACGTCACCTTCATGATATGCGCCGCCGGCAGATATCGCCGTTACATTTTGTAACCTGATTGCGTCCTTGTCAGCGCACGACCATGCGGACGGGCAGTTTGAGCAGCAAACCGACTGATTTACGGCGCAAAGGCCCGCAGCCGGATTTTCGCTTCGGGAGAGAGATTGGTAGAATGATCAATTGACCGCACCATCGTCTTCATTCGAAAGATGCACCACCATGCGCACCGACATCCCCCAAGCCATCCACCGCAAGGATTACACACCACCGAACTATCTGGTCGACACGGTCGAGATCGGTTTCGACCTGGAGCCTGTGGCCACACGCGTCTCGACCAGGATGACGATCCGCCGGCATCCTGATGCGTCGCAGAATACGCTGGTGCTGCATGGCGAGCAGTTGACGCTGGTGCAGCTGCGGGTGGACGGCAAGCTGCTCGGCCGCAAGGCGTACCGGCAGACGCCGCTGACGCTGGAAATCCCGAACCTGCCCGCCATGGCGACGCTGGAAATCGAGACCATCACCCATCCCGAAAAGAACACGACGCTCTCCGGTTTGTATGTCTCGAACGGGAATTTCTTCACGCAGTGCGAGGCGGAAGGCTTTCGGCGCATCGCTTATTTCCCGGACCGGCCGGACGTAATGGCGGTCTATACCGTCATGCTGCGCGCCGACAAGAAGCGCTATCCGGTGCTGCTGTCGAACGGTAACCTGGTCGAGGAGGGCGAACTGGGCGATGGCCGCCACTTCGCCAAATGGGAAGACCCGTTCAAGAAACCGTCCTACCTGTTTGCGCTGGTGGCCGGCAAGCTGGTGTGCCAGGAAGAGCGGTACACGCTGCGCTCCGGGCGCGAAGTCCTGCTCCAAGTGTGGGTCGAAGCCGGCAACCTCGACAAGACCCAGCATGCAATGGTGTCGCTCAAGAACAGCATCGGCTGGGATGAAGAGCGCTTCGGTCTCGAACTCGACCTCGACCGGTTCATGATCGTCGCGGTCAGCGACTTCAACATGGGCGCGATGGAAAACAAGGGATTGAACATCTTCAATACCAAGTTCGTGCTCGCCAACGCGCGGATTGCCACCGACGTCGACTACGCCAATATCGAATCGGTCGTCGGCCACGAATATTTTCATAACTGGACAGGCAACCGCGTGACCTGCCGCGACTGGTTTCAACTGTCCTTGAAAGAAGGCCTGACCGTATTCCGCGACCAGGAGTTTTCAGGCGACATGATCGGTACGGCGAGCGGCCGCGCCGTCAAGCGGATCGAGGATGTGCGCCTTTTGCGCCAGGCGCAGTTCCCGGAGGATGCCGGCCCGATGTCGCATCCGGTACGGCCGGACTCGTATGTCGAGATCAATAATTTCTACACTGTCACGGTCTACGAAAAAGGCTCCGAGGTCGTGCGGATGTACCAGACGCTGTTGGGTCGCGATGGCTTCCGCAAGGGCATGGACCTGTATTTCGCAAGGCATGACGGCCAGGCAGTGACGTGCGACGATTTTCGTGCCGCGATGGCCGATGCAAATGGCTGCGAGCTCGCGCAGTTCGAGCGCTGGTACAGCCAGGCGGGCACGCCGACGGTGACAGCAGCAGGGCGCTACGATGCCGCGAACCGCATCTATGAGCTCACGCTGAGCCAGTCCTGCGCGCCGTCGGCCGGCCAGCCGCACAAGCTGCCGTTCCATATTCCGTTCGCAGTCGGCTTGCTCGATACCAAGGGGCGTGATCTGCCGCTGCAGATGGAGGGCGCACCCGCCGCCGGCAACGGCGCCGCGACCAGCCTGGTGCTGGACCTGACTGCGCAGCAGCAGACCTTTCGCTTCACGAACGTACCCTGCGCGCCGGTGCCGTCGCTGCTGCGCGATTTTTCAGCGCCGGTGGTGCTTGAATTCGACTACACGGACGACCAGCTCGCGTTTCTGATGGCCAAGGACAGCGATGCGTTCAACCGATGGGAAGCCGGACAGCGGCTGGCGATGCGCCGCCTGCTTGCCCTGGTCGCGCATGCCGGAGCGACCGATGCCGACGGCGGGTCGGACGCAGCCACCGCCGCGCTGGTTGCAAGTTTCCGCGCCATGCTGGTCGACGCCGCACTTGATCCGGCATTCCGCGAAGTCGGGTTGACGTTGCCCTCCGAATCGCTGATTTCCGAACAGATCGAGGTGGTCGATCCGCGGGCAGTCCACCATGCCCGCCGCGCATTGCATTGCAAGCTGGCGGTGTCGCTGCGCGCAGACTGGCTGGCAATCTACCGCCATTTCCTGCCGACCGGCGCCTACAGTCCGGATGCTGCCTCGGTCGGCAAGCGCGGCCTCAAGAACCTGGCGCTGGCATATCTGTCCGATATCGACGACGCACAAGTGCACGCCCTCATGCAGCGGCAATACGATACAGCTGACAACATGACCGACCGGCTGGCGGCGCTGGCGACTCTCGTCAACAGCAACGCACCCGGCCGCGACGCTGCTCTTGCCAGGTTCTACGCGGACTTCGAAGGCGAGGCGCTGGTCATCGACAAGTGGTTCATGTTGCAGGCAACCGCTCGCAATACCGATCTGTCGGCGGTGCGCCAACTGATGCGCCATCCCGCGTTCTCAATGAAGAATCCGAATCGCGCCCGCAGCCTGATATTCAGCTTCTGCAACGGCAATCCGGCGCAGTTCCACGCACCCGACGGCAGCGGCTATACGTTCTGGAGCGAGCAGGTAGTCGCTCTCGACGGCATCAATCCGCAGGTTGCAGCGCGGCTGGCCCGCACGCTGGACCGCTGGCGCAAATACACCCCGGCGCTGCGGCAGAAGATGCGCGCTGCGCTGGCAGTCGTCGCACGCACGCCAAGGTTGTCGAACGACGTGCTGGAAGTCGTCACCAAGGCGCTGGCCGGCTGAGCCGGTTTTCCGGCCGTCTTGCGCTCTCTCTATTTTGCAACGAAACAAGGATTTCGATGAAACGCATCAGCCTGACGCAGCACCTGATCGAGCAGCAACGCGAGCACAACACCATTCCCGCCGAATTGCGGTTGCTGATCGAAGTGGTCGCGCGTGCCTGCAAGACGATCAGCCACGCGGTTGGCAAGGGCGCGCTCGGCGACGTACTCGGTACGGCACACAGCGAGAATGTGCAGGGGGAGGTCCAGAAGAAGCTCGACGTGATCTCCAATGAAATCCTGCTCGAGGCAAATGAGTGGGGCGGTCATCTCGCGGCCATGGCTTCGGAAGAAATGGAAACCATCCATCCGATCCCTAATCGCTATCCGATGGGTGAATACATGCTGCTGTTCGATCCGCTGGACGGATCGAGCAATATCGACGTGGACGTATCGATCGGAACGATTTTTTCGGTCCTGAAAGCGCCGGACGGCATGACAATACCGCAGGAAAAGGATTTTCTGCAGCCGGGCACGCGCCAGGTTGTGGCGGGATATGCTGTGTACGGCCCGCAAACCGTACTCGTTCTGAGTACCGGCAACGGCGTGCATTGCTTCACGCTGGACCGAGAGATGGGTTCCTGGGTGCTGACGCAACGCGACATGCAGATACCCGCACAGACCCGCGAATACGCAATCAATGCGTCGAATGCACGCCACTGGCATGCGCCGGTAACGCGTTATGTGGCCGAGCTGCAGGAAGGCGCCGACGGCGTACGCGGCAAGGACTTCAACATGCGCTGGGTCGCCTCGATGGTCGCAGATGTCCATCGTATCCTCAATCGCGGCGGCATCTTCATGTACCCCGCAGACAAGCGAGAGCCGGACAAGCCGGGCAAATTGCGCCTCATGTATGAAGCGAACCCGATGGCGTTCCTGGTGGAGCAGGCCGGCGGCGCGGCGACCGATGGCAAGCAGCGTATCCTCGACATCCAGCCGGAAAAACTCCATCAGCGTGTACCGGTTTTCCTCGGTTCGAAAGAGGAAGTCGAACGCGTCACGCAGTACCATCGTGACGCTTGAACGGTTATCAAAAATAAAAACCGAAAACCACTTGCCAGTCTTGAATGCCCTTTGATATAGTTCGGCTCCCGTCGCAGCAGCGAGGTTTCACAGGCACTGGAAAGTGGATGTGGGCGGGTCTGAAAAAGTAGTGACGGGTGATGCAGTGAAGGTGGTTGCGGGGTAGCGGGTGTAGGTGCTTGGTTTGGC
>JACMOV010000206.1 GCA_014377845.1 Herminiimonas sp.
CACCATGATCGTCAAGGTGACGGACCAGATAAGCGCGTAGGCGCGCAGCAGGCAAAGCTGGCGCGCGATCATGCGATACCGGAGGCATCGACGGCAGTGCGCAGCGCTACCCTGCTACCCGCCGCCGCATGCCGGGCCCTGAAAAACTGCCGCAGGATGCCATCGGAATACGTGCTGGCGACGCTGCTAAGGAATTGCCCGAAGTCCACATGCGCATTGGCGTCGGCACGGTCGGAGATGGTGCGCAAGATCGCGCAGGGCAGCGCGTGTTCATGACAGACCTGCGCCACCGCCGCGCCTTCCATTTCGACCGCCAGCGCCGTGGGAAAGCGCGCCAGCAGCTCGGCCGCCTCGCCTGCATCGCCGATGAAACGGTCGCCGCTGAGTACCAGGCCGCAATGCAGCAGCGGTTCGCCGATGCCGAAACCGGCGGCGATTTCGAGCGTGATCGAACGCCGGAAATCGATGGCGAGGAATGCCATCGCCGCGCTCTCGAGTTCGGTGCATAGCGTCGCATCGGTCACGAATTCTGAAACGCCCAGCAACGGGACTTCGTGGCGCGGAAAAAACGGACGCGCATCCAGGTCATGCTGCACCAGACTGCCGGCGATCACGACATCGCCAACGTTGCCACCCGCCGCCAGACCACCGGCCAGACCGGTGAAGACGATTTCATCGACGCCGAATTCACGGATCAGCGTCACCGCCGTGACCGCTGCGGCGACCTTGCCGATCCGCGCCAGCACCACCACGCACGACTGGCCGTCGAAAGCGCCAGCGTGATAGTCGCGCATGCCGATTCGGCGGCACGTGTAGCCTGCCTGCTGCCGCATGCCTGCAATGATCTCGGCGACCTCTTCCTGCATTGCACCGATGATGCCTGTCGTGACCATGTTGAACCGGGAATACCCGCGCGAGTTCGATGAAGCCCGCAGTGTACAACGCCGGCAACGATCCCCATGCGCTTGGGCCTCGGGTCAGCCGAACGGATTCTTGACCTTGTCCGGCCGCGTGAACGGAACATGCTCCGGCAGATTCGGGTCTGCCTGCAGGGCCGCTCGCAAACGCCAGCGCGCCTTCAAATCCGTAGACCGCTTCCGGCTGCAGATGTTTCGGATGTTGCTGGGTGGCGTGCCGGTGCTCGTGAATCGTATTACGGATCGATGCATTTTCAGATGCCTTCCTGTGTGCAGCAGCGCACAGAACAACGCGCTGCATCAGTGCAAGCTTGCATCCGTGGTACTCGAAATTTCTCAACAGTCAAGGAGCAGCGACATGAACCAAGATCAAGTCAAAGGCGTCACGAAAGACATCGCCGGGAAAGTCCAGGAATCCGTCGGCAAGGCAATCGACAGCAAGGACCAGCAAGCCAAGGGTCTGGCAAAACAAGTCGAAGGCAAAACAGAGAAGACACTTGGCGATGCCAAGGAAGTCGTCAAGGGCGCAGTCGACCGCATCTAAAGACGCAGTCTGGTGAATCCGAAGAACCGGGCGCGTCGAAACGCCTGGTTTTTCCATGGGCAAAACGTTTACAGTGGCCAAAAGGGTCACGCAAGAGGCCGGAAAATACGGGGCCGGACGGCCGTGAATCCGACGCAGGGTGATTCTGATTCGTAGTCCATGCGCTTTCCGAAGGTGGCATTCCCCGGTCTGCGGAAAATCAAAGACCGGCCAGCCGACACTTCGGGAAAATCAATCGGTCGCGGTGAAAATGTACGAAAACGGTAGTAAGCCAATGTGGCTTTACTCCGGAGACGTGCCGTGGAAATTTCATCCCATACCAGAAGAAAATTCGTCAAGACATCCGCCTGCGCACTCGCGCTGTCGGCGATTCCGTGTCAGACACTGTTCGGCCAGACGCTCAGCAGGCGGCTCGACTGGGATAGCTTCAAGACCACGCCGCAGTATGCGTCGTTCGTCACGGCGATTGCGCGAATGCGCACCAATACCAATGCAAGCGATCCGCGCAGCTGGACATACTGGATCAATGCACACTTGAATTACTGTCCGCACGGGCTCCCGTATTTCCTGGTGTGGCATCGTGGGTATCTCTATTATTTCGAACAGTATCTGCGCACGGTTTCCGGCGATGCGACCCTCACCTTGCCGTACTGGGACTACTACAAGAGTGCGACGATTCCCGCCGAATTCACCAGTTCGACATCGAGTCCGCTGTACGTGCCGCGGCTCAACACCAACGTCATCCAGGCGCTGACGAGCGCGCCTTTTTCCAACACGATTCTGAATTTCCAGCGTGGGACGATCAACTCGTTCGAGCCTTCGGTCGAACGCAAGCCGCATGATCCGGTGCACGACATCATCGGCGCCGTGATGGGTACCATGCAGTCGCCGCAAGACCCGATCTTCTGGCTTCATCACGCCAATATCGACCGGCTGTGGAACGCCTGGATCAATGCTGGCGGTGGGCGCCTGATGCCAGCCAGTACCTCGTCTTATTGGAGCGGAACCCTGACCTACGGGCCGCAGATGACGATGAATCGGATCCGCACCATCAACACCCGCAGCCGGCTTGGTTACTACTATCAGAATGAAAGCTTTCCGGTGACCACGGCGGCGGCACCTGCCTCGCGAACCGCGGTCGGCCGCACCGAACTGGCCGCCACAATACCCGGAACCGCAGCGGTGCTGGCCGCAACGCGGATCGGCGACGCGCCGGACGGATCGGAGACATCCGGTATGGGCTGGCGAATGATCGCGGCAATCGGTACGGCGCTGATGACGGATACGCTGCAGGCGGCGCCTGGCGGTCCGGTGCCGCGCCAGCGGGTGGCGCGGCCACCGGTTCGGGAGTTTCCGTCGTCGGCGCAACGACCAACCGACAGCGGGCGGCTGTCACTCGGCGGCGTACGGAACGTGCATCTCGACGAGGTCTCCGTGAGTACGCGTATCCCGCTCGATGCGGCTGCCGTGAATCGCATCAGCGAGATCGTCACCGCGACCAAGAATTTTGTCGCAGCGCCGGAGGGCACGGCCACCCCACCATCGACGACGATCCAGATCGTGCTCGACGATGTACGCCTGACCGATGCCGGAAAAAATGGCGGTTATTACTACAACGCGTACCTGAACATGCCTTCCAGTGCCGATTCGAATGTGCTCGACGAGCGGAATCTGCTGGGCGGCGTCGGCGGCTTCGCGATCCAGACGGCATTGCATCATGCAAAACAACATGGGGATCATGCGAGAGGATCGAGCGGCCCCCAATCCGGATCTGCACAGCTGGTGTTTCCGGCAACCCGCCTGCTGCTTGATGCTTCACAGGAGGAACTTGCGGCGATGACGATTTCATTTGTCAGAGTCAGCGGCGACGTGACGCCTGCCGGGCCGGTCATCACGATCGGCGAGGTGCGGGTGGAGCTTTCCAGCGACGCGCTGGAGTGAGCGGTCGTATCAGGTTTGAGACGTCCGCATCACACGGCCATCGAAAAAAAGCCGATCGACCGATCGGCTTTCTCCGTGCTCGATTCGGACGTTTTGATCACCTTCCGATCGCCTCCCGATCAGGTTCCGGTCAAGCTCCGGCCACGCTGCGGATGCACCGGTACAGCGCTTCCCATTTGATCGGCTTGAAGATATAGCCGTCAGCGCCAGCCTTGAGCCCACGCAGCACCTGTTCGTCGCTGACCTGGGAGGTCACCATGATCACCGGAAGATGCTGCAGATGGGGCGTCCTGCGAATCCGCTCGAGGATGTGGAAGCCATCCTTGCCGGCGGCGCCTGGCAGGACGACGTCCAGCAGCACCAGATCGAATCCGGCGGCGCGCTCGAGCATCGACATGGCAGTCCCGGTGTCGGCAGCGGCGCTGACGACAAATCCTTTTTCGGTCAGACGCATTTCGAGCAGCTGGGCGATCGATTCGTCATCTTCGATCACCAGCGCGTGACGTGTGCCTGCGCCTGCTTCCGCGCGGTTCGGCACATCGTCCCGGGCGTGCGGCGTGAAAAAGCCTTTTTCCTGCAGCACCCTGGCGCCACGCCGTGCTTCCGCCCAAGCCTGCACACTTTCTTCGCCGGACAGCTCGGTGACTTCGATCGCTCGCATCGCCTGCAGTTTCACCAGCATTTCTTCGTGTACCAAAAGATGTTCCGCAATCAGGGCCATCGGGTCAATCGAGTGGGGGCACAACGCGGTGTTCCCACAAGTTGCGTACTTGCTGCGCCAACTGCATCGGGTCGAACGGCTTGGCGATCACGCCGATCGCGCCCAACGACTTGTAGAGCGCGACTTCCCCCGCCTGTACCCGCGCCGTCATGAAAATCACCGGCGTGGCCGCGGTCGGCGCCAGTTCGCGCAGACGGGCCAGCGTGGTCGGGCCATCCATGTCCGGCATCATCACGTCGAGCAGCAGCAGGTCGGCGCCGAATTCGGCGGCGGCGGCCAGCGCTTCCGCACCGGAGCTGCACGCCTGCAGCGTGTAGCCGCCAACGACTTCCAGTGCGATCGAGGCGACGGTGCGGATATCCGGGTCGTCTTCGACGTACAGCACGCGCTTGAGATCAAGTGCCGACATTGTCACCTCCGCCAATTTTGGTATCGCCCCCGTTGCGGCCAGCCAGCGGCAGGTCGACATGGAACGCGGTACCGGGGCCGGTACTGGTAAATCCGATTTCGCCGCCGTGCCGCAGCACGATGATACGGGAAATCGCCAATCCCAATTCGAAAAACGCTCCAGGAAACGGTTCGCCGCGGCATGGTAATCGGCCGTCATCAGGCGCCGGAAATGCTCGCCGATGACCTGCTGCGGCAGGTACCCGAACATCGCGGCTGCGGCTGGATTGAAACTCTCGATCACGCCTTGCTGGTCGATGGTGATGATGCCATCACCGGCGTGATCGACGATGGCGCGCACCCGCGCTTCCTGCTCCTGCGCCTAAACGTTGGCGACACTGACGGCGCGCAGGTTCAGCCGGCCTTCTCGCCGATCCAGAAACGATCGATGTCCTTCAAGCCCCACTTCGCCGCATCCTCTCGGGTGATGATCGGATCGCGTTGACCCGGCGCCGACAGGTCCAGCAGCAGCGGCTTGATGTGGACCATCGACTTGGTCGAAAAAAAGACGCGCACTTTCGGCAACAGCAGCGATTTGCCGGGCTGCAGTTCGACGACGACGCCGAGGCGTCCCGATTCCAGCCGCACGAGGGTTCCGACC
>JACMOV010000207.1 GCA_014377845.1 Herminiimonas sp.
AGTTCGCAGGCGCAGCGTCCGCAGGAAGTGGTCCTGTTCATTAAAGGATGATGCCCGTGTCTCAACAAACCTCCCAACAAACCTTTCAACAATCCAATGCGGCGTCAGCGCCTCGCGCCGGGTCGGCCACCAGTGCGGCTAGCGAAGGAATCGATCTTGCCTCGGTCCAGTTTCGTGATTTCTTCGATGTCCTGTCGCGTGCCGAGCAAGCCGCGCTGCGGGTCGGTGACGCCGAGGCGAAGACCACTGCAGAAGCGCTGAGCCGCCAATTGTGTCAGCTTATCGAATTACAGACCCTGGAGGCGCGACGCATTGGTGGCAAGGCCGGGATCGAAGCCGAAGTGCAGGGGCGCTTTCTGAAGGCAGCGCTGGCGGACGAAGTCCTGCTCAATGCCGATTGGGCCGGCCGCACCCATTGGCGTCACGTTCTCATCGAAGCGACCTTGTTCAAGACCAGCTTTGCCGGTGAGCGCGTGTTCGACGACATCGACCAGTTGCTGCGCGAGCGTGAAGCCTCGCGCCGCAATCTCGGCCGGCTCTACCTGTACCTGCTGTCGCTGGGTTTCCAGGGTCGCTATCGGGGCGCGGCGATGCAGACCAAGATTGCCGAATATCGGCGCGAGCTGTTCCAGTTCGTCTACCAGCGGCCCGCCGATTTGCAGGGCCGCGACCGTACGCTGTCGGAACAACCCTATGCCAGCACGCTGTCGCATATTGCCGCCAGCCGGCTACCCAAGCTCAACCGCAGCAGCCTGGTCATCGTGTTGGTGCTGCTGTTGATGCTGGGCTTGTCGGAACTGCTCTGGTTGTGGCAATCGTGGCCGGTGCGCAATGCGCTCGACGCCGCTGTCGCACAGCTTTCGTTCATAACCTTCGACGCCTGACCGTTAGGACTATCCAGTGCTGAATTTTTTGTCAGATAACACAGCGATCGTCACGCTGCTTTTGCTCACGCTGCTGGTGTTGCTGCTGCTTGCCGTTATCATCTGGGCGGCAGTCAAAGGCGCGGACAAACAGGACCGACCGGCCGAGCACAAACCGCGCGTGATCAGTGCCGACTCCCTCAAGCAATCCTTCCGCAGTGCCGTTGAACTGATCGAAAGCAACCTGGCCGTGCGCGCCGAGCGCTACAACCTGTCCTGGACCCTGATCCTCAATGAAGGCGAGGGCGGTCGCGAACTGCCGCTGGTGCAATCGGGCCTGCAAAGCGCACTCAGCGCCGACAGCACCATGACAGCGGCGGCGCAAGGCATCAGCTGGAATTTCTTCGACAAGGGCGTGGCAGTGCAATTGCAGTCGGCTTACCTTGGCTCGCCCGATCCCGATGCCCCCGGCAGTAACAGTACCTGGGATGACTTCCTCGGCCTGTGTCGTAACTACCGCCCCGATCGCCCGTTCGATTCGATCGTCATCTCGATTCCCGCCAGCGCCTTCCTGCAAGCCGATTCGCAGGGACAGCTCGATCTGGCCGCCCGCGCCAAGGCGATCCATCGCCGCCTGTGGCTGGCGCAAAACCGGCTTGCCTTGCGCTTTCCGGTATACCTGGCGATCGCCGATTGCGAAAGCATTCCCGGGTTTGCCACTTTCGCGGCGGCGTTGCCGGAACCGATGCGCCGCTCGATACTGGGCTGGTCGTCACCCCATGAACTGGTCGCGCCGTTTCAAGGACAGTGGGTCGATGCGGCGATGAACGAGATGGTCCGCTCGCTGGCCGACAGTTGCGCAGAATTGTGCGCGCTCGAAGCGGCGGATTCCGATAGTACCGCGTATTTTCTCCTGCCCAACGAGGTCGAGCGACTACGTACCGGATTGAAGGTATTTGCCGAAGAGCTGATGCGTCCCAGCGCGTACCACGAGCCTTTCCTGCTGCGCGGGATCTACCTTACCGGCGACTGCAGCGATGCCGCTGCACTGCTGGGAGTTGCCGCCGGCATGCCGCCAGCGGATGAGCCGGACCTTCATACCGCGATGCTCGATGCGGGCAATCTGCCGACCCAGCCGGCGCCGGCGCCGCTGCGGGCCGCGCAAGCCAACGCCGTGCCGGCCTTCCTGCGCGATATTTTCGAACGCAAGATCTTCGCTGAAGTGGGATTGGTACGCTCATCGTCGATGCAGAACATGCGCCGACCCGCGATGAGCCGTGTCGTGCAATGGACCGCCATCGTAGTACCGCTGGTGTGGTTGATCGGGCTGGGGGTGTCGAGCGTGCGGTTGCACCACCTGGCAACGGATATCGTGAGCTATGTGCAAAAGCTCGATCGCGATTCGCGCGAGAGCCTGCAGGCGAGCAATCGCAATGTGTTCGATCCAGTGCAAAGCCGGCAGCGCGCCATGGACGCTTTGCTCAATATCGAACAGATGGATTCTGGCCGCCTGAGTTCGGTATTCATGCCTGGCTCGTGGCCATGGTTCGATGACCTGCATTTGCGCGTACAGCGCCGGCTCGAGCGCGGATTTGCCGATAACTCGTTCGATCCTTTGCGGCGTGCGGCCTATCTGCAGGTCAGCCAGCTTACCGGCGTGCCGATCGATCCGGCCTCCGGTAGTCTGATCGCGGGCGCCAGCTGCACGTTGCCGGCGCGCTGGAACGAACAGGTCACCGCCAGGACCAGCACCGCTTTGAACATCGAGGATCTGCCCGAATTTTCTGCCACGTTGCAGTACGTCGCGCGTATCGAAGAACTCGACCGCGTGCTGCGCGCGATGATGCGACTCAAGGCGACGGACGGCCCGGCGTCGGGCGAAGACCTGGCGCTGGTGGTGCGGGTTCTGCTGGGGGCGGAACTCAACGGCAATCCGACCCGTACCGCAGAGCTGTTTCGCCAGGTCGCGCAAGGCGTGCCGTCGATGACTATCGAGCCGCTGCACGACGCGGCCGCCTGTTCTCTCGGACTGGCCATGAAGGCAACCTACGAACGGCTCTTTGCCAACAACGGCTTGCTCAAGTCCGAACAGGCAATCGGGCGCAGTTCGGCCGCACTGCTCGACGCCCAGCCAAGGTCGGCGAATGCCGCGGCCACGATCGAAGTCTGGCACGCATTGCAAGCGACGCTGCGCAACCAGGAATCGTTCCTGGCCGCCGGCAAGGGTGGCTGGATGCGCCGCCGCACACTGCAGCTGGGTCAGGCGCATGACGCCTTGCTGCAAAAAATCCAGGCAGTGTCCTTGCTCGGCAAGACGGCTTCCGACAGCGCGCAAAAGCAGGCGGAAGCCGGCTTTGCCCAGTTCCGTGCCGCATGGGACGCCACCCTGTCGACCGACAGCTATTCGCAAAACACCAATGCAGGCCTGGAATGGTCGGACGCCACCTCGTCGTGGGCCTTCTCGGCCGATCGCAAGGCCCTGCTCGAATCACTGTCGGGCCTGCTGTCGCAACCGTATATGAAGGTCAACAGCCTGGCCCGGATTCCGGATGTTCCGGCAGGTGCCACGGTCAGCTGGGATCGTACCCGCCTCGACCATGCACTGGCGCTGGCCGATGCGCGAAAACGCTTCCAGACCGAGTCATTGGGCAAGTTTCCGCCGATGCTGCAGACGCCAGTTTCGGCGCTGGTCGATACGGCACTCGCTGAGACCGCCCGTGACCTGGTGTCGCAATCCTTCGTCGTGTCGACCAAGGAAGTGCAGGCACCGGCCACCGAAGCAGACCGCGCGCGCGCCATGCGGCTGCGGGCGTGGCTGCAGGAGCTGGGTGCCGAAGCCGTGGCGGAAAACCTTTCTTCAGTCATGGTCAAGGATGCCCTGTCAC
Organism: Herminiimonas sp.; assembly: GCA_014377845.1. Taxonomy (GTDB): domain Bacteria; phylum Pseudomonadota; class Gammaproteobacteria; order Burkholderiales; family Burkholderiaceae_D; genus JANXSS01. The sequence goes on from JACMOV010000207.1 coordinate 3,749, forward strand.
GGCTGCAACTGCTCGACGACACGTTCGCGCGCGCAGAAGTGTTCGTGCCGCGTGACCGGGAATTTCGCTCCTGGAAAGGTGAAAAAGTGCCGTTGCTCGACGCCTTCGGCGCCGCAGACGCGTCTAATCTGGGTGCCTATGTCGCCCAGCAACAGACGTTCATCGAAACCACCGGCAAGGATGCGGAAGGGTTGCTGATGCAACTCGGGACTGCGCAAGCGGGCAATCCGCTGGTCTACCGCTGGCAAGCAGCGGTAGCCGATCTCAATCGTTACCGCCTCAAAAGTCCGACCAGCAGCCTGATGAGCCTGGAGCAATTCGTGCTCGCCGGCGCCGCCGAACTGGATGTCTCGAACTGCATGGACAAACTCTCGGCGCGCCTGGCACAGCGCCGTGCGACCGATCTGTTTGCCGAACGGTTGCAAGCTTTGCAGGGAGGATTGCAGGCGCGCTGCCGCGACATCAAGCAGACCGAGTATCAGGATGCGTGGAATCGGTTTTCGGACGCCTTTAATCGTGATCTGGCTAACCGCTTTCCGTTTCGCACGCTGAGTACCGATCTGGCCGGCCGCAGTCTGGCGATCGAACGGTCACCTGCCGACGTCGAGGATGTCGGCATGATCCTCAGGCTGTTCGATCGTTCGCACGCGGTCGCCAGCGCGGCGGCCAGGGACCCGGCGCGCGCCGCTGGTGCCTTGTCGGTGCGCAGGGTCGATGACCAGATGAAAAGGGTGCGCGAGTTCCTGGCGCCGCTGTATCCGACCGAAGAAAGCCAGCTTGCCGGCATGGATCTGGCGATTGAGTTTCGCGCCAACCCGGCCGCCGAGATCGACGGCAACAACATCATCGACTGGTCGCTGACAGTTGGCAGTCAGACGCTGCGCCAGCGTGATCCGGCGCGGTCACTGCGCTGGGAGCCAGGTCTGCCGATCGTGTTGACGCTGCGCGTCGCGCGCGACGGCCCGGTGATTCCGCTGACCGACGCCGGCCGCCCTGGCATGAGCGTGGACGATCGCACCGTCTCCTATCGCTTCGACGATCCTTGGGCCTTGTTCACGATGATTACGCTGCATCGGGAAACCGATGCGCCGGCCGGCTCTGATGCGCGCTCGCAATTATTGCGCTTCGAGTTTCCGATCGCTACCAATAGCGACAACCCGCGTATCGTGCCCAGGGTATCGCGCGCACGGGTGTTCGTGCGGGTCGCCGTGAGCGCCGCTGGCAAACGCACGCCGCTGGCATGGCCTGGCGCGTTTCCGGTGCGGGTGCCGGCGTGGTGACGCGATGCGGCGCGGCGGCCCACCTGACAGGCATGCTGCAAATGTTCAAATCTTGTTGTTCAACGATAGGCTGATATTGCCATGTCACTCCTCCCGAGACCAGTCCGAATTGCCGTATTCGGCAGCTTCTATCGCGGTTTTCACGTCCTCAGCGAATTGCTCAAGGGACCGCTTGCCGAACAAGTGTGCGTGGTGGGTGTCGCCACGGACGATGTCGGGTCAACTTTCGTCAGCCGCGACCGCCGTGTGTGGGCGTATCCGCACCGGCGCGAAGAAGAAACCATGGTCGAGGAACTCGCCGCGGCGCACCGGATTGCGACCTTCAATGGCCGGGTCAAGTCGGCGGAATTCTATCGGATGCATGAGGATGAATGGCGTCCGGACCTGTGCATATCCGCCACTTTCGGGCAGCGCATCGATGCGCGCCTCTTCGAGTTTCCGGAAATGGGCTTTTACAATCTTCATCCCTGCATCAATGACGGTTGGCCTTCGCGGTATGCCGGACCTAATCCGTTCCAGGCCTTACTGGAAGACAAGTCGGATCATGCGGTAATCGCCATGCACGAGGTCGATAATGGCTTCGACACGGGTCGACTGGTGGCGCTCTCGGAAAAGATCTATTTCACTCCCGACACCTCGGTGGTCGACCTGCACAAGTCGTCCTCGCCAGTCGCCGCAAAATTCTTCACGCGAGAGCTAAGCAAGCTGATTGCAGCGCGCGAGATCAACCATGCAACGGTTTATTAATGCGGCACGATTAATATGAAGCTGCATTCCTTCACCCCGGCCCTCTCCCGCGCGCGGGGGAGGGCGAGAAATGGGTACGATGAAGTAGCGACCTCATTGTGCCGAATCAATAACGCAGTCAGGACTGATTCGCATGTCAACCCGCAAAAACATGTTCTCGGATTTATACGACAAGGCCCGGCTGCTGGTGTTCGATGCGCCGGCAGTCGAGGCGGAACTGCTCGATACGCCGATCGAACTGGTCCCCATGATTCCCTCTGCCTTACCGCCACCGAAAGATCTCATGAGCCCTGAACACCGGGAAGAAATCGAAAACCTGCTGATACCGATTGCAGACGATGAACCCTGCGGCCCGGCCCTGCGCTATGACCCGGTTTTTACCGAAATCCGCCTGGCGCGCGAGGAAGACGATCCGACTTTGCCGATGGGGCAGTGGGAACGACCACTTAAGCGCGCCGACTGGGCCCTGATAGAAACCCGGTCCAAGGCGATGCTGACGACCCGTTCCAAGGATCTGCAAATCGCCGCCTGGCTCCTCGAGGCATGGACACGCCAACATGCCTTCGACGGACTTTATCGCGGACTGGCGCTGATGGATCGATTGCTCAGACAATTCTGGGGTCCGCTGCATCCGGTAATCGATGACGGCGACTGCGACGCACGCGTGGCGCCACTGCAGTGGCTTAATGAATCGATTTCGGTGACGTTGAAGGTGCATGTGCCCTTCCTGCATTTGCCCGGTCGCAAACCGCCCAGACTCACTTTCGCGGACTGGGAGCGCATGACCGCCAAGGAATTGTCAGGCCAGCTCCATGCCGCCGAAGCGCCCAAGGCCGGTGACCCCACCGAACCCCCGCTCACGCGTGAAGACGTCATCGCCCATGCGCAGCAGCATATGGCCGGCGACCTCGAGATTCAAGTCACGCTGGTCCAAAACTGCCTGCTCTGCCTCGATTCATTGTCCTCGTTCGTCAATGATCAGCTCGGCATGGACTCGCCCAATCTTTCAAAACTACGAGGCACGCTCGAGGCGATCGAACGGGTTCTCACACAACTCCTGCCAGAGCGAAAAGGTCCGGAAATGACAACAGAAATTACCCAGACAATAGAAAGGGTGCAGGCAAAAGTCGATGAAGTGATCGCGCCTGTCATCTTGCGCCACGGCTGGGAAAATCGTAACGAAGCCTATGCGACCCTGAACGCCATTGCGGATTACCTGAGCAGTATCGAACCCCATAGTCCGACGCCGTACCTGCTGCGCAGGGCGGTGAACTGGGGACGCATGCCGCTGCCGGAACTGATGGCCGAAATCATCCGGGAAGAGGGTGACTTGAACCGCTTGGCCAACGTGCTGGGACTTAAGGAGTAGCAACGCCCCGACAGTCTGGTCGGCGCGCGGTGTGCGCTCATGATGGCTGGGTGAAACTGCGCATTGCGCGTTCGGCATACGATGTATCTCATCCGTGCGCCCGGTGTTCACGACGTCTCGGGTCCAATCAGGCAATTCGGGCGAACCCAGCGGTACATCTTCTTGCAAGTGGACGGATTGTCATCCCGGACTGTCGCCGTGACACGATTCGATACATTCCTGAAACGACTGGGTAATGATTTTTTTTTAATATGGCTCCGCGAACAAGCTGCCCGCCCCGATGGCAGATACCTGGAGACGATGATGATGCACTTCCCCCGCAAGACCGTTTTGATGGCTGCCTGCTGTGCTGCTCTCGCTGTTGCAACGACGCCTGTCGCGGCGCAGATATCCGACGATGTCGTCAAGATCGGTGTACTGACCGACTTGTCCGGTGCGTACTCGGATATTGCCGGCACTGGCGCTGTGCTCGCCACGCGTATGGCGATCGACGATTTCATCAAAACCGAAAAACCGACGTTCAAGATTGAGATGGTGTCATCCGATCATCAGAATCGGGCCGACCTTGCTTCCAACAAAGCGCGGCAATGGTTCGATGTCGACAAGGTCGATATCGTGTCGGAACTGGTCACGACCTCGACCGCGCTGTCGGTGATGCGCGTGGCGAAAGAAAAGAACAAGCTGGCGCTGATCTCCGGCGCAGCCTCCACCCGCGTGACCAACGAAGATTGTAACGACGTCACCGTCCACTGGACCTACGATACTTATGCAGTGGCCAACGGTACGGCGCGCGCGGTAGTCAAGCAAGGTGGCAAGAGCTGGTATTTCCTGACCGCCGACTATGCGTTCGGTGCATCGCTGGAAAAAGATGCGTCCGATGTAGTCAAGGCGGCTGGCGGTACGGTGGTCGGTGCTGTTCGCCACCCGTTCCCGAGTTCCGATTTTTCGTCTTTCCTGGTCGCGGCACAGAGTTCGAAGGCGCAGGTAGTCGGCCTGGCCAACGCGGGCGCCGACACCATCAACGCCATCAAGCAGGCAGCCGAATTCGGCCTGATGCCAAAGCAATCTCTGGCCGGTCTTCTGATGTTCATTACCGACGTCCACACGCTCGGTCTGAAGGCGACCCAGGGCATGTATCTGACCGAAGGGTTTTACTGGAATCTTAACGACGCCACGCGTGCCTGGTCGAAGCGATTTTTCGAGAAGCACAAGCGCATGCCGACGATGGTCCAGGCCGGTATGTATTCGTCGATTACCCATTATCTCAAGGCAGTCAAGGCTATCAACAGCGACGACACGGCCAAGGTCATGAAGCAAATGAAGAAGACGCCGGTCAACGACTTTTTCGCCACCGGCGGCATGATTCGCGACGATGGCCGCATGGTGCATGACATGTACTTGTTACGGGTAAAGAAACCGGAGGAGTCGTCGACGCCGTGGGACTATTACAATGTGCAGGCTGTCATTCCTGCAGCCGAAGCATTCCAGCCGCTGGCGCAATCACGCTGTGCACTGATCAAGAAATAATGCAGCAGACCCGCTACCTAATCGCGCTTTGTGCGATGAGGTAGCGGGCATCGACGACCTTGCCGATGGGTGTCACTGAAGTACCTTAGCGGCCCTGCTGGCGATCCATCAAATCAGGCACTACTCTCGATTTCTGCCAAGGCACGACGAATCTCATCACTGCCCGCCGGGCGTACCAGCCGCGCAGTTTCCTTTCCATTCCGAAGAAAAATCAGTGTCGGCCACAGTGTGACCCGATACGATCGTCCCAGCGGGCGGCCCTTGCCGTCCTCGATCTTGATGTGAGTTACTGTCGGGTGCTGGTCGAATGCTGCGCTCAAAAGCGGCTGTGCGGCGCGACAATGTCCGCACCAGGACGTACCGAATTCGATGACAGTCGCGCCTTCCAGAGCATCGACCGTCGCACGGGCAGGCTCGGTTGTTTGATAAACCTGTGTCATTGCCATCAAAATCTCCTTGGTTATGCCTGCTGCGCCGCTCGATGTAAAACCATGCCTACCGAAATAATCGTACGGATCGTTGTTACATGCCGCGGAAAAGATGCGCATGCAGCCTGCTGACAGTAAGTTTGTCGGCCCGGTTCTTCATCGTCAGCGTCAGCTTGCCGGACTCGTGCCGCACTGCACTCGCGATCGCATCGCAGCGCACCACCGTACCGCGATGGATTTGCCAGAAGCATTGTGCATCGAGTTGCGGCATCAGCTCGCGCAGTGAAATCCGGACCAGGTGCTCGGTGGTGGCGGTCACGACACGCACGTATTTGTCGAGCGCCTCGAAATACAGTACTTCATCGACCGCCACCATCGTAATGCTACTCCCGCTGGCAACCTGGATCACGCGCAGCAGCGGTATCGTGCCGCCGGTTGGCGCGGCTGCGGCACTTGCGGCAACGAGGCTGCGCAACTGGTCGATGACCGCACCGAGCGCCGGATCTGCCTGCGCTGGTTTCGGCCGCAGCTGCAAGGCCGCTTTCAAGCGCGTGCATGTCTGTGCCAGACGTGCTGTCTGGACCGGTTTGAGCAGATAGTCGAAGGCGGCGCGTTCGAATGCTTGCAGCGCGTACTGATCGTACGCCGTCACGAAAACCACCAAAGGAAACGGTGCGCCAACGTCGGGCCAGTCTTCGACCAGCGCTTGCACTGTATCGATTCCCGTCATGCCTGGCATGCGGATATCCATGAACAGGATGTCCGGCTGATGGGCCAACGCCTGCGCGACTGCCGCCGCGCCATCGCCCACGGTAGTGCAGATGATGAGCTCCGGCCACAGGCGGGACAGGGCAGCCTGCAGGTCGGCGGCGAGCAATTGTTCGTCTTCGGCGATCAGGGCGGTGGCTTTCATCGACGCGCCTCATCGGTCGGGAAGCCGGGGTAAGTCGCAGGAATGCGTACCTGAACCAAAGTCCCGCCTTCTGCGTCGCCGGCGTCGCGCATGTCCAGGGTAGCGGTTTTGCCATACACGGTGGCGATGCGCTCCCTGACGTGCTGCAAACCGAAGTGCGTACCAGACCCGGTCGGCAGGCCCGGACCGTCACCGGTATCGCGGACGCTGAGTGTCAGCATGTCGCCTTCGCGTCTTGCGCGTACGATGATGCTGCCGCCGGCGATCTTGGGTTCGAGGCCGTGCTTGATGGCGTTTTCAACCAGCGGTTGCAGCAGCAGCGGCGGAATCATCAGCGACGACAGGGCAGCGGGAAGGTCGATCTCGAAATGCAAGCGTGACCCCATGCGCACCTGCATCATCGCGAGATAGTCAGCGATGCGGGCGAACTCCGCCGACAGCGGATGCGACCCGGCGCGCGACGCTTCCAGCGTGGCCCGCAAGAACGAAATGATATGGTCCAGCATGTCTTGCGCGCGCGACGGATCGAGGCCGATCAGCACACGCAGGTTGGCCAGAGTATTGAACAGCATGTGGGGTTCGAGTTGCGACTGCAGCATCTTGAGCTGATTTTCGGCGGCGCTGCGCATGGTGGCCTGCGCCGCCGCTTCCATGGTCGCCATGCGGCTGCGCGCGTACATAAAGTAGACGCAGGCGATCGACACGGCAAAGACGACCGCCATGATCACCACCAGCGCGCGTGAATCTTGCAGGCCAGTAGCGTTGCCGCGTACACCGGTGAGCAGATTGCCGAGCGCATGGCCGGCAAGATAACCGACACTTGCCGAAACCAGTATCCACGGCGCCATGA
>JACMOV010000208.1 GCA_014377845.1 Herminiimonas sp.
TCGAGCCTGCTCGCCGCGCTGGCGATCGCCCACCAGATGCGCATCGAAAACCGCCAGCGGATCGATGCGCAGGCAGAGTTGCGGCATACCTTCCACGCAATGCCGATCGGCCTGTTCACCCTCGACCTGCATGGCAACTTCTTGAGCGCCAACCCGGCGCTGGCCACCATGCTCGGTACCGACGTGATGGCCCCGGGCCGTAATTCCTGGGCTCAGTATTTTCATGGCGGCGCCTGGGAGCAGCTCCACACCCTGATGCACAGCGAAGGTGACGGCGAACTGCAGCTCCAGCGCAATCGCTTCCACGCCGGCGACGACGGCCAGCGTTTCATGGTCAAGGCGACCCTTGCACGCGGCAAGATCGAAGGTTCGCTGCAGGATGTGACGGAACAGGTCAAGGCAACCGAGAATCTGCGCTTCATGGCCAACAACGACCCGCTGACCAAGGTCTACAACCGGCGCGGCATCGAACACGTCCTGGAAAACGCGGTCCGGCAGCTAGCCGAAGGCAAGCCGCTGGCGCTGGCCTATCTCGACCTCGACCGCTTCAAGCTGATCAACGATCTGTACGGCCACGCCACTGGCGACGAGGTCCTCAAGCAGGTATGCGAACGCGTTACCGGCATGCTGGCCGGTGGCCAGAACATTGGCCGGGTCGGCGGTGATGAATTCGTGATCGTCTTGCCGGACACGGCGATCGGCCTGGCAACCTGGATCTGCCGCGGTATCATCAACAGCATCAGCAGCAGCGCCTTCCGGATCGGCGACAAGGCATTCCAGGTACGCGGCTCGATCGGCGTGATCGAAGTCAGTGACGGCACCCAGATTCGCGATGCGCTGGCCACCGCCGACCGTGCCTGCCACGCGGCCAAGGACGGCCATCACGACAGCCTGGTGGTCTATCACAAGGATGCACCGGCATTCCGCGAGCGCGAGGCGGAGCTCGACCTGGTGGAGCGGCTGTCGAGCGGCGTCGCGCCGGAAGGCCTGTTCGTCGAAATGCAGCCGATCATGTCGCTGAAGACGCCGCACGAATCGCTCAACTTCGAGGTCCTGCTGCGCATGCGTGACCACGACGGCAGCCTGGTCCCGACCCACCGCGTGATTTCAGCCGCCGAAAACAGTGGCCGCATCAGCGTGATCGACCGCTGGGTGATGTCGACCACGCTGGCATGGCTCGATGCCCACCAGGCGACTCTGACCCGGACCCAGTTCGTCTGCATGAACCTGTCGGGCGCATCGCTGAACGACGAGCGCTTCATCCAGGATGCATTCGCCATGCTGTCGAAGAACCTGCGCGCCGCGGGCCGGCTGTGCATCGAAATCACGGAAAGCGTAGCCCTGCATGACCTCGACAACACCCGCCGCTTCATCGACAAAGTGCGCGGCTACGGCGTCAAGGTTGCGCTCGACGACTTCGGCGCCGGCTACACCTCGTTCTCGTATCTGCGGGAGCTACCGGCCGACATCCTGAAAATCGACGGCAACTTCATCGTCGACATGAATGCACATCCGGCCAATATCGCCATCGTCGAGGCGATCGTCAGCCTGGCCATGAACCTGGGCATGAAGACCATCGCGGAATGGGCCGAAGACACGGCCACCGTACAGACGCTGGCCGAAATAGGCGTCGACTACGTGCAGGGCTTCGCGGTCGCCCGGCCGCAAGACCCGACGAAGATACTGACAGCCGATTCAGCGGCCAGCTTCATCCAGGACGAGGCGCTGACCCGTTTCGTGCGCACGCTGGCGGCCACGGCGACGAACCTGTCGCCGATCGACCTGCGCAACATGATCCGATTCCAGGACATGCACTGAGCTGCTTCGGCGTCGGGCGCAGGTCAGGCTGAATACAGCCCTGCAACACCACCCACGGCAACCCGGACGGTGCAGCGGGATTCCCAGGAATCAGACGGTCAGCATGATCTTGCCGACGTGTGTGCTCGACTCCATCAGCGCATGCGCCTGTGCCGCCTCTTCCAGCGGAAAACTCTTGAAGATCACCGGCTTGATCCGGCCTGCTTCCAGCAGTGGCCAGACCTGCGCGCGCAGTTTGGCCGCAATTGCTGCCTTGAACGCGACCGGCCGTGGCCTTAGCGTCGAGCCCGTTACCGTCAGCCGGCGCAGCAGGATCTGACCCAGACTGACCTGGGCCTTGGCGCCGCCGAGCAAGGCGATCAGCACCAGGCGGCCATCGTCGGCCAATGCCTGGATTTCACGCGGCACGTAATCGCCGCCGACCATGTCGAGCACCACGTCGACGCCCTTGCCGCCGGTCGCCGCCTTGACGATCTCGACAAAATCCTCGCTCTTGTAGTTGATGCCGCGTTCCGCGCCGAGCGCTTCGCAGGCACGGCATTTGTCATCCGAACCAGCGGTGGCAAAAACCCGGTGACCCAGCGCCGTTGCCAGCTGGATCGCGGTGACACCGATGCCGGAGGTGCCGCCCTGCACCAGCAGCGTTTCCGCGCCGCTCAGGCGGGCCCGGTCGAACACGTTGCTCCAGACGGTGAAGAAGGTTTCCGGCAGGGATGCTGCCTCGAGCGCCGTCAGTCCCTTCGGTACCGGCAGGCATTGCTCGACCGGTGCGACACAGAATTCGGCATAGCCCCCACCCTGCGCCAGCGCGCAGACCATGTCGCCAAGCTTGAAGCCGCTGTCGCCCAGATCACCGCCGACGATTTCGCCGGCCACTTCCAGGCCCGGTATGTCGGAGGCGCCGGGCGGCACCGGATAGTTACCGGTACGCTGGAGGATATCGGGCCGGTTGACGCCGGCGGCGTGGACCCTGATCAGGGCCTGTCCTGCACCGGCGACCGGCATTGGCCGCTCGCACAGCCTGAGCACGTCCGGCGGACCGGGCTGGGTGATTTCGATTGCTCGCATGGGAAATCCTTGCAAATACTTGAAGAAGGGGGAATGCCGAATCACCAACCACGCGGCGCAGCGTCAGATGACTTTTTCGGCGCGCAGCGTGGCGATGTAGTCGGCGTCGTAGCCCAGCTGGGCCAGCACCTCTTCAGTATGCTCGCCCAGCAGCGGCGAGCGGGTGACCTCGGTCGCACTATCGGACATCTTGATCGGGTTGCCGACCGTCAGATACTTGCCGCGAGTCGGATGATCGACCTCGACCACGGTGCCGGTGGCGCGCAGGGCTGGTTCTTCGGCGATTTCCTTCATCGACAGAATCGGTCCACAGGGAATATCGAACTTGTTCAGGATATCCATCGCCTCGAATTTCGTCTTCGTCATGGTCCATTCCTCGATCGTGGCGAAGATTGACTTCAGCCGCGGCAGGCGCGCTGCCGGTGTTGCATAGTCCTTGTCGGTGATCCAGCCTTCGCGGCCGATCACCTTGCAGATCGCGCCCCAGACCGGCGCCTGGGTGATGAAATAAATGTAGGCGTTGGCATCGGTTTCCCAGCCCTTGCATTTCAGGATCGAGCCGGGTTGGCCGCCACCCGAGGCATTGCCGGCGCGTGGCACGGTGCCGGTGAACGGTGTATCGGGGAATTGCGGATACTCCTTCATGACACCGGTGCGGTCGAGCCGCTGCTGGTCGCGCAGCTTGACACGGCACAGGTTCAACACGCTGTCCTGCATCGCTGCCAGCACCTTCTGTCCGCGACCGGTGGTGTTGCGCTGGTAGAGCGCGGCGACGATGCCCAGCGCCAGATGCAGACCGGTACCGCTGTCGCCGATCTGGGCGCCGGTCACCATCGGCGGGCCGTCATCGAAACCGGTGGTCGAGGCCGAGCCGCCGGCGCATTGCGCGACGTTCTCGTAGACCTTGCAATCTTCGTAAGGACCGGGGCCAAAACCCTTGACCGAGGCCACGATCATGCGCGGGTTCAGCTCATTGATGCGTTCCCAGGTAAAACCCATGCGGTCCAGGGCGCCCGGTGCGAAGTTCTCGACCAGAACGTCGCACTGCTTGACCAGCGTCTCCAACACTTCCTTGCCCTTCGGATTCTTGGTGTCGAGCGTGATCGAGCGCTTGTTATGGTTCAGCATGGTGAAGTACAGGCTGTCCGCGTCGGGCACATCGCGTAACTGTCCGCGCGTCGCATCGCCTTCGCCTGCACGCTCCACCTTGATGACATCAGCGCCGAACCAGGCCAGCAGCTGGGTGCAGGTCGGTCCCGACTGCACATGGGTGAAATCGAGGATCTTGACGCCGTCTAATGCTTTACTCATTTACTGCCTCCTTTTAATTAACGGCATATTATCCACCGTCAAGGAGGCCCTTGCA
>JACMOV010000209.1 GCA_014377845.1 Herminiimonas sp.
CGAAAGCCGAAGGCGCCGCTGGACTGGTAAAAGGCATTGCGCGCCCACAGCCGGCACGCCAGCGTCTGATACACCAGCCAGCCATTGGTCATGATGTCGAAGCGGCGATCGGGCGTTTTCACCTGCACCGTTCCCAGCGTGCGGTCCCAGAATTCGCGCACCTTGTCCAGCGCCGCCTGCGCCGCGGCAGGGCTGTCGGTGTCGTCGGCCAGGGTCCTTGCGGCAGCGGCGCTGCGTGCCGCGCCCAACCTGAACACCAGCACCCGCGAGGCGCCATCGTCCAGCGTGAACGGTACCCGGATCGCAGCGCAGGGATCGAGCGTGGCGCCGCAGCCACCCGCCAGCAACGGCTGCGCCATGGCCAGCGGCGCCTGCAGGCTGCCGTTGCGGCCGATGAAGGTGGCGCGATCGCCGCTGATGCTGCATTCCGCCCCGGGTTCTCCGGCGAAGAATGCCGTGCGATCGCCGAAGTCGGTGTTGTAGGCATTACTGGCGAAGATGGCAGCCCGCCCGGCATCGTGTTCGGTCACGACCTGCATCCGGGTTTTTTCGGGTTCGTCACCGAGCACCCACTCCAGGTAGCCGGTCGCCGACAGGTGCCGCGCACGGCCCGAGCGATTGTGCAGCGTCAGGCGGGTGTATTTGACGGGCGCGTCGATTGCCACGAACACGCACAGCTCGGAATCGATCCCATCCTCGCTGTGGCTGAAACTGCTGTAGCCGAAACCGTGACGCGTGACGTAGGTTCCGCATCCCCTGGCCGGCGACGCCGTCGCCGACCAGTAATGGCCGCTCTCTTCGTCACGCAGGTAACAGGCTTCGGTGTTGGGGTCGCTGACGGCATCGTTGTTCCAGGGTGTCAGGCGAAACGCTTGCGCATTTTCGCTCCAGCTGGCGGCACTGCCGCTTTCCGAAACGAGGGTGCCAAACTCGGGATTGGCAAGCACGTTGACCCACGGCGCCGGCGTGCTCTGTCCGGACTGCAGCGTGATCACGTATTCGCGCCCATCAGCGCTGAAGCCGCCCGTGCCATTGAAAAATTCCAGGCCGGCTGCGGGCGTGAGGTCAGGCGTCGTTTCGCGGGAGTCCGACGGTGCGGGCTGCCACGTCGCCACAGGACTGGCCGCCGTACCGGCAAGCTTCAACACGCGCGCCGCACGGTCGGCCACTTGCTGCGACAGCGGGCCGTCAGCATCGTCCAGCAGCACCCGTGCCACCGATTGCAAGAGCCGGTCGTCTGCCGGCGACACGGCATCGGATTGAAGTAACACGATGCCGCCCGGCTGATCGAGGCGCGTAGCCTGGCCGCATTGCGCCGCCAGCTCGCGCAGTTGCGCTGCCAGCGTGGCTGGTTGCGATCCGGCGCAGACGATCACCAGATCGACCGCCAGCCCATGCCAGCGCCAATCGGCGTGCGCGGTGATGATCTGGCGCGCCAGCAGCAAGCCGTCGGTACGTCCAACGCGCAGCAGCAGGATCGGCAGATCGCCGGAAATCGCATGCGCCCAGAGCGCCGGCTGGCCGAGCCGGTTTGCGGCCACGACGGCTGCATCGGCGCGCCAGGTATTGTTGGCGTAGAGGAGTGACGCCGCAAGTTGCGCGAGCGCGTCGGCTGCACCGTCCGACCCACCAGCTTGCTGCGGCGCACTCTGCAGCACCAGATCAATTTGTTCAGGCTGGCGGAATTGATCCATCAACGCCAGGCACGCGGTTGGGGTCGGAGCGATACCCGTCACCCAGTCGAGCCAGGCAGATTGACCCGGCTCGAGCGCGACCGCGCAGCCGATCGCCACGATCGGGCCG
>JACMOV010000210.1 GCA_014377845.1 Herminiimonas sp.
ACGATGAACGACAGGATCGCGATCGACGACGTTGCATAGACCATCGATGCATAACCGAACAGGGTCTTGCGGGCAAAAGCCGGAATGATGTGCGAAATGATGCCGAACGCCGGCAGGATCATGATGTACACCTCGGGATGGCCGAAGAACCAGAAGATGTGCTGGTACATGACCGGGTCACCGCCGCCGGCAGCATTGAAGAACGAAGTGCCGAAGTGACGATCGGTCAGGGTCATGGTGATCGCGCCAGCCAGCACCGGCATCACGGCGATCAGCAGATAGGCAGTGATCAGCCAGGTCCAGCAGAACATCGGCATCTTCATCAATGTCATGCCGGGAGCGCGCATGTTGAGAATGGTGGTGATGATGTTGATCGAACCCATGATCGGCGACGCGCCCATGATGTGCATCGCGAAGATCGCCATGTCCATGCCGATACCCATCTGGGTCGACAGTGGCGCGTACATCGTCCAGCCGCCGGCAGGTGCGCCGCCAGGCACCAGGAACGACGAGACCAGCAGGATCGCGGCCGGCGGCAGCAGCCAGAACGAGAAGTTGTTCATCCGCGCAAACGCCATGTCGGAGGCGCCGATCTGCAGCGGGATCATCCAGTTGGCGAAGCCGACAAAGGCCGGCATGATCGCGCCGAACACCATGATCAGGCCGTGCATCGTGGTCAGCTGGTTGAAGAACTCCGGCTGGAAGAATTGCAGGCCGGGACGGAACAGCTCGGCGCGGATGCCCAGCGCCAGAACGCCGCCGGACAGCAGCATGATGAACGAAAACCACAGGTACAGCGTACCGATGTCCTTGTGATTGGTCGCGAACAGCCAGCGCCGCCAGCCGTGCGGATGACCGTGGTCATCGCCGCCGTGACCGTGGGCGTCGTGTGAATGATCGTGGCCGTGATCGATTGCAGTTGTACTCATCTCAATCTCCTAATGTCGATATTCTTACTTGCGCGCGGCGAGGACTTCGGCCGGTTGAACGATGTTTTCGGCTGCATGGTTCGACCAGTTGTTGCGGGTATACGTGATCACGGAAGCAATCTCGGTATCCGACAGAACGCCTTTCCAGGCCGGCATCTTGTTGTTCTTGCCGTTCAGGAGAATGTCGATCTGCGCCGGACGCGGGCCGTTGACCACCGGATCGCCGTCGAGCGCAGGGAATGCGCCCGGCACGCCCTTGCCGGATGCCTGGTGACAGGCGACGCAATTGGCTGCATAGACTTTTTCACCGCGCTGCTTGAGCTCGTCGACGGTCCATACCTTGTTCGGATCGTCGGCCTTCGATGCCATTTCCTTTTTCTTGCCGTCGACCCACTTGGTGTAGTCCTCGGCGGAGACGACATTGACGACGATCGGCATGAAAGCATGCTCCTTGCCGCACAGCTCGGAACACTGGCCGCGGTAGACGCCGACCTTCTCGGCCTTGAACCAGGTGTCGCGCACGAAGCCGGGAATTGCATCCTGCTTGACGCCGAAGGCCGGGATTGCCCAGGCGTGGATCACGTCGTTGGCGGTGGTGACGATACGAACCTTCTTGTTGACCGGAACGACGACGTCATTGTCGACTTCGATCAGGTATTCGGCGTTCTTGGTCTTGGTCGGGTCGTTGACCTGCTCGCGCGGCGTGGACAGGTTCGACAGGAAGGAGATGCCTTCGCCTTCGCCCTTGAGGTAGTCATAACCCCATTTCCACTGCATGCCGGTCGCCTTGATGGTGATGTCGGCGTTGGAGGTGTCCTTCATTGCCACGACCGTCTTGGTTGCCGGCAGCGCCATGCCGATGACGATCAGGAACGGGATGATGGTCCAGGCGATCTCGACCGTCGTGCTTTCGTGGAAGGTCGCCGACTTGTGGCCGAGCGACTTGCGATGCTTGAGGATCGAATAGAACATCACGCCGAAGACGGCCACGAAGATGACCAGGCAGATCACCAGCATCAGGGTATGCAGCGAATAAATCTGGGTCGCGATCGGGGTAACCGGCGTCTGGAAGTTGAGCTGCCGGATGGCCGGACCGCCTACACTGTCCGTTACCGCATGGGCCGACAGACCGGCCGCCAGTAGCGACGCTCCCAGCATCAACGATTGAATGCGCTGCGCAAGTTTCATGATTTTTCCAGTACCCCAATTAAAAATTCTGTAAAACGATTCCGTTGCCTGCGTGCCTGCGTGCCTGCGTGCCTGCGCGGCCATCAGTCCGGTACTAGCGCGCTACGCAACTCGCGCGCAAACTGCTGGCGCCTGGGCGCCGGGTAAAAGCGGCCGATCTCGATCCGCGTTCCCTGCTGCTCGACGGCGATCAGCCGGTGATATGCCGCCGGAATCTCGACCCGGGTCTTGCGTGGATCGAGCCGGAAGTGCCGTGCCCGTTCCGCCTCCACCAGTTCGATCAGCAGACAATGCTGGTCCAGCGCCACCCGCTCCCGATCGGTTGCATGGCGCGCCCACAACAGAAATGCCGCGCCGACAGCGGTCATCTCCAGCAACGCGAAACACATGACATACCAGGCACCGTGCCACGTAAAGAACGCGGCGACCGCGAACGACACGCCGCACAGCGCACCGTATGCGATCAGCAACTGGCGCGGCGTGATCGAGCAGTTGCGCTTCGATATCCACTCCCGCTCGCCCGTCGGCTGGCCGGTTTGCCCTTCGGTCCGCTGGTCCGTCATTCCACACCTCACCTGTCGATCGATACGATGCCAACGGCGTGCAAAACCGTGCAAGTATAAGTCGAATACCGTTTTGTTATCAAGCGCAATCACTGCCGTAGCGCACTAAAATCGGGCTTCGCCGCGGCCCGCGAAACACTGGATCTTCCCTCTAAAAAATTGTCTTTTCAATCATGTCCCGATCCCCTTGCGCACGGTCCGGCAGGGGCTGTTCGACCTGGTGCCTCGTCTGCCGCATCGTCTACTGCTTGCGCCGCAGATCGAGCCGGATCACCGACTCGCCGTTGGCGGTGGTGCGCGCAACCGGCCTGAATGCGTGACCGTAAATCACTTCGAAAGTCAGCGGAATCCGGTCCTCGCCGTTGCGCATCGCATCGAGCGCGCTTTCGAAGCCGGACCGGCTGCGCCGGCCCGACAGGCCGCGCTGCCGCGTCGCCAGCGGGTTGCCGCCCCAGGCGCGGACATCGGCCAGCAGGCGGTCAACCGATTCGTAGGTAACCGTGATCGTCTCCATGTCCATCACCGGCGTCGAAAATCCCGCGCCGACCAGCATGTCGCCGAAATCATGCATGTCGACGAACGGCAGCACGCGCGAAGACGCCGCGGGCGCCTGTACAAGATCAAACACGGCGCGCAACTCCTTGAAGGTGTCCGGACCAAAACAGGAGAACATCAGCAGGCCGTCGGCGCGCAGGACCCGGCGCCATTCGACGAAGACCCGATCCGGTTGCGGATGCCAGTGCAAGGCAAGATTGGACCAGACCAGGTCGGTACTCGCGGTGGCGAAAGGCAGCTGCGCAAAGTCGCCGCAGAGCAGGTCCGCTTCCAGCCCGCGTCCCGGCATCATGCGCGCCGGCAGCCACTGGCCAAGCAGGCGGTTCATCGATGACAGCGCTGCAATCTGCCCGGCGCGGGCGGCCTGCAGCATCGCGTGCGCACCGTCGAGACCGATCACGCGGGCATCCGGATAGTGTTTTTGCAGGGCTGGCAAATCGGCGCCCGCGCCGCAGCCGGCGTCCACCACCCGGCCTGGCGAAAGGCGCACCAGCGCCAGGCGTTCATGCATCCGGGTCGCGACTTCGCGGCGCAGGAAATCCGATTCGATCACGCGGGCCGGCTGCGCGAACAGGCGCCTCACCCGGGCAACGTCGATCGGTGCGCTCATTGATGCATCGGCAGGTGTGGCAGGTAAGCTCAAGGCGGTCGCGGTCCCGTCTCGACGCCGCAGCGAAATAGCGCGGCCATCGTCCGGAATGAGATAATGCGGCCGAGTTTACACGTTCAGGAGATTTTTCGCTTCATGTCCGCATCCGGCGTTCCGTTCCGTTTCCGCCCGCTGCGATGATGCCGGGGCAGACTGCCCTGGGCTCGTGGCGCAAGGCATTGCCCACGGCTGCGCGGCATTGGTTCGGCCGGGCCGGTAGCCTGCTCCCCGGCGCCTGCGCGCTGTGTGCGGCGACCGGACGGCATGTGCTGTGCTCATCCTGCGAGACCCGCTTCTTTT
This sequence comes from Herminiimonas sp., assembly GCA_014377845.1. Taxonomy (GTDB): domain Bacteria; phylum Pseudomonadota; class Gammaproteobacteria; order Burkholderiales; family Burkholderiaceae_D; genus JANXSS01. Next base: position 4,185 of record JACMOV010000210.1, read on the forward strand.
CATCCCAGGTCGCCCGATGCCGCTGCTGCGCATTGCCGCTGCCGGCTGAAGCGCGCGACCCCGCATTGCTGCTGTGCGGCGCCTGCCTGCGGGACCCGCCAGCCTTCGATGCCACAGTAGTGGCCGCGGATTACGCTGCGCCGGTGGATCAGCTGGTGCTGGGCCTGAAATTCGCCGGCAAGCTGGCGCTGGCGCCATTGTTCGCCGACCGATTGCGCGACGCCCTTCTGCGCAGCACCGTGGGCGACATGCCGTTACCGAGCTGCCTGACTGCAGTGCCGCTCGGGGGCGAACGCTTGCGAACGCGCGGTTTCAACCAGGCGCTGGAGATCGCCCGGCCACTGTCGGCCGCGCTCGGCGTGCCCGTGGCAGCGCGTCTTCTGGTGCGGCTGCGCGAGACCACGGCACAGGCGACGCTGGCGCCGCCGGAGCGCCGGTTGAACCTGCGCGGCGCATTCATGCTGCAGCCCGCGATGGTCGGCGCCGTGCGCGGGCAGCATGTCGGCGTGGTCGACGACGTGATGACCACCGGCGCGACACTCGACGCGGTCGCGACCGTTCTCAAGCGCTTCGGCGCAAGTCGCGTGACCAACCTCGTATTTGCCCGCACCCCGCTGAGATAACGCTTGCAGAGGAAGCCCAATTGTTCCACGTCGTCCTGGTCGAACCTGAAATCCCGCCCAACACCGGCAACATCATCCGGCTGTGCGCGAACACGGGTGCGCAACTGCATTTGATCGAGCCGCTCGGGTTTCCGCTCGACGATGCGAAAATGCGCCGCGCCGGTCTGGATTATCATGACTACGCAACCATGAAAGTGCATCCGGACTGGGCGGCGTTCCTGGTAGCGCAATCACCCGATCCGGCGCGCATGTTCGCCATGACCACGCATGGATCCACACCGTTTGCGTCGGTTTCCTTCAGGCCGGGCGACGTGTTCGTGTTCGGTGCCGAGACGCGCGGCCTGGCGCCCGCACTGCGCGATTCCTTCGCCGCCTCCCAGCGCATCCGGCTGCCGATGCGACCGGGTAACCGCAGCATCAACCTGTCCAATACCGTTGCCGTCGTAGTGTATGAAGCGTGGCGCCAGAACGATTTTGCCGGCGGCAGCTGATCCGATTTTTTTGAACTGAAAGCAAGCATGCAATCCAAATACCTGATTTCGACACTCACCGCACTTCTCGTTGCCATGCCGGCGCTGGCGCATGACGCGCGCATCGGTACGCTGCACATCTTCCATCCTGCAGCGCCAGCCACGCTGCCGGGCCAGAACAGCGGCGCGGTGTACCTGTTGATCGACAACGAGGGAACGGTGGCCGACCGGCTGCTTGCGGCGAGCTCGCCTGCGGCCGCCAGCGTATCGATTCACAGCATGTCGATGGACGGCAACATCATGAAGATGCGCGAGGTCGATGGCGTGGCGCTGCCGCCGGCGACGAAGGTCTCGCTGAAAGCCGACAGCGGCTACCATCTGATGATGACCGGCCTGAAACAACCGATGCAGGCAGGCGACAAGATTCCCATGACGCTGAGCTTCGAGCGCGCCGGCAAGCTGGACGTGTCGGTCCATGTCGATCCGAACAAGGCGCAGAAGACAGCTGCCGACAGCATGGTGAGTCCCGCACATTCACATTAGACAAACTTCGGCAGGCTCAGCTGCGGGCCTGCAGCCGCAGTATCGAGCGCACTTCGCCGACATGAGTGCCGGCATAGTTGCGTAACTGCGGACCCGCCCACGACGCCAGCGAGGTCGTCGCCGGATCCTTGAGCAGGCCGATTTGCCGCAGCGCCGCGACTGCCGTGGCACACAGGGCGCGGGCATTGCCGTCGGCGATCTTGACCGCGATCCCGATGCCGGCAGACCGTACGCCAATCGCCTGCACGCCCTCGGCGCCGATCTTGGCCACGAAGTCGCCAGGGGCAGCGTGCATGAACGCCACGTCGCTGCGGCCGGTTCCCGATACCAGTTCCGGATGCGCCATCATGGCGTCGCGTAACGTCGCGCTCGCTGCACCGAATTCACCATCTGAATCGCCTTCAGCCAGACGTGCAAAGGACAACGCCAGGCGCGACAGCGGCATCGCGTAATTCGGCGCCGAACAGCCATCGGTACCGGCAGCAAGCGCCCCGGGATCCATGCCGGCGAAACTGGCGACACTGCGCCGGACCGCCTGCTGCAACGGGTGCGAAGGCGCCAGGTAGCGCTCGTCCGGTAATCCATGTTGCGCGCAGTACGCCAGGAAGCCCGCATGCTTGCCGCTGCAGTTGTGATGGACTTGCGTGAAGACCGCGCCGGGCGGCGGCAGCGCATCGAGCGTGTACCGCATCGGCACGTGGCAGCCACATCCAAGCTGGGCTTCGGTCCGGCCTGCCTTTGCCAGGATTGCGCGCACCGCTGCCACATGCATGTCTTCGCCGGAGTGGCTGGCGCACAGCAGCGCGATTTCACGCTGATCGAGATTGAAGCGGCTATCGCCGCCGCCGGCGATGAACGGCGCAGCCTGGAACGGCTTGATGGACGAGCGGGTAAAGGTCAGCGATTCCGGGTCGCCTGCGGCGTACAGCAGTTTGCCGCGTGTATCGACCACCGCGACTGAACCGGCATGGACGCTTTCGACATGTTCGCCGCGGGTGACTTCGACCAGCGGCGCGTGCAGTGCTGCTTCCATCGGCGTCATGACTTGTCCGTTCTGGCCCGGGGAACGCCGTCGCGCACCTTCGACAGCAGCTGGGTGGTCGAGCGGTCGTGTTCGAAATCGATGGCGATGGCTTGCCCGCCATAGGCCAGCACCGCCCGCCCTTCCGGAATATCCGTCATGACATAGTCGCCGCCCTTGGCATAGATCTGCGGCCGGCCACGCGTAACGGTTTCGGTCGCCGTGTCTTCATCGAACGACACCACCAGGCTCACCGATTCCAGCGCCGCCAGCACCGCCATCCGGTCTGCACAGGTGTTGAGCGGGCGGTCGTCGCCCTTGCCCAGCCGCCGCACCGAGGCATCGGTGTTGACCGCCACCACCAGAGATGCGCCGAGCGCACGGGCCTGTGCCAGATAGGTGACGTGCCCGCGATGCAGGATGTCGAACACGCCGTTGGTCAGCACCACCGGCGCCGGGAGCTGCGCCATGTGCGCGGCCAGCGTCGCGGGTTCGCAGATCTTTGTTTCGAAAGGCAGCATGGTTCGAGCCTGTAATGAGAGCGCCAAGTGCCAGGCGCTAAGAGCGGACAGCGGAGGTGTGCGCATGTGCGCGGAGACTGTGGGTAGCGCGCCCGTAAAAAAAGCCGCAGCGTGAAGGCGGCGGCCTGTCAGGTCGGCGGCGCTGGCAGCCTCAGGCCGGGGTCAGCGCGATGCGGGCGACGATTTCCTTACGATAGCGGTTCAGTTCCTGAACGGTGCCGAAGGTGCGCTCGAAGAGCAGCGACATGTTGTGCAGGATGCGCTCGACGACTTTCTTTTCCCACTCGCCGTCGAACTTGATCTGGCCGTCGAGCCAGGCTTCGAGCCAGTCCGGATCCGGCAGGCGCGACTGCACCGTATCGTTCGGGAACAGCGCCTGGTTCACATGCAGGTTGGTCGGATGCAGCGGCTTTTCAGTGCGCCGCGCCGACGCCATCAAGACGCCGATCTTGGCGAACGCGGCACGCGCGGTGTCGCCCACCTCGACCAGCGCCTTCTTCATGTAGCGCAGGTAGGCGCCGCCATGGCGCGCTTCGTCCTGGCTGATGATCTTGTAGATCTGCTTGATGACTGGCTCGGTGTGCCAGTCGGAGGCGCAGCGGTACCAGTGGTTCAGCCGGATCTCGCCGCAGAAGTGCATCATCAGCGTCTCCAGCGGCGGCGCCGGATCGAATTCGAAACGCACGTTGTGCAGCTCTTCTTCGGTCGGCACCAGCTCGGGCCGGAAACGGCGCAGGTATTCCATCAGCACCAGCGAGTGCTTCTGCTCTTCGAAAAACCAGACCGACATGAATGCGGAGAAATCGCTGTCACCCTTGTTATCACGCAGGAACATCTCGGTTGCAGGCAATGCCGACCATTCCGTGATTGCGTTCATCCGGATCGTCTGCGCCTGCTCGTCGGTCAGCTTGGAGGCGTCGAAGGCATCCCATGGAATATCGGTCTCCATGTTCCATCGGACCTGCTCTAGCGATTTAAACAATTCTGGATACAGCATAGGGGCTTTCATAAGTTCGGAAAAACCTTCCAAGATTCTGATTCTACCAATAATTCACGTGCTTTAGCGCCGCCGGAAGGCGTGCCGGCACACATTGGAATGTCGTAAGCCGGGCGGTATTTGCTAGAGTCGCTGTTTTGCAAGGAAAATGCTCCATGCTTGTTACTGATACGCCGGCAAAGCCGCTCCGGATTCCGGCAACCGTCTGGATTCTCGGCCTGGTCAGCATGTTGATGGACATTTCTTCCGAAATGATCCACAGCCTGCTGCCGATCTTCATGGTGACGGTTCTGGGTGCGAGCGCCACCACGGTCGGCGTGATCGAAGGCATCGCCGAATCGACGGCGCTGATCGTGAAAGTCTTCTCCGGCGCGTTGAGTGATTACATTGGCAAGCGCAAATGGCTGACCGTGTTCGGCTACGCCCTGGGCGCAGCGACCAAGCCGCTGTTCGCGCTGGCGCCGGGCATCGGCTGGGTATTCACGGCACGCTTCCTCGACCGGATCGGCAAGGGTATCCGCGGCGCGCCACGCGACGCCCTGATCGCCGACGTGACACCGGCAGCGATCCGTGGCGCCGCCTTCGGCCTGCGTCAATCACTCGACACCGTCGGCGCATTCAGCGGGCCCCTGCTGGCGATCGGCCTGATGCTGCTGTGGCAGAACGACTTCCGGGCAGTGTTCTGGGTGGCAGTGGTGCCTGGCACGCTGGCGGTGGCGATGCTGGTGTTCGGGATCCGCGAGCCGGCGCACGCCATTGCGGGCGAAGCGGGCGTTGCAAAAAAGCCGTTCCCGATCTCGCGCGCGGCGCTGTCGCAAATGCCGCGCGCCTATTGGTGGGTGGTTGCGGTGGGCGCGATGCTGACGCTGGCGCGCTTTTCCGAAGCCTTCCTGATCCTGCGGGCGCAGGAGGGCGGCCTGCAGATTGCATTGACACCGCTGGTGCTCGTGCTGATGAACGTGGTGTATGCGTCTGCTTCCTATCCGCTGGGGGCGCTGGCCGACCGGATGCGCCATTCGACGCTGCTGGCATTGGGCATCGTGCCGCTGATTATTGCCGACGCCCTGCTCGGCCACAGCGCGCAGCCGGGATGGGTCGCTGCCGGCCTGGTCTGCTGGGGTCTGCACATGGCGGCGACCCAGGGATTGCTGGCGGCAATGATCGCCGATTGCGCGCCGGCCGACTTGCGCGGCACCGCGTTCGGCGTGTTCAATCTGGGCAGCGGCCTGTCGATGCTGGTGGCCAGCGTGATCGCCGGGGTGGTGTGGGACCGGTTCGGCGCTGCCAGCACCTTCCATGTCGGATTGGTGTTTGCGAGCCTGTCGCTGCTGTTGATCCCGGCGATCCGGGTGCCGCGGGGCTAGCCGGCCGGACCCCGATCCGGCCGGTTTCCGAAAACGACTTGTAATCGAAAACATTTAGGCTAGAATACTCATATGAACTCATCAGTTCAAATTAAAACCAGACGGTATAAAAACATGACCTATCGAATCCTGACACCGTTTGTCGCTCGCCTGATCGTTTCTTGCGCCATGGCGGCAAGCCTGATGCACACTGCGATCGCCCAGTCGGCCGCAACCCCTGCGGCGCCGACGCCACTGGCAACCGCAGCGACGCCGGGCGCGACCTGCAGCCCGCTGATGCATCAGCGCTTCCCCCGCCTGCAAGACGAGGTGCCGCAGGATCTCTGCCAGTACGCCGGCAGGGTCGCGCTGGTCGTCAATACCGCGAGTTACTGCGGATTTACGACGCAGTACGAAGGCCTGGAAGCGCTCTATGCCAAATACCAGGGCAAGGGCCTGGTCGTGCTCGGCTTTCCGTCCAACGACTTCGGCAAGCAGGAGCCGGGCAGCAGCAAGGAAATCGCCGACTTCTGCTACAACACCTACGGCGTGAAATTCCCGATGTTTTCCAAGACCTCCGTGAAGGGTCCGCAAGCCAATTCGCTGCATGCCGCGCTGATCAAGGCGACCGGCAAGGCGCCGGAGTGGAACTTCCACAAGTACCTGATCGACCGCAACGGCCAGGTGGTGCGCAGCTATCCGAGTCAGGTGACGCCGGACGACAAGGCGCTGGTGGCGGATATCGAAAAGGCGCTGGCCCAGAAATTGTGATGATGCGCGGCGCGGCCGCGACATCCTTCCTGAATCCAGTGGCGCGCATCCCGCGTATGCATTGATGAGCACCACGAAGACATTGCGCTGTCGTCATTTCGAAACAGGAAATGCCCGAAGACAGCAAAACGGTTGTACTGCGCGACTCCCTCAGTCGATACTGACGGCAAATTTTATGGCGACCACCCTCATCCCTCTTTCGCCGTAACTGGTCTCGCAGTCATTTTACAAAAGCAGGGAGGAGAACCCATGAAGATTGCCGTGATCGGCGCCGGCATCTCCGGTCTGTCCTGCGCGTACCGTCTGGCGCAGGCAGGACGTGACGTGACACTGTTCGAAGCGAACGACTATTTCGGCGGCCATACGCATACCGTCGATGTCACGCTCGACGGTGTCACCCACGGCGTCGATACTGGCTTCCTGGTCTTCAACCACCGCACCTATCCCAACTTGGTCGCTCTGTTCGCCGAGCTGTCGATCGACACCACGGCGACCGACATGTCGTTCTCGGTCAAGACGCCGGTCGCATCCATATTCGGGCCACGCATGCTGGAATGGGCCGGCGGCGATCTCGATGCGGTCTTCGCACAGCGCCGCAATGCGATCGATCCGCGCTTCCTGCGGATGGTGTCCGACATCCTGCGCTTCAACAAGCAGGCGACCGCGCTGGCCGTGGCCGGCGACGCGCACATGCCGCAAGTCTCGCTGGGCGACTTCCTGAAGCGCGAACGCTACAGCGCGCATTTCCGCAACTGGTACCTGCTGCCGATGGCTGGCTGCATCTGGTCCTGCCCGACCGAGCAGATGCTGACGTTTCCGCTGTCGAGCTTCGTCCACTTCTGCCACAACCACGGTCTGCTACAGGTCAACGACCGGCCACAGTGGCAGACCGTCACCGGCGGCGCGCGCAAGTATGTCAACAAGATGCTGGCCGCGATCCCGAACAAGCGAT
>JACMOV010000211.1 GCA_014377845.1 Herminiimonas sp.
CATTCCAAGCGATACATATTGCTGGATGACGTCGGAATCCATCGCTGTCAGGACGATATCGGTGGCCACTCCGGCATGGCGAAAGGCATCGTCGATATGGCTGCGACCGGTAAAGCCGATGTCATAGGTGATCAGCGGATACGCCGCCAGATCCTGCAGGGACACACTGGGCAGCAGGCTCAGCGGATGGCCTTCGGGTGTAACGATGACGTGGCTCCAGTGGTAGCACGGAAAAGACACCAGTTCCTCGAACTGGCTCAAGCCTTCGGTGGCGATGCCGACATCGGCCTTGCCCGAGATTACCCATTCGGCGATATGTTCCGGCGAGCTTTGCTGCAAAGCGATGCGCACGTCGGGGAACGATGCGCGAAACGATTGCACCACGTGCGGCAACACGTAGCGTGCCTGGGTATGGGTGGTGGCGATGGTTAACGTACCGCTTTTTTCGTCCGAATATTCCTGGCTGGCCTGGCGCAGGTTTTCGGCTTCCAGCAATAGTCGCTCGACGATTGGCAAGATACCGCGGCCGGGCTGGGTGAGGCCGGTCAGGCGTTTGCCATTGCGCTCGAAAATCTCGACGCCGAGCTCGTCTTCGAGTTCGCGGATCTGCCGGCTCACCCCCGGCTGCGACGTAAACAGCACGTTGGCAACCTCGGTCAAATTGAAGTTGCGGCGTGCCGCTTCGCGGATGGAACGTAGCTGTTGAAAGTTCATGATGATCCTTACACGCCTTCGTCGACGAAGACGCGCAGGCGCCGCGGCCGCACCACCAGCGTCTCGCCCTCTTTCAGGCCGAGCTGGGCATACCGCTCGGTCGAGATGACCGCTTCGATGACCTGCTGGTTATCGGCGCGTTCCAGTTCCAGTTGGGCCAACGGACCGATCGCATGCGCGCGGCGCAGACGGGCGACGATGCCTTCGGCGTCGCTGGTATAGCGCGCCACTTCGAGCTCATGCGGACGCACGAAACCCACACCCTTGGTGTCCTGCACTTGCAGATGATCGGGCGCATCGAGCGCCACGCCGCCGGTGTCGAGCACGCCTTCATGCACGCGCCCATGGAACAGGTTGACGTGGCCGAGGAAGCCATACACGAACGGCGAGGCGGGATGGTTGTAGACCTCTTCCGGGGTGCCGATCTGCTCGACCCGCCCCTTGTTCATCAGGACGATCTGGTCGGCCACCTCCAGCGCTTCTTCCTGGTCATGCGTGACGAAGATGCTGGTCACGTGCAGCTCGTCATGCAGGCGTCGCAGCCAGCGTCGAAGCTCCTTGCGCACCTTGGCGTCGAGCGCGCCGAACGGCTCGTCGAGCAGCAGCACGCGTGGCTCTACCGCCAGCGCACGCGCCAATGCGAGGCGCTGGCGCTGGCCGCCCGACAACTGTGGCGGGTAGCGGTCGGCCAGCCAGTCGAGCTGTACCAGCTGCAGCAACTGCATGACCTTTTCCTTGATCTGCGTTTCGTTGGGACGCACGTTGCGCGGCTTGACGCGCAGGCCGAACGCAATATTCTCGAAGACCGTCATGTGCTTGAACAGCGCATAGTGCTGGAACACGAAACCGACCTGACGCTCGCGCACATGGTGCGACGACGCATCTTCGCCATCGAGAAAAACCTGTCCCGCATCCGGCTGCTCCAATCCGGCGATGATACGCAACAGCGTGGTCTTGCCGCAACCGGACGGCCCCAGCAGCGCCGTCAATTCGCCTGCCGGAAAATTCAGTGACACGTCGTCGAGGGCGACAAAATTGCCGAAGCGCTTGTTGATGTTCCTGACTTCGATAGCCATGCTTATTCCCCGCCTTCGTTGATCGGTTTCAAATTGGTATCCTGCGCGCGCCATTCGACAAAACTCTTCAGTGCCAAGGTCACCAGCGCCAGCAACGCCAGCAGCGAGGCCACTGCGAAGGCGGCAGCGAAGTTGTATTCGTTATAAAGGATCTCGACCTGCAATGGCATGGTGTTGGTCTCGCCGCGGATATGGCCCGACACCACCGAGACCGCGCCAAATTCGCCCATGGCGCGCGCGTTGCACAGGATGACGCCGTACAGCAGACCCCATTTGATGTTGGGTAGCGTTACGTGCCAGAACGTGCGCCAGCCCGATGCGCCCAGTACCAGCGCCGCTTCTTCTTCCTCGCTGCCCTGCGACTGCATCAGCGGGATCAGTTCGCGCGCCACGAACGGGAACGTGACGAACACGGTTGCCAGAACGATGCCGGGGACCGCGAACAAAATCTTGATGTCGTGCTCGCGCAGCCACGGGCCGAACCAGCCTTCGGCGCCGAACAGCAGCACGAAGATCAATCCGGAAATCACCGGCGACACCGAAAACGGCAGGTCGATCAGCGTCAGCAACACGTTCTTACCGGGGAAATCGAACTTAGCGATGGTCCACGCTGCCGCCACGCCGAACACCAGGTTGAGCGGCACGGCGATAGCAGCTGTGATCAGCGTCAGCCGAATCGCCGATAGCGCGTCCGGATCGACGATGGCGACCAGGTAGGCATCCCAGCCCTTGCTCAAGGCTTGGCTAAATACCGCCACCAGCGGAATGAACAGGAACAGCGTGAGGAACGTGAGCGCAATGCCGATCAGCAGCGCGCGCACCCAGAACGGATCGGCAGTGGCCGCCTGCGCATAGGTTGGTTTGACCTGTGGCAGCACCGTGGGTAAGCCTGAAGCAGCAATGGCAGTCATGTCATACCCTTTCGGCCTGGCCGCGCTTGCGGCTCCAGGCTTGCAGCAGATTAATGGTGAGCAGCAGCGCGAACGACACCAGCAGCATCACCACCGCGATGGCGGTGGCGCCGGCATAATCGTACTGCTCCAGCTTGGTAATGATGAACAGCGGCGTGATTTCCGACACCATCGGCATATTGCCGGCAATGAAAATCACCGAGCCGTATTCGCCGGTAGCGCGAGCGAAGGCCAGCGCGAAACCGGTCAGCAGCGCTGGCAAAATCGTCGGAAAAATTATCCGGAAAAATGTCTGCAGGCGGCTGGCACCGAGACTGGCGGCCGCTTCTTCCAGTTCACGTTCGGCCTCTTCCAGCACCGGCTGCACGGTGCGCACCACGAACGGCAAGCCGATGAAGGTCAGCGCAATGACCACGCCGAGCGGCGTGAAGGCGACCTTGATGCCGAGTGGTTCCAGATAGCGGCCGAGCCAGCCATTCGGCGAATACAGCGCGGTCAGCGCGATGCCGGCCACGGCGGTAGGCAAGGCGAAGGGCAGGTCGACCAGCGCATCGATGAATTTCTTGCCTGGAAAACGATAGCGCACCAGTACCCACGCAACGATGCCGCCGAAAATGACGTTGATGGTGGCGCCGATCAGCGATGCACCGAAGGTCAGCTTGTAGGACTCGATCACGCGGTCCGATGTTACCGCCGCGACGAACGCCTCCCAAGTCATCGTGAAAGTTTTCAAAAACACCGCCGACAGCGGGATCAGCACGATCAGGCACAGATAGAACAGTGTGAACCCTAGCGACAGCCGGAAACCTGGCATGACGCGCGAGACGGTGCTGCTGGCGGATGATTGTCTTGATGCAATCGTCATGACTTCCTCTTATTACAATTTCGTCTATCGAGGTGCCATAATTGCAGTAAAAAGTTATGAAGAGAACGATTATTTATGCATCTGGATATTCGCTTTTTGCATAAGGGTGCGACAAGAGCGTTGTAGCTTTTTAAAAATCAGGATGGCACTGAGCCAGTCCCGGTTAGTCCAGTCCACTCCCCTGTCAACGCGGTTACTTCTTGCCGGGCTGGTAGATCTGATCGAATGAACCGCCGTCGGCGAAATGGGTCTTTTGTGCCTTGGCCCAGCCGCCGAACGCGTCATCGATCGTAAACAGCGCCACTTTGGGGAATTGCGCCGCGTATTTCTTCGCGGCCTTTTCCGAGATCGGGCGATAGTAGTTTTGTGCGGCAATCTCCTGGCCTTGTTCGGTGTACAGGTACTTCAAATAGGCTTCGGCGAGCTTGCGAGTGCCGCGCTTGTCGACCACCTTGTCGATTACCGCAACCGGCGGCTCGGCGAGAATGCTCAGCTTCGGCGCAACGACTTCGAACTTGTCGGGGCCGAGCTCCTTGAGCGCCAGGATCGCTTCGTTTTCCCAGGCGATCAGAACGTCGCCGATGCCGCGCACGACGAAGGTCGTGGTCGCGCCGCGCGCGCCGGAGTCCAGTACCGGTACGTTCTTGTACAGGCGTCCGACGAATTCCTTAGCGGTGGCGTCGCTGCCACCGGGTTGCTTGAGTGCGTGGCCCCACGCTGCCAGATAATTCCAGCGCGCACCGCCCGAGGTCTTAGGATTAGGCGTGATCACCGATACGCCCGGCTTGACCAGGTCGCCCCAGTCCTTGATCGCTTTCGGATTGCCCTTACGGACCAAAAACACGATTGTCGAGGTGTAAGGTGCGCTGTTGTGCGGCAGCCGCTTTTGCCAATCCTTGGCGAGCAGGCCCTTGGCGGCGAGTTCATCGATGTCATACGCCAGCGCCAGCGTCACCACATCTGCATCCAGACCGTCGATGACCGAACGCGCCTGCTTGCCCGAACCGCCATGCGACTGCTTGACGTTGAGCTTATCGCCACTGCTGGCTTGCCATTGCTTGCCGAATTCGCGGTTGATGTTCTGATAGAGTTCCCGGGTCGGGTCATAGGAGACGTTGAGGATACTGGTGTCTGCGGCCCACACGCTTGGCGCGGCGAATCCCAAGACTAGGGCGGACTGGATGAGTTTTCTAATGAACATAATTGTTTTCCCTGTTGAATTACGGTTTCCGAGGTGATCAGGTTAAACAAGTGGGCAAAAAATCAAAACGAATGGTTTTGCGATTCGTTATTCGGTTTGCGCATATCGACTAGATGATTGCGCGCAAGCTGCACGCCGGATACGGCTGCGGAAGGCAATGTGGCCTCAATCTGTTTCACGTGTAATGATTCGACTGCCGCATGAAACAAAAGCATCAACCCACCAAAAAGCTCGGATTTTTACAGAAGCCAGGATGCAAATATTAGAAATGCCGCGCCGCTGCGGCACGGAATAATGGGATTGACTTGCAGTGGCAAGATAAAAGGTCTATCGTTAAAAGACCGTTTTATCAAAACACCAAACGATTTAAATGTAGGTATTCGGTTCGCGCAATCGGGCCGCTGTCAAACAGGAAGCGCGATGACATTACCCACCATTGGCAGTTTAACGATTGTCAAGACTCTGACAGCAACTGGCGCCCTTGCTGCACTGGCAACCATTGCTGGCCAGGCACTCGCCCCGCAATTGCCTCTCGTTGCCGTTCTGGCGTATGCGGCGGTCGGTTCGATCGCGCTATTGGCCATGCTGACTGTCCTGGCCATTCTCATGTTGACGATCTACCAGTGGATTTTGCGAATGGGCGGCACGGATACCCAATGGTTCTGGTTCTCGAACGATCCTCGTGGGCTTGTTCAACTTCGAGGTCAACAAAAGCGGAACAGGGATCGCCCGGCCCAGCATTGAAAACGTGACGAACGCGGTGATGAAAAGCGCAGTCCCCGCTTGCCGCCATTCAAAAAAGGCGGCCCCCGATCAAGTGCGTACGCAACTGGCGTCAAGCGTTCTCATACTCACGGGGCGCCGTAATGGCCAGCGCTCCAGCGCCGATCGCGCGATACCTGCCTAGTCACGGATTTCAAGCGCACGGTTGACACTCAGCGCCGCCAGGGTCGCCGCCGCACCCGAAAGCAAATAGATGCTGACATAGGCCAGACCAAAATTGGCCGACAGGCCAAGCGCGACCAGCGGCGCGAAACCGGCCCCCACCAACCATGCCAGATCCGACGTCAATGCCGCGCCGGTGTAGCGATATTTTGCCGGGAAATTCGACGTCACCGCACCGGCAGCCTGACCATAAGACAAGCCCAGCAGCGTGAAGCCCAGCAGGATGAAAATATCCTGACCCAGTACACCGCCATCCATCAGCGTCGGCACGAAGCCGCTGAAGACGGCAATCATCGTTGCCAGTGCGGCCAGCGTAGTGCGGCGACCGATACGGTCAGCAATCAGACCGGACGCGATGATGCCGCCGGCGGCCAGTACCGCGCCGATGATTTGCATGAACAGAAACTCACTGACAGAGCGCGACGAATACAGGCTGATCCAGGACAGCGGAAACACCGTCACGATATGAAACAGCGCATAGCTCGCCAGCGCTGCGAGTGCACCGGTCACTAGCGTGCGGCCCTGCGACTGCACCATCTCGACGACATTGGTCGGCTCCAGTTCACGCTCGTCGAGCAAGCGCGAATATTCTTCGGTCGCGACCAGTCGCAAACGCGCAAACAGTGCCACCACGTTGATGGCGAACGCGACATAAAAAGGATAGCGCCAGCCCCAATCGAGGAAGTCCTTCATCGACAAGCCACTGAGCAAATAAGAAAACAGACCGGCAGCGATGACGAAGCCCAGTGGCGCCCCCAATTGTCCAAGCATCGCGTACCAGCCGCGCTTCTTTTGTGGCGCATTCAGCGCCAGCAGCGACGGCAGTCCGTCCCATGAGCCACCGAGCGCAATGCCCTGACCGATGCGCAAGAGCGACAACAGCACGATGGCACTGAAACCGAGTTGTGAATAAGTCGGAAGAAAAGCGATGCCGGCGGTCGACACGCCGAGCACGAACAGCGCGATCGTCAGCTTGGCCTCGCGCCCGAGCTTTCGCTGAATCGCCATAAAAAGCACGGTGCCGATCGGACGCGCGACGAAAGCAAACGAAAATATCAGAAACGCGTAAAGTGTCCCTTCCAGGCGCGGTTCGAACGGAAAAAATACCGCCGGAAAAACTAGCACCGAGGCAATTGCGTACACGAAAAAATCGAAATACTCCGAAGCCCTACCGATGATCACGCCGATGGCAATTTCACCCGGCGCGATCTTGCCATGATAGATGTCGGAAACGCCGGCATCGCGCGTGGTGGGCTGCGAAGAATTGTCAGCGGGCAGGGTGCCGCCATGGGTTTGGGAACTTGGCATGATCGCGTCTCTCGAAATGGTTCGGTACTTTCAATGTGCCGAGTGTAGCGAATTTTTTGGTGTGCGGGGGAGGACAAAACGTCCAATGGCCGTGGCGCATCGCGCGACGTACAGTAGCTCCATTCTGATCCTTGTCATGAAAGTGCCGGCATGTCTTCCCTTACCGTTCGTCGCCCACTGATCCTTCTGTTAGTTGCCATGTTGGGCGGCTGCAATACCGTGCTGATGAATCCCTCCGGCGACATTGCCTCGCAGCAGGGGCGGCTTATTGTAGTGTCGACTTTGTGGATGCTCGTCATCATCATACCGGTGATCGTTTGTACGCTGGTTTTTGCGTGGCGTTATCGCAAGAACAATACCTCTGCGAAATATGATCCGGACTGGAATCACTCGACCCAGCTCGAATTGCTGATCTGGGGCGCGCCGTTGCTGATCATCATTGCGCTCGGACTGCTGACGTGGATCACGACCCATACGCTCGATCCTTACCGCCCATTGCAACGCCTCGATGCGAATCGCCCGATTCCTGCCGGCACCAAGCCGCTGGTGGTAGAAGTGGTGGCGCTGGACTGGAAATGGCTGTTCATCTATCCCGAGCAGGGCATCGCCACGGTCAACGAACTGGTCGCGCCAGTGGACCGGCCGGTGCGCTTCAAAATTACCGCATCGACCGTGATGAATTCGTTCTTCGTGCCGGCGCTGGCCGGACAGATCTATGCGATGCCGGGCATGGAAACAACGTTGCATGCGGTCATCAACAAGCCGGGCGTGTTCGACGGTTTCTCGGCCAATTATAGCGGCCCGGGTTTCTCGGCGATGCGCTTCAAATTCCACGGCGTTAGCGATGCCGAATTCGATCGCTGGGTGCAAACGGCCAAAACTGCTGGCGGCACACTCGGTCGGCCTGAATACCTGGCGTTGGAAAAGCCCAGCCAGCGCGACCCGGTGCGCCGTTTCGGCACAGTGGCACCCGACCTGTACGGCGCGATCGTCAATCGTTGCGTCGCCCCTGATACGGTGTGCATGGACCAGATGATGGCGGCCGATGCGGAGCGCCAGCGCGCGCCCCGTGTGGCCGGCGCACCATTGCCGCCGATTCCCGTAGCGCCAGTCAAACCTGTCGGCGCGCCGGCTATGCCACAAGGGCACAAGCACTAGCAGGCCCATGCCTGTCATTGACACAACCGACGACTTTGCCCCCGTTCAATTTTTGTGAGAACCATGATGCAAGACCAATTTGATCTTACCAAGCTCATCTTCGGACGCCTGACCTGGGATGCGATTCCTTTTCATGACCCAATCCTGGTTGCCACCTTTGCGATGGTGGCACTGGGTGGCCTGGCGCTGGTCGGTGCGCTGACATATTTCCGCGTGTGGGGCCACTTGTGGCGGGACTGGTTTACCAGCATCGACCATAAGCGTATCGGCATCATGTACATTGTGCTGGGACTGGTCATGCTGCTGCGCGGTTTTGCCGATGCGCTGATGATGCGCGTGCACCAGGCATTCGCGTTCGGCGACAGTACCGGTTTTCTGCCACCGGAACACTACGATCAGATCTTTACGGCGCACGGCGTGCTGATGATTTTTTTCGTGGCTATGCCATTGGTGACGGGCTTGATGAACTATGTAGTGCCGTTGCAGATCGGCGCGCGCGATGTGGCGTTTCCTTTCCTGAATAACTTCAGTTTCTGGATGACTACGTTCGGTGCCGGTCTGACGATGGTGTCGTTGTTCGTCGGCGAATTCGCGCGTACCGGATGGCTCGCCTATCCGCCGCTGTCGGGCATTCTTGCCAGTCCGGGTGTCGGAGTCGACTATTACATCTGGGCGCTACAGATTGCCGGGGTCGGCACGCTGCTGTCGGGGATCAACCTGATCGCCACCATCGTCAAGATGCGCGCGCCCGGCATGACATTGATGCGCATGCCGATCTTTACCTGGACGGCGTTGTGCACCAACGTGTTGATCGTTGCCGCCTTTCCGGTATTGGCCGCAGTCTTGGGCATGCTGTCGCTGGATCGCATGGCAGGCGCCAATTTCTTTACCAACGACATGGGCGGCAATTCCATGATGTATGTCAACCTGATCTGGATCTGGGGCCATCCCGAGGTGTATATCCTGATCCTGCCGGCGTTCGGTATTTTTTCGGAAGTGGTATCGACTTTCTGCAGCAAGCGGCTGTTCGGCTATGCATCGATGGTGTATGCCACGGTCGTCATTACGATCCTCTCCTATCTGGTATGGCTGCATCACTTCTTTACCATGGGATCGGGCGCCAGCGTTAATTCGTTCTTCGGTATCACCACGATGATCATCTCGATTCCGACCGGTGCCAAGATCTTCAACTGGCTCTTTACGATGTACCGTGGCCGCATCCGTTTCGAGTTGCCGATGATGTGGGCCATCGCTTTCATGGTCACCTTCGTCATCGGTGGCATGACCGGCGTGCTGCTGGCAGTGCCGTCGGCGGACTTCGTGCTGCACAACAGCCTGTTCCTGATCGCGCATTTTCATAACGTGATCATCGGCGGCGTGTTGTTCGGTATGTTCGCCGGCATCAATTACTGGTTCCCGAAAGCATTCGGCTACAAGCTCGACGAGTTCTGGGGCAAATGTTCGTTCTGGTTCTGGGTCGTCGGATTCTATGTCGCCTTCATGCCGCTGTATGTGCTGGGCCTGATGGGCGTCACACGCCGCATGAGCCACTTCGAGGATCCGTCGTTGCAGATCTGGTTTCAGATCGCGGCCTTCGGCGCGGTGCTGGTGGCACTCGGGATCGCGTCGATGCTGATGCAGTTCTTCGTCAGCTTCCGCAATCGTGCAGCGCTACGCGACACCACCGGCGATCCGTGGGACGGCCGCACGCTCGAATGGTCGACGTCGTCGCCGCCACCAGCCTACAATTTTGCCTTCACGCCGAAAGTGCATGATCTGGACGCCTGGGCCGACATGAAAAAGCACGGTTACGCACGGCCACAACAGGGCTTCGCCGCCATCCACATGCCCAAGAATACGCGCGCCGGTATCCTCATCGCCGCCCTCAGCGCCGCCTGCGCTTTCGCGCTGATTTGGCAAATGTGGCTGGTGGCAGGTCTCGGCTTCGCGGCCATGATGGCGGCGATCATCATGCATACTTTTAACTACCAACGCGATTACTTTATCCCCGCCGACGAGGTTGTCGGTACCGAAGGACGTCGCACTCGCCTGCTGGAAAGCCTTGCCTGACATGATTACGCCTGCCATCACTCCAAACGCGACACTGGACCCCAGCGCGCGCTTCTACGTCAACGAGCATCATCCCGAGAACGGGACGCTGCTCGGATTCTGGTTGTACCTGATGAGCGACTGTCTGGTGTTCGCCTGCCTGTTTGCGACCTATGCGGTATTGGGACGCAACTATGCCGGCGGCCCGACCGGCGCCGAGCTTTTCGATCTGCCGCTGGTTGCGGTCAATACGGCGCTGTTGCTGCTGTCGTCGATCACCTACGGCTTCTCGATGCTTGAAATGCAGCGCAAGAAGCTGCGCATGACGATGATATGGCTGGGCGTGACCGGCGTGCTCGGCGCGTGCTTCATCGGCTTGGAACTGTATGAATTCGCGCATCTCATTCATGAAGGCGCCGGGCCGCAGCGCAGTGGTTTTCTGACAGCGTTCTTTACGCTGGTCGGTACGCACGGCCTGCATGTCAGCTTCGGCATCGTCTGGCTGGTAACGCTGATGTGGCAGCTCGGCCGCCATGGTCTGACGGTCGAGAACCGTCGCCGTCTGACATGTCTGTCGATGTTTTGGCATTTCCTCGACGTGATCTGGATCGGTGTCTTTACGTTTGTTTATCTGATGGGAGTGTTGCCATGAACCAGCATGAAATGTCCAGCGGCCACGAGGATCATGCCGAATCCGAAAACCACGGCACCTTCAAGGGGTATGTCACCGGTTTTATCCTGGCGGTGCTGCTGACCGCCATTCCGTTCTGGCTGGTGATGGGCCGCGTATTCGACAAATCGAGTACCACGGCGCTGGTCGTACTCGGCCTGGCGGCGGTGCAGATCGTGGTGCACATGGTGTACTTCCTGCACATGAACAGCAAGGCCGAAGGCGGCTGGACGATGCTGGCGCTGATCTTCACGGTCATGCTGGTGGTGATTTTGCTGAGCGGATCGGTGTGGGTCATGTTCCACCTCAACAGCAACATGATGCCGGGCATGATGCACGGAACGCACCAAGTGCCATGATCCCCGCGGCAGGTGGCGGGATGGCCAGCGGCGGTGACGATTCGGCGTCGGTTCCGCGTTCACGGGCGCTGGTGATTGCGTTGATCGTGTGCGCGACCCTGGCTTTTGCCGGCCTCCTCGCGCTCGGCACCTGGCAGCTACAGCGCCTGCAATGGAAACAGGATCTGATCGCCCGTGTCGAGCAGCGTGTGCATGCGGCGCCGGTGGCCGCACCCGGGCTGCAGCACTGGCCAGCGGTAACTGCAGCGTCCGACGAGTACCGTCATGTAATGCTGAACGGGACGTATCTGCATGAGCACGCAGTCCGAGTGCAAGCCGTTACCGAACTGGGTGGCGGCTTTTGGTTGATTACCCCGTTGAAACGGTCCGACGGCA
>JACMOV010000212.1 GCA_014377845.1 Herminiimonas sp.
GTAGGACTTGCAGGCGTCGCCCATGCGCGCCTTGACCATCGGCATGTGGCTGTCGCAGTAGTACTCGTGGTTGAGGCGCGCGCCTGGGGTGTTCGGGTACATCACGCTGACCTTGATCATGGCTTGTCTCCTGTTCTTTCGATGTCGGGTGTGAAGAGTGGTGTGAAGAGTGGTGTGAAGAGTGGTGTGAAGCGGGGGTTGCAGCACCCAAGAGTGTACGTCAATCTGCCGAGCCGCGATTCCGCGGTCGAACCGAGCGGCCTCGCACCCCGCAGCCCAAGCGTGCCGCAATTAGAACGCCGCCACGCCCCCATCCGAACGCGGATCCGACGCGCCTTCCAGCGTCCCGTCCGGAAAGCGCACCAGCGCACCGGCATGGCCCATCGTTTCATCGAACGGCAGCAGTACGTCGACTTCATGGCCGCGCGCCCGCAGGTCGGCCACGATCGCATCGGAAAACCGTGACTCCAGTTTCAGAGAATCCGAACTCTGGCCCCAGGTCCGGCCCAGCAGCCAGCGCGGCGCGGTGACCGCCGTCTGCAGCGGCTGGCCGAACACGACGTGCCGCGTGAAGACTGCCGCCTGGGTCTGCGGCTGGCCATCGCCACCCATCGTGCCGTAGACCATGACGCGGCCGTCACGCAGACGCGCCGCCGCCGGATTGAGCGTGTGGAACGGTTTTTTGCCCGGCTTGAGCGCCAGCAGGTGATCCGGATCGAGACTGAAGGAAGCGCCGCGGTTCTGCCAGTTGATGCCGGTGATCGGCAACACCACGCCGCTGCCGAACTCGTGATAAATGCTCTGGATGAAGGAGACCGCCATGCCGTCCTGGTCGATGCAGCCCATCCAGATCGTGTCGCCGGGGCCGCGTCCCTGGCCCCACGGTGCGGCTTTCTCGAGCGTGATATGCGCTGCCATCGCATCGAGCGCAGCCGGGTCCAGCAGCGATTGCGGTTCCACGGACATGTCGGCCGGATCGGTGACGTGCTGGTCGCGCATCCTGAAGGCCTGCTTGGTCGCTTCCACCACCAGGTGCACGTGATCGGCGCTGTCGGCCTCGACCTGTGACAGGCCGGCGCGGTCGAGCAGACCGAGGATCGTCAGCGATACCGCACCCTGGGTCGGCGGCGTCATGTTGTAGACATCGCCGGCCGAATGCGCCAGGTGCAGCGGCACCTTTTGCTGCGCATGATAGTGCCTCAGGTCGTCGCCGCTGACCAGCGAGCCGACGCTCGCCAGGTCCCGGGCGATCTCGACGGCAAGCGGGCCGCGGTAGTAGCTGTCGAGTCCGTCGCGCGCCAGCATGCCGAGCGTGCGGGCGATCTTCGGCTGAAAGAAGCGCTGACCGGCGCGCGGCAATGCACCATCGATCAGGAAGGTGTCGGCGTAACCAGGCTGCGGATGCAGTTCGGGCAGCTTTGCGCGGGTCGCGCTTTCCTGGCTGACGGTGACGGCGACGCCCTCGGTTGCATAGACGATGGCGTCGGCCAGCAGGCGCGCCAGTGGCAGCGGCCGTGCGCCGGGAGCAGCGAGTCCGGCGGCAATTTCCAGCGCCTTGTTCCAGCCGCCGACGGTGCCGGCGACCGTGTTGGCGGCCAGAGGCCCGCGCACCGGGATTGCGTCCAGTCCGCGCGAGCGATAGGCATCGATGGTGGCGGCAGCGGCGGCCGGACCGCAACCGTCGACGGCGATCGGATCGCCTTTAGGTGGCACGATCACCCAGAAGGAATCGCCGCCGATGCCGTTCATGTGCGGATAGACGACCGCGATGGTGGCGGCGGCAGCGACCATCGCCTCGATTGCATTGCCGCCTTCACGCATGACGGCCAGCGCCGACTGCGCGGCAAGGTGATGTGGCGCGACCGCGATGGCGCGCGTGGCGCGGGCAGTATTGAGCATGGTGGTTCCTGTATTGAAAATGGAATGAACAAGGTGAAGGAAAGCGGAAAAAAATCGGACGAAACCGCGCCTTCAGGTGCGCAATATTACAGCGGGCCGCGACGGCCAGAGCGCGTTTGGTAATCTGCGGCAATCTGCTGGCGCCTGCTTGCGATTCCTGCACGCGCTGGCAGGTGCTCGCGCAGGCTGTCTTGTTCCGTCTTGTTCCGTCTGGTTCGGTCTGGTTCGGTCTGGTTCGGTCTCGTTATGCCGCGATTGCCAGCGGCACCACCGGGTGCCAGCACGCGAGCCGCTCACCGGCGGCCGCGACCACCGGTGGCCGCTCGGTCAGGCAGCGCTCGCCGGCATTGACACAACGCGGCGCAAAACTGCAGCCTGACGGTAGCGCTGCCAGATTTGGCGGCGCACCGGGAATCGCCGACAGCGGCTTGCCACGATCACTGCCGTCAACGGTGGACGCCAGCAGGCCGGCCGTGTACGGATGACGCGGCTGGCCGACGATGCCGGCCACGGTGTTTTCTTCGACGATGCGGCCGGCATACATGACCGCGATACGGTCGGCGATTTCGACGGCTGCACCGATGTCGTGCGTCACGAAGATCACCGCCATGCCGGTTTCACGCTGCAGTTCACGCAGCAGCAGCAGGATCTGGATCTGCACGGTCGCGTCGAGCGCCGTGGTCGGCTCGTCGGCCAGCAGCAGCTTCGGTTTGCAGGCCAGCGCCAGCGCGATCATCGCGCGCTGCCGCATGCCGCCCGACAGCTCGTGCGGATAGGCGTCGTAGCGGCGCTTTGCCTGCGGTATCTGTACCCGCTCGAGCATCGCCAGCGCGCGTGCCTGGGCCGTGGCGCGGTCGATGGCTTCGTGCGCCCGGATCGCTTCCGTGATCTGCTGGCCGATGGTGTAGACCGGATCGAAGGCCAGGCCCGGCTCCTGGAACACCATCGAGGTCACGCCGCCGCGATAGGCGTCCAGCGCACGGCCTTTCAGCGCCAGCACATCCTGGCCGGCGATCTCGATGCGGCCGCCGATGCGGGTGGTGCGCTCCGGATGCAGACGCAGCAGGGTGCGCAAGGTCACGCTCTTGCCGGAGCCGGATTCGCCGAGCAGACCCAGCACTTCGCCCGGCTGCAGGCTGAAGCTGACCTGGCTCAGCGCGCTGGCCTTGCGGTTGCCGGTGAATTCCACGGTCAGGTCCTGCACGCTGACCAGTGGCGCCGACCCTGCGGATGCGGCCGGGTATGCGTTGTCGGCGGTATCGGATAGGCTCATGCTGCGCTCTTCATCAAGGTCGCCGCCTCGGTGTGGCCCGAGTGCGGATCGTTCATGTGGCAGGCCACCCGGTGCAGGGAGCCGGCGTCTTGCGCATCGTCGATGGCGGCCACCAGCGCCGGCGCGGCCGATGCGCAGACTGCTTGCGCATGCGGGCAGCGGTCGCGAAACCGGCAACCGCTCGGCGGATTGATCGGGTTCGGCGGATCGCCCGACAGCGGCGATTTTTCGGTGCGATGCGCCGGGTCCATCGACGGCACTGCCGATAGCAAGGCGCGCGTGTACGGATGGGCGGCAGCGCCGTAGATGCGTTCGACCGGGCCCATCTCGACCACCTGGCCGAGGTACATCACCATCACGTCGTCGCTGATGTAATGCACGACGTGCAGGTCATGCGAGATGAAAAGATACGTCAGCTGACGCTCGGCCTTCAGTTCCTGCAACAGGTTCAGCACCTGCGCCTGCACCGACTTGTCGAGCGCGGCAACCGCTTCATCGAGGATCACGAGGCGCGGCTCGAAGGCCAGCGCCCGGGCGATATTGACGCGCTGGCGCTGGCCGCCCGACAGCTCATGGGGATAACGCGAGGAGAACTGCACCGGCTCAAGGCCGACCCGCGCCAGCAAGGTCCGCGCGCGTTCGGTTGCGGCCGCCGCCGGCATGCCGTGCGCCTGCGGGCCGTAGGCGATGGTCTCGCAAATCGTCAGGCGCGGATTAAGCGAGGCGAAGGAATCCTGAAACACCATCTGTAGCTTGCTGCGAAATTCCTTCAAGGCCAGCCCGCCAAATTCGGCAACGCCTTCGCCATCGAAGATCATGCTGCCGGCGTCCGGCTCCATCAGTCGCGCGATCAGACGCGCCGTCGTCGACTTGCCGCAGCCGGACTCGCCGACGATGCCAAGCGTCTTGCCCTTGGCGACCGAGAAGCTGACGCCGTCGACGGCATGGACGAATTTCTTCTCGAGTGACAGCAGGCCGGAGCGCACCGGGAAATACTTCTTCAGGTTGCGCACGACCAGCAGCGGTTGCGCCGGTCCGCCGCGGTCGTCGGGTGGCACCGTCATGTCGGCCGAAGTTGGTGTCGTGGTGCTCATCGTTTGATATCCATGGCCGATCGGACGCCGTCGGCCAGCAGGTTGAAGGCGATCGAGGTCATGAAGATCATCGCGCCGGGCAGGGCGGCGATCAGCGGTTCGCGATAGATGGCCGAGCGCAGCGTGTTGAGCATCAGGCCCCACTCCGGCTCAGGCGGCTTGACGCCAAGACCGAGGAACGACAGGCCGGAGCCAAGAATCATCGACACGCTCAAGAGCCCTGTCGCGTACACGAACACCGGGCCCAGCACGTTGCCGAGCACATGCACGCGGATGATCGAGAAGGCGCTGGCGCCGCTCATGCGCGCCGCCTCGATGTAGTCGAGCTTGCGCACCTGGGTCGTGACGCTTTCGGCGACCCGCACCAGTTGCGGCACGAAAACGAGTGTGAGCGCAATCAGGCTGTTGCTCATGCCGGGGCCAAGCGCGCCGGCAATTGCCACCGCCAGCAGCACCGATGGAAAGGCGTAGAACACATCCAGCATGCGCATGATCACCATGTTGACGCGGCCGCCGAGATAGCCGGCCAGCAGTCCGATCGACGTGCCGATGCCGAACGCGGCCAGCACCGGCACCACGCCCATCAGCAGCGACAGCCGGCCGCCGTACATCAGCCGGGTCAGCATGTCGCGGCCGAGTTCATCGGTGCCCAGCCAGTGGTCGGGACTACCGACCGGCAGCAGGCGGCGCAGCATGCTGGCCTTGTACGGATCGGCTGGCGCCAGCCAGGGTGCGAACACAGCTGCGGCGATGATCAGCAGCAGCAGCGTGGCGCTGATCACCCCCACCGGTTCCTGGCGCAACTGGCGCAGGACCACCATCCAGTAATTGCGGCTGGCCGGCAGCCCCGCCACGACCCGGACAGACGGGTCGGGGTCGAGCGGAATCGTATCGTTCAACACAGCGGACATTGGTAAATTCTTCAGACGGTGCGCGGGTTTAGCTGCGGCCCATGCGGGGGTCGATCAGCGGTTGCAGGATGTCGACCATCAGGTTCAGGGCGACGAAGAACATGCACAGCACCAGGATCGTGCCCTGCAACAGGGGAATATCGCGCTGGAAGATCGCCGTGTTGAGCAGGAAGCCAGTGCCCGGCCAGGCGAACACGGTCTCGACCAGGATCGAGCCGCCCATCAGGTAGCCGATCTGCAGGCCCGCCACCGCCAGCACGGTCGGTGCGGTGTTCTTGGCGACGTGCTGGAAGATCGCCCGGTTCGACAGTCCCCTGGCGCGCAGCGCGATCACGAATTCCTGTTCCAGCATGTCGGCCACCAGCGCCCGTACCGTGCGCGTGATGATCCCCAGCGGGATCACGGACAGCGTCAGCGCCGGCAACACCAGGTAGCGCATGTGATCGATGTCCCAGGCCCATTCGGCCGAGCCGCCGGGACCGGCGCCCATCGCCGGAAACCAGCCGAGCTTGGTGGAAAAAATGATCGTCAGGACCAGCCCGAGCCAGTAATGCGGAATGCTCACGCCGACCACCGACAGGATGGTGGCGAGGCGATCGATCAGGCTGCCATGCCAGTAACCGGCCAGTGCGCCGAGGATGCAGCCGGCGACTACACCGGCCAGCCCGGCGACGCCGGCCAGGATCAGCGTGTTGCCGACCGCGCCGACGACTTCGGTGGCGACTTCGCGGCCGGAGGCGATCGACTTGCCGAGATCGCCCTTGACCGCGCGCACCAGCCACAGGCCGTACTGCACCGGCAGCGGCTTGTCGAGCCCGTAGGCGCTCTTCAATGCGGTGATGACTTCGGCGGGCGCATCGGCGGGAGCGATCGCATTCAACGGATCGCCCGGCGCCAGGTACACCAGCATGAAGGACACCACGGTCACCGACAGCGCGATCGGGATCGCATACAGCAACCGCTTGAGGATATAAGACAGCATGTCGCCTGCTTACATCTTCAGCGTGGTCAGGTCCTGGAACCAGCCCTGCGCCTGCACGAAGCCCTTGACCTTGGGCGAGATGACATGCGGATTGACGTCATGCACGACCCACAGCATCAGCGCGTCGTCGACCATGATCTCGTGGATCTGCGCCAGGTAGCCATCCTGGGCCTTGGTGTCGAAGGTGGTCTTGACCTTGTCGACCAGCGCATCGACTTTCGGGTTGTTGTAGCCGCCCCAGTTGACGCCGTTCGGTGCGATTGCGCGGCTGTCGACGAAGCGGGTCAGCGCATAGAACGGATCGGAGGTCACATAGCCGAGGTTGATGCCGGTGATGCCCTTGCCGGCGTTCATGTCCGACTTCGCGCCGCTTCTCCAGTGCAGGTACAGGTTCTCCAGTTCGACCACTTCGAATTCCAGGTTGATGCCGATTTCAGCCAGGCTCTGCTGAACGTATTCATTCATCGGCAATGACAGCATCTGGCCGGTGCCGCCCTGCGCGATGATGATCTTCGCCTTCAGCGGTTTGGCCGGGCTGTAGCCGGCTTCGGCCATCAGCGCCCTGGCGGCGGCGACATCATGCTTGAGCTTGAAGGTCGGCTTGCCAAACCATGGGCTGGTCGCATCGAGCTGGCCGAGAGCAGGCGTCGCCAGGCCGTTCATCAGCTTGACGATGCCGTCGCGGTCGATCGCCAGGTTGGCCGCCTTGCGCACGCGGATGTCGGTCCAGGGCGAGCCGGGCAGGGTGCTGAAGTGGTACGGCCAGACATGCGGCGTGACGTTGGTGACCAGCTTGAAGCCGCCGCTTTTCAGTTGCGGCAGCACGTCCGGCGGCGGCGTCTCGATCAGGTCGACCTGGCCGCTCAGGAGCGCATTCGAGCGGGTCAGGGCATCGGGAATCGGGATCAGGATGATGCGATCGGTCTTGGCGATCCGTGTCTTGTCCCAGTAGCCGATGTTCTTGACCAGTTCCGCACGCTCGCGCGGCACCAGTTTTTCCAGTTTGAACGGGCCGGTGCCGGACGGCTGCGAAGCGACCTTGTTCCAGTCGTGGCCGAGTTTTTCCCATTGCGCGGGGCTGCCGATCAGGAACCATGGCAGCTGGTACGGGAACAGGGCGTCGATGCTCTTGGTGGTGATCTCGACCGTGTAGTCGTCGATCTTGCGATAGAAGGCGATCGATGGAATCCGCGGCTTGACCTGGGCCGCCTGCTTGGCATCGAACTGCGGCGATTTGTCGTTGAGGACTTTTTCCAGGTTCCAGATCACGGCATCGGCCTTGAACTCGGAACCGTCATGGAACATTGCGCCATGGCGCAAGGTGAACAGCCATTTCTTGCTGTCTTTCGGATCGACCTTCCAGGACGATGCCAGGCCAGGTACCAGCTTGCCCGGACGCGAATCGATGTTGGCTTCCCATGCGACCAGCGGATCGTAGATCGTGAGGCCGGTGAACTGGTAGGCGCCCGCGCCCTTGTCCGGCTGGCCGGTGGTCAGCGGAATATCGGCCATCGAGATGCCGTAGCGCGCCACGGTTTCGGCATGGACGCCAGCATGGAGGGCCAGCGCGACCGGGACGGCGAGCAGCCAGCGAGAAAGGGAACTGGCCAAAGCGGATCTGGCGAGAGCGGATTTGCCTGCGACGAGCATGAAAGAACCTCCGGTTGGGACTGTCCTTTCTGTATTGCATGGTTTGTGCCAGCGGCGCGCCGCGCCCACTTGTGACCACCGCAGTCTTGTTCGCTCCCGGGAAATCCCGCGAATTCCGTGTGCCAGCGCAGTGCAGGTGCGACACGGGTGCGGAGAAAGCATCTTCTGGCAGCCCGCAGCCGCACCATTTCTGCCCCGCATGACTGTCGTCAGGATCCAAAGCGGTGCGCCGGGTGCCCGGTTTTTGGGCAATCGCCTTTCTGCGGAACGTCGCATGCCCGGGAATCAGTGACATGAGAGCGTGCCGCCGCCCAAGCTTTGCAACTTCCAAACGACGCGCAAGGTTCATTCACAATTTATTCTGGGCGGGTACTTGACGGCAGATGCCGATCTCAAGGGCGGCTTCGAATCGCGCGTCGAATGCACACGCAGTGTCGCTTTTCCGGTGCCGCGTGTTTACAATCGAGCCATCGTGCTGTTTTCAGGAAACCCTGATCCCTATCCTTGGCTGCCGGGCTGCGCCTGGGGTCCGGGTACGATGCTGCTTTCTGATTCAGCCAGATGCATTCCGATTCACGCTCTCAGACAGACCGACAGGCCTCATGCCAAGACTGACCCTCCCCTTCATCATCGCTTCCTTGCTCTGCCTGGCCTTCAGCGGCTGCCAAAAACAAGAAGTCCGACCGACGGTGGCGCCGGCAGCATTGCCGACGACAGCTGCTGGTCCCGCTGACGTCGCCGCACCCGCCGTAGCAGCAACCCCGGCCCGCGAACTCGTGGTGCCGCCGGAAGACAAGATGGAGCCGATGCGTCTCGATCAGGCGCGCCTGCCCGGTGGTGGCGAATTGACCGCCGAGCCGGCACCGGCCACGGCCACGGCCACGGCCAGGAAGACGCCATGATTAACCGTGTTGCGGAACCCATTGCTGAACACGTTGCGGGTTCGCTGGAACGAGCGGCAGGCCGTTTCTCGGTCCTGATGGGAGCAGTGTTGCTGCAGGCGTGTGCAGCCCTGCAGCCTGCTGCGACCGCACCGGCCGCACCTGCGGTCGCTGCCGCGGCAAAGCCTGTCGTCAAGCCGCTCACGCCGGCCGGGACCGGCGAGCGGCGCGAGCCTGCCATGACGGCCACGCCACTGACACCAGCCCAGCAGACCCTTGCCGCCGGCATCGATGCCTACAACAAGGGCGACTACAACGCCGCGATCCACAAGCTGGCTTCATCCGACATCACCGCCGCCGACAAGGCGACGCAGCTCACGGCGTTGAAATATGCTGCCTTCAGCTACTGCCTCACGAAGCGTCAGACGCTCTGCCGGCAACAGTTCGGCAAGGCGTTCCTGCTCGATCCGGCATTCGAGCTGGCAGCGGGCGAGAGGGGCCATCCGCTGTGGCAGCCGGCGTTCGATGTTGCGCAAAAAAAGAGCCAACTGAAAAAATAAGCTGGCTCTTTGACGATGCGGAACAGGCTGCGCACCCGGTCAATGCGCGCCCATCGAATCCGCCGATGCCGCCGACTTGCGCGGCTTGGTCATCCACACCAGTGCAATCAGTCCGATGAACAGGATCGACGACATCCAGAAGATATCGTCGGCCGCCAGCGTGCTGGCCTGCACCGACAACGTCCGCTCGATCACGGCCCAGGCGCCGGGTTCGCTCAGGCCCTGCGCCTGCAGTCCCTGTACCGCCTGGCCGAATGCCGGGTTGTGGTTACCGGTGTGTTCGGCCAGTTGCGCATGATGTAGCGCGGTGCGGCTGTCCCACATGGTGCCGGTGATCGAGGTACCGATTCCGCCGAACATGATCCGCACGAAATTGGACAGGCCGGCAGCAGCCGGGATCTTGTCCGGCGGCTGGCCGGACAGGATGATCGAGGTCAGCGGGATGAAGAACATCGCCATCGCCGCGCCCTGGATGATGGTCGGGATCATCAGCGTGCGGACATCGACATCGGGCGTGAAGTGCGATCGCATGTAGAACACCACCGCGAAGATGGTGAAGGCCGCACTGGCCAGCCAGCGCGCATCCACCTTCGGCAGGATCTTGCCGACGAAGGGTGACATCAGAATCGCCAGGATACCGACCGGCGCCATGATCTTGCCGGCCTCGGTGGCGGTGTAGCCGATCTGCGTCTGCAGCCACAACGGCAGGATCACCAGCGAGCCGAAGAAGAGACCGTAGGCGACCGAGATCGCGACCACGCCGGCGCTGAAGTTACGGCCCTTGAACAGTGACAGATCGACCACCGGATGCTTGTCGCCCAGTTCCCAGATGATGAAGTAGACGAAGCAGACCACGGCCACCGAGGCCAGGATGATGATCTGGCCGGAATTGAACCAGTCCAGCTCCTTGCCCTTGTCGAGCATCAGCTGCAGGCTGCCGACCCACAGAATCAGCAGCGCCAGCCCGATCTTGTCGATCGGCCGGATCAGGATTGCCGACTCGCGCTCGCGGTAGATCGACCAGGTGGCCCACGCCGCGAAGATTCCGATCGGGATGTTGATATAAAAGATCCACGGCCACGAGTAATTATCCGAAATCCAGCCGCCCAGCAGCGGCCCCATGATCGGCGCCACCAGCGTGGTCATGCCCCAGAAGGCGAGCGCCATCCCGCTCTTTGCCGGTGGATAGCTCGACAGCAGCAAGGCCTGCGACAACGGAATCATCGGGCCGGCGACCGCACCCTGGAAGATGCGGGCAGCGATCAGGATCTCGATGCTTGGCGCCATCCCGCACAGGAACGAGGCGAACACGAACAGCAGGATCGACGTCACGAACAGCTTTACCTGGCCGAAGCGCATCGTCAGCCAGCCGGTCAGCGGCACCGAGATCGCGTTGGCGACCGCAAACGAGGTGATGACCCAGGTGCCTTGCTGCGGCGAGACGCCCATGTCGCCCGAGATCGCCGGAATCGACACGTTGGCGATCGATGAATCGAGCACGTTCATGAACACCGCCAGCGACAGCGCGATGGTGCCGAAGACCAGCGGCGTGCCGGTCAGCGGCGGCAGTGCGGCGCGCGGTGCGGTAGCCATCGGTTACTTCGACTTCGGCGCGGCCAACGCGTCATTGCGGCTGTTGCCGCTGCTGCCGGTCCCGCTGTTTTCAGCGATGGTGCGCGCGATCAGCGCATCGGCTTCATGGCCGGCATTGTCGAAGACGGTCGTCTGGTAGGCCGCCGTGGTGCGCGCCGGCTGGTTGCTGGTCAGGGAATTGCCGCCAGACTGCGCGATATCTGTATCGACCTGCATCGACACGCCGATGCGCAGCGGATGCACGGCCAGTTCCTGCGGGTCGAGCGTGATCCGCACCGGCACCCGCTGCACCACCTTGATCCAGTTGCCGCTCGCGTTCTGGGTCGGCAGCAGCGCGAATGCCGAGCCGGTACCGGCCGCCAGTCCGGCCACCTTGCCATGGAACGTCACGTCGGAGCCGTACAGGTCCGAATGCAACGTGACCGGCTGGCCGATGCGCATTTTGGCGATCTGGACTTCCTTGAAATTGGCGTCGACCCACAGCGCATTGAGCGGCACGATCGACAGCAGCGGCATGCCCGGCGCAACCCGCTGGCCGACCTGCACCGAGCGCTTGGCGATGTAGCCGGTAATCGGCGCCGGCAGCGTGGTACGGGCGTAGTTCAGATAGGCCGCCTGGACCTGGCCGGCGGCGCGCAGCACGTTCGGATGGCGGCTGACGGTCGTGCGGTCGGTCAGCACCTGGTTCGACGTCAACTGCTCGCGCGCGGCAGTCAGGGCCGATTGCGCGGCCTGCAAGGCGCTCCTGGCGTGATCGAGTTCTTCGGACGAGACGGCGCCGGTGCTGATCAGCTCCTGCCGCCGCGCCACGTCATGGCGCGCCCGTTCGACGTCGGCGGTGCGCAGCGCGATGCTCGCATTGAGTGTGCCGTTGTTGACGAACAGGGTGCGCACTTCGCGCACGGCCTGCGCCAGCTGCGCGGTGGCGTTATCGAGGGCGACCTTCGCATCCGCGCCGTCGAGCTGTACCAGCGGCTTGCCGGCCTGGACGAGCTCGGTGTCGTCGGCGTTGATCGCAACCACCGTGCCGCCGACCTGCGGCGTGACTTGTACGACATTGCCGGCGACATACGCATCGTCGGTGTTTTCAAAATGACGCAGAAAGATGAACCAGTAGACGCCGTAGCCGATCAGCAGCAGCACGATGACCACCGTGGCGATGATGAGGTAGCGGGCGCGGTTGCTCTTTTTCTTGGCCGGTTCCGGCGCCGGCGCGGCTGGTGCGGACGGCTGGTTGCCGGCGGGCGGGTTCTCGTTGGATGTGGTGGTTGAGCTCATGATGCCGCTTTGGTAGGAGTAATCGGGATGCCGGAAGCCGGCAGGATGCTGACAGGGACCGGTTGCGACGCGCGGATGTCGAGATGGTCGGTGGTGGCGTCGAAGCCACCGCCGAGCGCCTTGATCAGGCCGACCCGCAGATCGAGCCGGCGCGCCTGGGCATCGAATTCGATGCGTCGCTGGGCCAGCAACATGCTTTCGCTGGCGAGCAACTGCAACTGGTTGATGGTGCCGACGCGGCGGCGCTCCTGCGCCAGTTTCAGGGCCCGGGAGGCGGCTTGCGTCGCCTGCTGCTGGCTGGCCGCCTGGACGTCGGCGCCGCGCAGCGACTGCACCTGGTCGGCCACGTCATGCAGGGCGTCGTTGAGGCTCTGGTTGTAGCTGGCGACGGCGCCTTCGAAGGTGGCGACCTGGCCGCTCAAGCGTGCCCGCAGGGTACCGCCTTCGAACACTGGCAGGGTGATTGCCGGACCCACGCCGGCGACACGGCTGCCGCTTTGCAGCAGGTTCGACAGCCCGAGGCTGGAGAAGCCGGCAAACGCCATCACGTCGATATTCGGATAGAACTGCGCCCTGGCGTAATCAATCTGTCCCTGTGCCGCCTCGACCCGCCAGCGCGCGGCGACGATGTCGGGACGGCGGCCGATCAGGGTCAGCGGCAGGGATGACGGCAAACGTGTTTGTGCCGGTTCAGGAAGGATCGGGCGGGCAATCGTCAGGCCTCGGTCCGGGCCGCGGCCCAAGAGCGCGGCCAGCTGGTTGCGCGACAGGGCGATCTGCTCCTGCCACTGCGCCTGCTCGGCGCGCAGGCTGGCGGCCTGCTGGAGTGACAGCTGGGTTTCGCTCTGGCTGTCGAGTCCGGCTGCAAGGCGCTGACGGGTCAGCTTGTCGAGCGATTCCCGGACCTGCATCTGTTGCGTCACCAGGTCGAGCTGGGTGCTGTTGCGGCCGAGCTGCAGCCATGCCCGCGCAACGGCGGTCGTCAGCACCAGTCGTGCGTTGTATTGCTCCGCCTGGGACAGCTTGCGTTGCGACAGGGCGCTGCGCAGAGCGGCACCGTTCTTGCCCCAGAAGTCGAAGTCGTAGCGGAAATTCAATGCCAGCTGGGCATCGGTTTCATACTGGCCGGCCAGCGGCGGCGGGATGATGCCGTTTTCCGTGTAGCGCTGGCGCGTTGCGGAAAAATTCGCGCCGATTGCCGGCAGTGCGCCGCCACTGACCACGTTGGCAGCCGCCTGCGCAGCCGCCACGCGCGAGGCCGCGACCTGCAGGCTCGGGTTGCCGGCCAGGGCTTCATCGACCAGCGCCTGCAGCGGCGCGCCACCGAATTCGGCCGCCCAGGTCGCGGCGGGCCATTGGCCGCCCTGGTCCGGCAGGCTCAGTGCGGTGTCACGGGTGTCGTCTGGCTGCAGCGTCGCGTGGGGTGCGATACCGCCGAAACTGGCGCAGCCGGACAAGCTCATTGCCACGGCAGCGGCGAGCAGGAGTCGGCAATTGGAAAAGCGGGGCAAGGGCAGGGACATAAATTTTTGTTAATTGTTCAGGCAAGCATTCGATCGGGCGTCGGATCAGCCCGCGCGCGGGGTGTCGCCGGGTGATCCGGCGTGCAGCATCTTGCGTAACAGCGACTTCAGAAAACCGATCTCTTCCGGACTGAAATCGGCGAATTGCGTATTCAACACGGCGGTGATGACCGGCGGCATTCTCGTCGCGAGTGCCTTGCCTTCGACGGTCAGTTGCAGCCGTACCTGGCGGCGATCGCCGGCATGCTGAACCCGCTCGACCAAGCCGCGCTTTTGCAGGCGGTCCAGCATGCGCGTCATCGACGCTGCATCGGTATAGATTTCCCGAACCAGTTCGGCGGCAGTGGCGTACTTGCCGCTGGCCAGCAGCAGCACGACACCGGCCTGTGTGTGGGTGATGTCGAACTCGAGCAGGGCGGCATCCAGCGACTTGGCCAGCAGGGCGCGCGAACGTGCCAGCAGGTAGCCCACGCTGTCCTCCATTCGGTATCCATCCACTGAAAAAAGTGCGGCTTGCTGCGTCATGTTTTTAAGGGGTAATTGATTGCTTAGGCAAGAATATAACGCAAAATCACGCGCGCTGCCGGGAGGCCGCCGTGGCCGACGCCGTGGCCTGAACTGTGACCGGCCGGACATGCCAACTTTCCTGCACTGTTTCAAGCACTCTCAACGGAAGCCGGATCGGCGGTGCCATTTCGCTACCATCGATTTCCCTCCCCTTGCCCGAGAACACACATGACAACCTGGACTTCCGGCTATGTCGCCGAAATCGATTACGCCCATGGCTATTTCCGCGAACTGTCGCCGGCGCTGCTGTCGCTGGCGACGTTGAACCGCAGTGTCGCCACCGGTACGGCCACGCCCGGGCGGCGCATGCGCTATCTCGAACTCGGTTTCGGCCAGGGCGTGTCGCTGGCGATCCATGCGGCTGCCTGCGAGGGCGAATTCTGGGGCACCGATTTTCATCCGGGCCAGGCCGCGCATGCGCTGGAAATGGTGCGCGCCGCTGGCAGCGATGCGCGCGTCTTCGATCAGTCCTTCACCGAATTTGCGGCGCGCGACGACCTGCCAGAGTTCGACTTCATCACCGTGCACGGCATCTGGACCTGGGTCTCGGATGAAAACCGGGCCGCGATCGTCGATCTGGTGCGGCGCAAGCTGGCTTGCGGCGGCGTGCTCTATCTCAGCTACAACAGCCTGCCGGGATGCGCGCCGCTGCAGCCGCTGCGCCACCTGCTGCACCTCCATTCCGAACTGATCGGATTTGCCGACAACGGTATCACCGCCAAAGTCCGCGACGCGATGAATTTCACGCAGGAGGTCATTGATTCGGAGGCGCATTACTTTGCCCTCAATCCGATGCTCGCCATGCGCTTCGCTGCCATGAAGGAGCAGCCGCCGGGACAGATGGCGCACGAGTATTTCTGCCGCGACTGGGAAATCATGGCGTTCTCCCAAGTCGAGGCGATGCTGCGGGAAGCAAAACTCGAGTTCGCCTGCTCCGCCAGCCTGCTCGACCATGTCGACGGCATCGACCTGACGCCGCAATGGCAGGCACTGCTGGCCGATATCGCGCAACCGGTGTTGCGGGAATCGGTGCGCGACTACATGCTCAACACACAGTTTCGCAAGGACATATTTGTAAAGGGTGGCCGGCCAATGACCGCGCTGCAGCGTACCGAGGCGTATCTGGCGAGCACCTTCGTGCTGACGACACTGCCGCAGGACGTACCGGCCACGCTCAAGGGTCTGGCCGGCGAACTCGTGTTCGACCAGGCGCTTTACGGACCGTTGCTGGCGGCCCTGGCCGACCGCGGCCACGCCCCAAAGACCCTCGCCAGCATCGTCGCGGCGCCGGGCCTGGCCGCCTGGACGGTCGAATCGGTCATCCAGGCACTCCTGGCGTTGAACGGCGAAGGCCACGTCCACCCGGCGCAGGCGCCCGCCCAGGCCGATCTCGCCGAAGCGCGCTGCCGCTCGCTCAACACGGCAATCCTGAAGCGGGCACGTTACGACAACCAGGTCGGCTTCCTGGCGTCATGCGTGACAGGTGCGGGTTTCCAGACGCGCCGGATCGAGCAGTTGTTCCTGCTCGCGCATCAGAATTTTCTGCCGGTCGAAGAATGGCCGCGGTTCGTATTCGACACGTTGATCGCCTCTGGCGCGAAGGTCGTGCGGCGAGGCGAAACGATGGAAGGCGAGGCAGACAGCATCGCCGAACTGCTACGACAGGCTGCGGATTTTTGCAAGCGGCGCCTGCCGATTTTCCAGGCACTCCGCATCGTCTGAGATCGTCGGATCGATGAGTGTGCGTTTTCTCGGATGGCGGTTCGGATTCCCGAACTTGCTTGTTTCAACGCAATCACGGATGCACCGCGCATCGCTATAGTCCGCAGGTTATTTACCCCAACCTGTCAGGAGTCTGTCGATGCGCGCGAGTGATCTGGATGCGAGTTTTTCACGTTTGGGCCTGCGTGGCCAATTGTCTGCCAGCCAAACCGGCACACCTTCCGGAGCAGTTCAGACGCAATCGGTACTGGCGTCGGCCAGATCAACAGCGCATGACGCCCTTGGCCGGTTGCAGGCGATACGGCACAGCCTGAATGACGGCCAGAAAAGCCGCCTGTCCGTCATCGAAAATTGTAATCGCTTGCGTGGATCGGCCCGCACCAACAGCGACATCGTCAGACCGCCGGCGGGCGCCGTGCCACCGATTGGCGAGCGGATCACGCTGGCGCGCAGCCCGAGCTTTCTGTTGGCCGAACCCGTGCTCTCGAACATGGGCGATGCCATGCCGCGTGACACCACCGGGTTCGTGAGGCCACTGTCCGCAGCGGACCAGGCATTACTGACGGCCCAGGTAGCAAACATACGCCTGCAGATCAAGACCAATCAGCAGCAAGCGGCGGACCAGGCGCGGCGGGGCGAGCGCATCTGTACCTTGCCGTTCGATGCACAACGATTCGATGCGTTCCTCGATCGCCACAAGCCGCTATTGCGCCAGGTGGTCGCTGCATTCGAACGCGGCGGTGAAGAGCGGGACGCCGTCCTCGAGTCCGGACTGGCGTCGCTTGCCACCGATTATTTAAGGACCGTCAACAGGCTGCCGTCTGGATTGGATGAAGGGGAATACATCAACATGGATGGCGTGTTGTTCGATAGCGCGCCGGTATCGGTTGCGCTCATTTCCGAAAAAGGCATGGTCGATCGCAGTGTCATCGACTGCGGCGACTCGGACAAGCTGATCATCTGGATTAAAACCGGCGGACCGGATGCGCTTCCGGACGATGCGATGGTTGCCGACGAGGGCCTGGAGGGATGGAGCGAACAGCTTGCCGGTTGCACCGTGGCCCAGGAGCAGGCCGGCGTGATTCTGCAGAATCTGTTCTTCGCGCTGGCCACCACCGAAGAGACCCAGCGTCTCGACGAAGAGAACGCGGCCGAACGGCGGGGCACGGCGATGTCGGCTGCCGCCCGACGTACCGAGGCAGATTTTGAATACGAGGGGTCAGCGGCAATCGGTGATGATTTCGACGACGAGGATGGCCCGTCGCAGCGCTCGTCCAGCGTGGTTCCGATGACGGCGCTGGCGTTCCGTGCGCAAGTGTACGAGGACATACACGGCACGCCGCTGTTGACCGATCCGCAACTCGACCGCTGGGTCAACAGCCCGGCACTCGATTCCGATTTGCTCAGCCTGGTGAATCCGGCCTTCCGCATGCGAATGGCGCAGATCGACGTCGTCGCAGAGGCATTGCGCCGGACCGGCGTGTTTTCCGCCTAGAGCCACCCTTTCCCGAGTAGCGGGCCGGAATGATCGTCAGGCCGTGACGTTGACCGTGGTCCCGATCGTCTGCCCGTTGGTGTTGACCGCAGGCTTGGTGCCCGGCACCTGCAGGATCGGATTGCTGGTGTCGTTGTTGGCGTCGGATGCACCGCCGACAAGGCTTTGCTGATTGGCTGCTTTTGCCTGCGCCAAGGCCACGGTGGCGCTGGCCTGGGCATTGGACGCGGCCGCGCTGGCGGCGACTGGATTGATCGGCATGACGGTTCCCCTTCAATTGAAATGACCGGATCCGGCGGAAGAATCAAGAGTCCGGACGCTTCGACACCTGTCCTGTTATCGGCGCCGATTCCGTAGTTCTGAAGGTGGGCGATCCGGAATAACCGTCTTGTCGATCGTGCAATGCCGATCGATTACGCAAGGCGGACTTTGTGCAGTGTCGGGCAGTTACTTGACCGGTGCCGTCGACGGCAATGCGGCCGCATTCCATCCGCCGCCAAGCGCCTTGACCAGCAGCACGCTGGCAGCAAGCCGACGATTGAGGATATCCAGCGCCGCGCGTTCGCTGGTGAGCGCGCTGGCTTGTACCTGGATCACGTTGAGATACGTGACGATGCCGGCCTTGTACTGATTCGTGATCAGCTCGACCGAACGGCGCGACAGTTGCAGTGCTTCGTCCTGCACCGCTGCTTCCTGCTCCAGGATTCGCAAGGCGGCGAGGTTGTCTTCCACCTCCTGAAAGCCGGTCAGCACCGTTTGCCGGTAAGCGGCGACCGTGCCGTCGTAGGCCGCGCTGGCTTGCTCGACGCCTGCGCGGCGGACGCCGCCGTCAAACAGGGTTGCCGCCAGCGCCGGCCCCAGCGACCAGAAACGGTTCGGCAGCGACAGCAGGTTGCCCAGGGTGCTGCTCTGCGCACCGCCGGTGGCCGACAACGACAGGCGTGGAAAGTATGCGGCCTTAGCAATGCCGATCTGCGCATTGGCTGCCGCGACCCGGCGCTCTGCAGCGGCCACGTCGGGCCGGCGTTCCAGCAGGTCCGACGGCATGCTGACCGGGATCACCGGCACCGCGGCCGCCAGTTGTGCATGGCTGATCGAAAAATCCGCCGGCGCCTTGCCGACCAGGAGCGCGATCGCGTGTTCGAACTGGGCCCGCTGCACGCCGAGATCGAGCGCCTGCGCCTGGGTCGTCTTCAATTGCGTCTGCGCCAGGATCAGGTTGGCCTTGGCGATGATGCCGGCATCGTATTGATTCTGCGTCAGCTGTACCGAGCGCTGGTAATCGGCCAGCGTGCGCTGCAGTAGGTCGGCCTGCGAGTCGATGAAGCGCAGCGCAAAGTACGTCTGCGCCAATTGCGCCTGCGCCGACAATCGGGTCGCCTCGAGGTCGCCGGCGCTGGCTTGGGCGCCGGCGCGCTGCGCTTCCACCGTACGCTGGACCCGGCCCCAGAGATCGATTTCCCAGCTCGCATCCAGCGTCAGGGTATTGCTGTTGCTGGGACCAGACTGGCTCGCGGTCGTTACGCCGGTGGTGGTTGTGGTGGTTGTGGTGTTCTGGCTGCTGCGTCCGCTCGACCGGCTCGACGACAGGTTCGCACCGATCGTCGGAAAGTAGCCGGCACGCGCCGACTGCACCAGCGCCCGCGCTTCGCGGAAGCGGGCATCGGCCTGCGCCAGGTTCTGGTTCGACACGCTGACCTGTGCAACGAGGCTGTCGAGCAGCGGATCGGCGTACGTCTCCCACCACGGACCGCGCAGCGTGGCGTCCTGCGGCTGGGCCTGTTTCCAGCCGGTCCAGCCGGTCCAGTCGGTCCAGCCGGCGTTTTCCTTGTAGGCGGCGGGCGCCTCGACGGTTGGCCGGACATAGCTCGGACCGACCGCGCAGGCGCTCAACAGCAGCGGCAATGCCAGCAGCAGCGGGTGCAAGCGAGGTTCCAGAAATCGTTGCGACCGCGGCTGAAAAATCAGCCGTAACGTCAGCTGTAAAACCGGCGAGCGCACGCGGGATGGAGGACGATGTGTCATTGCGTCTTTCGGTTGACTCAGTTGGTGCCGACGGCAGGCTTGGTGGCGGCAGTGGCGGCAGTGGCGGCGCCGGCGTCGCGGTCGCCGCGCACGCGTTTCCATTGACGCCGGCTCCAGCCTGCGAACCGGTCCATGTACAGGTAGACGACCGGCGTCGTGAACAGGGTCAGCAGCTGACTCACCACCAGGCCGCCGACGATCGTGATGCCGAGCGGCTGGCGCAACTCCGAACCGGTACCGGTGCCCAACGCCAGTGGCAAGGCGCCGAGCAGCGCGGCCATCGTCGTCATCAGGATCGGCCGGAACCGCAGCAGGCAGGCCTGGCGGATCGCCTCGACCGGTGTCTTGCCTTCGTCGCGCTGCGCCACCAGCGCGAAGTCGATCATCATGATCGCGTTCTTCTTGACGATACCGATCAGCAAAATGATGCCGATGAAGGCCATGATGTTCAGGTCCATCTTGAACAGCATCAGCGCCAGGATCGCGCCGACGCCGGCCGAGGGCAGGGTCGACAGGATCGTGATCGGATGGACGTAGCTTTCATACAGCACGCCGAGCACGATGTAGATCGTCAGCAGTGACGTCATGATCAGGAACGGCAGGCTCGCCAGCGATTCCTGGAACACCTTGGCCGTACCCTGGAAGCTGCCGCGAATCGTCGACGGCATGCCGGTTCGGGCGATCGCGCGGTCGATCTCGGCGGTGGCGTCGCTGAGCACGACATTCTCGGCAAGGTTGAAGGAGATCGTCATGGCCGCAAACTGACCTTGGTGATTCACCGCCAGGGTGGTTGTGGTCGGCTCGTAATGCGAAAACGCCGACAGCGGCACCATCGCACCGGCGGTGGTGCGAACCTGGATCGCATCGAGGGTTTCCGGCCGTTGCCAGTATTCGGGTGCCACCTCCATGACCACGTGATACTGGTTGCGCTGCGCGTAGATGACGGATGCCTGGCGCTGGCCGAAGGCGTCGTACAGCACGGCGTCGATCATGCGTGGTGTCACGCCCAGCCGGGCTGCCGTGTCGCGGTCGATGGTCAGCGTGACTTGCAGGCCCTTGTCCTGCTGGTTGGTGTTGACGTCGGTCAGTTGCGCAACCTCTTTGAGGGCGGCCAGCACCTTCGGCGACCAGTTCACGAGTTCTTCCAGGTTGTCGCCCTGCAGCGTGTACTGGTACTGGGCATTGGCCTGCCGGCCGCCGACGCGAATGTCCTGCGACGCCTGCAGGAACAGGGTCGCGCCGGGCACCACGGCCAGCTTCGGCCGCAGGCGATTGATGACGCCGTCGGCGCTGATCTTGCGCTCCTCCAGTGGCTTCAACGAGATGAACATGAAACCGGTATTACGCTGGCTGCCGCCGGTAAAGCCGGTCACGCTGGCAACTGCCGGGTCGCGCTTGACGATGTCGATGAAGGCCTCGAGCTTCGGCCGCATGGCCTGGAACGAGGTCGCCTGATCGGCCTGGATGTTGCCCTGAAGCCGGCCCGTATCCTGTTGCGGGAAGAAGCCCTTCGGAATCGCCGTGTAGAGATAGACGTTCAGCGCCACGACCGCAAACATGACCAGGATCGTGACGACGGTATGCTTCAGCGCCCAGCCGAGGCTGGCTTCGTAGCGGTCGTGCAGCCACCGGAAACCGTGCTCGCTGGCCATGTGGAGACGGCCGTGTTTCTTCGTCTCCGGCCGCAGCAGCTTGGCGCACATCATCGGCGTGGTAGTCAGCGACACCACCAGCGACACCAGCACCGCGACCGACAGCGTGACCGCAAATTCACGGAACAGGCGGCCGACGATCCCGCCCAGCAGCAGCATCGGAATGAACACCGCCACCAGCGAAATGCTCATCGACAGCACCGTGAAGCCGACTTCCTTTGCGCCCAGCA
The DNA here is from genome assembly GCA_014377845.1 of Herminiimonas sp. Taxonomy (GTDB): domain Bacteria; phylum Pseudomonadota; class Gammaproteobacteria; order Burkholderiales; family Burkholderiaceae_D; genus JANXSS01. Next base: position 21,336 of record JACMOV010000212.1, read on the forward strand.
GGGTCGCCTCGAGCGGCTTCATGCCCGCTTCCATGTGACGGGTGACGTTTTCCAGCACCACGATCGCATCGTCGACCACGAAGCCGGTTGCGATCGTCAGCGCCATCAAGGAAAAGTTATCCAGACTGTAGCCGCACAGGTACATGATGCCGAAGGTGCCCAGCAGCGAGACCGGTACCGCCACGCTGGGGATCAGGCTGGCGCGCATGTTGCGAAGGAACAGGAACACCACGAGGATCACCAGGCCGACCGACATCGCCAGGGTTTTCTCGACATCCTTCAGCGAGGCGCGGATCGTCATGGTCTGGTCGAGCACCACGTCGAGGTCGATCGAACTCGGAATCGAGGCTTTCAGTTGCGGCATCAGCGCCCGGATGCGGTCGACGGTTTCGATGATGTTGGCGTTGGGCTGGCGGTTCAGGATCACCAGCACGGACGGCTTGCCGTTTGCCATGCCGGCATTGCGCAGGTCTTCGACCGAATCGGTCACCTCGCCGACGTCGCGCAACCGGACCGGCGCGCCGTTACGATACGAGACGATCAGTGACCGGTACTGCGCCGCCTTCTGGGCCTGGTCATCGGCAGCGATCTGCCACTGGCGCTCTCCCTGTTCGACGACCCCCTTCGGCTTGTTGGCATTGGTGCCCGACAGCGCATTGCGCACGTCTTCCAGGCCGATGCCGTACTTGTTGAGTGAATTCGGATTCAGCTCGACCCGCACTGCCGGCAGCGAACTGCCGCCGACGCTGACCTGGCCGACACCCGCAACCTGCGATAACTTCTGCTGCAGCACGGTGGACGCGGCGTCGTACATCTCGCCCTGGCTCATGGTCGGTGAGGTCAATGCGAGGATCAGGATCGGCGCATCGGCCGGATTGACCTTCCGATAAGTCGGGTTGCTGCGCAGCGTAGCCGGCAGATCGACCCGGGCCGCATTGATGGCCGCCTGCACATCGCGCGCCGCGCCGTCGATGTCGCGGCTCAGATCGAACTGCAGCGTGATGCGTGCCGAGCCAAGTGCGCTCGACGACGTGATTTCCGTCACGCCGGCAATCGTGCCGAGCTTGCGCTCCAGCGGCGTTGCAACGGTCGATGCCATGGTTTCCGGGCTGGCGCCAGGCACGCCGGCCTGCACCGAGATCGTCGGAAAATCCACCTGCGGCAGCGGCGACACCGGCAGCAGGCCAAAGCTGACCACGCCGGCCAGGATCACGCCGACTGTCAGCAGCGTGGTGGCAACCGAGCGCTGGATGAACGGTGCGGAGAGATTCACGTCGACTCCGGCGCAGGATTGCCAGCGGCCGTGTGGCCTGGTGCGGCCGGGGCGGCAGGGTCGGCGGCGGCATCGTTCTGGTTGAAGCGCTGCGCGAGACGATCGAAGGCGAGATAGATCACCGGCGTGGTGAACAGCGTGAGCACCTGGCTGACGATCAGGCCGCCGACGATCGTGATGCCCAGCGGATGACGCAGCTCGGAGCCGACACCGCCGCCCAGCATCAACGGCAACGCGCCCAAGAGCGCCGCCATGGTCGTCATCAGGATCGGCCGGAACCGCAGCAGGCACGCCTGGTAGATCGCCTCGCGCGGCGCCATGCCTTCATTGCGTTCGGCGTCCAGCGCGAAATCGATCATCATGATCGCGTTCTTCTTGACGATGCCGA
>JACMOV010000213.1 GCA_014377845.1 Herminiimonas sp.
ATAATTCCAGGAGACAGGCATGCGCGACAACGACGGTTTCAAGCAGGATTTCACCAGCCTGGTAGGCACATCCCCCTTTGCAAACGGCACCGACCGGCGCGGCTTCCTGAAGACAGCGATCGGCACCGGGTTTGCGGCCGCGGCGCTGCCGGTGATGGCGCAGTCGGTGGTCAAGACGGATACCGCCGGATTGACCGCCGGCGAAATCATCCTCACCGTGAACGGCCAGAAGGTGCCGGTCTATCGCGCGCAGCCGGAGGGCCGAACCGGCATGCCGGTGGTGCTGGTCATCTCCGAAATTTTCGGCGTCCATGAACACATCGCCGATGTCGCGCGCCGCTTCGCCAAGCTCGGCTACCTGGCGCTGGCGCCGGATCTGTTCGTGCGCCAGGGTGATGCATCTTCCTACGGCACCGTCGCCGAACTGATCAAGGAAGTGGTCTCGAAGGTGCCCGATGCCCAGGTCATGACAGACCTCGATGCCTGCGTGGCCTATGCCAAGGCAAACGGCGGCAATACCGACAAGCTCGGCATCACCGGTTTTTGCTGGGGTGGCCGGATCACCTGGATGTATGCCGCCTACAATCCGCAGGTCAAGGCGGGCGCGGCCTGGTACGGCCGGCTGGTCGGCGACAAGACTGTGCTCACGCCGAGCAATCCGGTCGATGTGGGCTCGACCATCCGGGGTGCGGTACTTGGCCTCTACGGCGGCAAGGACGAGGGGATTCCGATGGCGACGATCGAGCAGATGAAGGCGGCACTCGCGCTGGGCAACAGCAAGTCCGAATTCATCGTCTATCCGAATTCCGGTCACGCATTCCACGCCGATTACCGCCCGAGCTACGTGGAAGCGGACGCCAAGGATGGGTTTGCGCGTACCCTGGCCTGGTTCCGGTCGCGCGGCGTGGTTTGATGCGCGAGGCGGTCTGCACCGCCGACCGGGGAATATCGCAGCCCCCAGGGTTTGCCCAAAGTCATTGACCGTGTTCTAATCTGCGGCTCTGCGACATCGATACCGAGAACCAAAATTAATCCGACACTGGTATCCATCCTGCTGGCGACCATGATCGCCGGTGTTGCCAGCATTACCGCGGCTGCGCTGTTTTCGTTTTCGTTGCTCTCGAAGATGGTCGAGCGCATGGTCAGCCTGTCGGTCGGCATCATGCTGTCGACGTCGCTGCTGCACGCATTGCCGGAAGCCTTCGAATCGAAGGCCGATCCGCGCACCTTGTTTGCGACGTTGCTGGCCGGTCTGCTCGGTTTTTTCCTGCTCGAAAAATTCGCGATCCTGCGGCACTCGCACCACCATGAGGGTGACGGCCACGCGCATCATCATGGGCACGACGCGCATGAGGCCGGCAAGGCGGGCTGGATGATCCTGGTCGGCGATGGCATGCATAATTTTACCGACGGCATTTTGATCGCGGCCGCCTTCATCGCCAATCCGAAGCTGGGCCTGGTCACGGGTTTGGCGATCATCGCGCATGAAATCCCGCAGGAGATCGGCGACTTCATCGTGCTGCTCAACGCCGGTTTCAGCCGCACGCGGGCCTATGTCTACAACCTGATCTGCAGCCTGATGGCGGTCGTCGGCGGCATACTCGGCTACGTCACGCTCGAACGCGGCATGCAGTTCATTCCGTATGTGCTGGTGTTTGCTTCATCGGGCTTCATCTACATCGCGGTGAGCGACCTGATGCCGCAGATGCAGCGGCGCGCGACGCTGCGCGAGACGATTCCGCAGATCCTGCTGGTGGGGCTGGGTGTCGTGCTGGTGCTGGTGCTGACCGGGCACGCCCATTGAGCAGCGTTTCAATCGTCGGCTCGCGACGCCTGTGAAACGCTGCTGAGGAAGTTCCCGCGGGTCAGGCAGTACCGGTCGCCACCGGCCGCGCAGGATCGGCGCACCATTCGCTCCACGATCCGGGGTAGAGCGCCGCGCCGGACAATCCCGCCACTTCCAGCGCCAGCAGGTTGTGGCATGCGGTCACACCCGAGCCGCATTGCATGATCGCCGCACCGGGTTCCGGTACGAGCGCCTCGAAAGCGGCGCGTAATTCCGCCGGCGGGCGGAAGCGGCCGTCGCCCTGCAGGTTGTCCTTGAAAAAACGGTTCTTCGCGCCGGGGATGTGACCGCCTACCGGGTCAAGGGTCTCGTTCTCGCCGCGAAAGCGGTCGGGGGCGCGGGCATCGATCACGATGCGCTGACCTTGCGCGATGCTACGCTCGACGTCGGCCGCGTTGACCATCTCGACCAATGGCGGGCGGTCGACGATGTTGCCGACTCTTGTCGTTGTTTCGGCACCCGCCGATACCGGATGCGCCTCTGCCAGCCATGCCGCCATGCCGGCATCGAGCACGGCGACCCGCGCATGTCCCACCCAGCGCAGCATCCACCACAGGCGGGCCGCGAACATGCCGCCCTGCGCATCGCAGGCGATGACCTGGGTCGTGTCATCGATGCCCAATTTGCGCAGCGTCTCGATGAAGGCATCCCGTGCCGGCAGCGGATGGCGGCCGCGGAAGCTGCCGTCGGCGGCTGGCGACTTTTCCGACAGGTCATCGTCGATCGAGACGAATTGCGCACCAGGGACGTGGCCGGCGAGGTAGCCGTTGCGCCCCGCACCGGGATCGGCCAGATCATGCCGGCAATCGAGGATCACCCAGTGCGGATCGTTCAGATGCGTCGCCAGGGTGGTGGCAGAAATCAGGGTGGTGAAGGCGGAGGGAGTAGACGTCATGGCAACAGTCCTTACAATTCGGTGGCGATCGGATGGGTGGCCGTGGCGGTTAGCGCAGTGAGGGGCGCGCCCGGCCTGGCGCTTCTCGTATTGTAGTAAGTGGCGCTCAGGCCGCTGAGGAGAATGATGAAAATACCGGCCCAGCCGAGCCAGCTCAGCAGGTCGCCCCAGATCAGGATGCCCCAGATGCTCGAAAAAACGATGCCGGTGTACTGCAGGTTCGCCGTCACCAGCGTCTTGCCAAGCCGATAGGCGCGGGTCATCGCCATCTGCGCAATCGTCGCTGTCACGCCGATGGTCGCCAACAGCGCCACGCCGCGCGCATCATGCGCATGCCAGCCGAAATGCGGATCGACCACGAAGCTGCTGCCGAGCAGGGTGCCGAGCAGGCCGGCGACGGTGCCGGTGCACGAGAAATAAAACACGACCCGGTATTCCGGTTCGCCCAGCTGGCCGAGCTGGCGCACCTGCAGGTAGGCCAGCGCCGAGAGGGTGCCCGACACCAGGCCGACGGTCGCACCCAGCCACTGGTCGGCATGGATCGCCGGGCGCAACATCATCGTCACGCCGAGAAAGCTCATGCCGATCGCCGCGACCAGGCCCCATTCGAATCGTTTCTCCTCGCGCCACCAGCCGCCGACGAACAGGATTGCCGCCATCCAGATCGGCGCCATGTAGTTGAGCGTCATTGCGGTGGCGAGCGGCAGCAGGCTGATCGAGGAAAACCAGAGCCAGAGCGCCGTGACGCCGATTGCGCCGCGCCACAGGTGATGCAGGCCGTAAGCGGTGCGCAGACTACCGTGCTGCAAGCGGATATACACGGCCAGGAACAGCACACCGGTCAGGCCGCGGTACATCACGATTTCGGTAGTCGAATACTGGAGCGAGGCGAGCTTGACGCACACCCCCATGATGGCGAAGATGAAGCTGGCGAAAAGCATCCAGAGGGATTGCATGGGGGGTACTTAGATCAGGCCCTGTCGCCGGTACCACTCGTGGAAATGCTGCATGCCGTCTTCCATCGGCGACTGGTACGGTCCGGTTTCATTGACGCCGCGCTCGACCAGGATGCGGCGGCCGGCATCCATGCGCAGGGCGATTTCGTCGTCCTCGACGCAGGTCTCGCGATAGGCGGCGCGCTCGGCCTCGATGAATTCGCGCTCGAAGAGCACGATTTCTTCCGGATAGTAGAACTCGACCACGTTGGTGGTCTTCTGCGGACCATTCGGCCAGACGGTGGAGACAACCAGCACGTGCGGGTACCACTCGACCATGATGTTCGGATAGAGCGTGAGCCAAATCGCGCCGAACGGCGGCGCCTCGCCGCGGCGGTATTTCAGCACCTCTTCATGCCACTTGCGATAGGTCGGGGTGCACGATTTCGCCAGCGCGTGGTTCACGCCCACGGTCTGGACGCTGTAGCTCTCGCCGAATTCCCAGCGCAGGTCACCGCAATCGACCAAACTGCCCAGTCCCGGATGAAACGGCTCGACGTGGTAGTCCTCGAGATACACCTCGATGAAACTCTTCCAGTTGTAGTCGCACTCGTGCACTTCGACGTGGTCGAGCATGTAACCGGAAAAATCGAGTTCCTTCGTGACCGAGAGGTTTTTCATGACGGCGGCGACGTCGACGCCATTGCGTTCGAACAGCAGCCCGTTCCAGTTCTGCAGGGACGTCTTCGACAGGTTCAGGCACGGGGTTTCGCCGAAATGCGGCGCGCCGATCAGCGCACCCTTGAGGTCGTAGGTCCAGCGATGCAGCGGGCAGACGATGTTGGTGGCATTGCCGCGGCCATTGAACATCTTGGCCTGACGATGTCGGCACACGTTGGACAGCAGTTCGATGCCGTCCTTGTTGCGGACCAGCATGCGGCCTTCGTTTTCCCAGGGCAGCGTGGCGAAGTCGCCGGCGTTGGGCACCATGAGTTCGTGGCCGGCGTAGCGCGGGCCGCGGCGGAACAGTTGGTCGGTTTCCTGCTTCAGCAGCGACTCGTCGAAATAAACGGTCACCGGCAGTTGCGCATCCGAGCGCGCGAGCTTGGCGAGATTAGCCAGATCGGACATCCCCACCCCCAAATTAATTTGCACCAACCTAAGAGAGAAAGAATCCGCAAAAACCACAGTTCAAACGTTATAGAAACAGATGAAGAGGAAATTTTGGACAGAACCGGCGATTATACCCGAAGCGCCTTGTCGGACTTATATGCTGTATCCTTTCGCGCAACCATGCTGCCCCATGCTGCTTCAGGCTTGCGCGACCGGGTGGGTTCCACTGAGCGCAGGTTTGAACCTTGCTTTGAACCTGATTGGCTGCCAGCATTTCAGCCTGCCAGCGTCAGCCACGCGGAATTTGCGCAATCTCGAGAATGCGCACTGTCGTGTGCGCTGCGCTTCGGGCAGGGGATTGTTCTAAAATAAGGAGCGGCATGCCTGCTGCAGGCTGTTCGACGCAACAACTACCGACCCCATGGCTAAAAAAATATCGCAGGAATCCGATTCCGCCACCCCGGCATCGTTCGAAGAAGCAATGAGCGAACTGCAGCAGCTGGTCACGCAGATGGAAGCCGGCGAACTGCCGCTGGAAGCATCCGTCACCGCCTACAAGCGCGGCGCCGAGCTGGTACGTTTTTGCAGCGCACAGCTCGAGCGCGTGGACCAGCAGGTCCGGATGCTCGAAGGCGACGTGCTGAAACCTTTCGCCGCCGCGAACGCCGCCGAGAGCGGCGAATGACTTTTTCCGACGGATTCCAGCAGTGGATGCAGGGCGTGCAAACCAGTGTGGAGACAACGCTGGAGCGCAGCCTGCCGCCTGCGGCCACGGTCCCGGTGCGGCTGCATGAGGCCATGCGTTACGCGGTGCTGGGCGGCGGCAAGCGGATGCGGCCGCTGCTGGTATTTGCTGCCGGTGCGCTGTTCGATGCGCCGGCAGCCGCACTCGGCTATGCGGCGGCAGCAGTCGAAATGATCCATGCTTATTCGCTGGTGCACGACGACATGCCCTGCATGGACGATGATGCGCTGCGACGCGGCAAGGCCACGGTCCACGTACAGTATGACGAAGCGACCGCGCTGCTGGTCGGCGACGCGTTGCAGGCGCAGGCATTTTCCGTGCTGGCCGAGGCCGGCGCCGATCTGCCGCCGCAACGCCAGATCGGGATGCTGCGGGTGCTGGCGCAGGCTGCCGGCTCGCGCGGCATGTGCGGCGGCCAGGCGATCGATCTGGCCAGCGTCGGCGTCACGCTCGATCGCGACCAGCTCGAGCAGATGCATCGCCTGAAGACCGGCGCCCTGCTGCATGCATCGGTGCTGCTGGGTGCGAGCTGCGGCAAGACACTCGACGACATGGAGCGCGCCGCGCTGGACCGGTATGCGCACGCCATCGGCCTGGCCTTTCAGGTGGTCGACGATGTGCTCGACGCGACCGCTGATTCGGCGATGCTCGGCAAGACCGCTGGCAAGGATGCCGCGGCCAACAAGCCGACCTACGTGACGATCCTGGGCTTGGCGCAATCGCAGGCACTGGCTGAAAAATTACGGATGGAGGCGCACGACGCCATCGCACCGTTTGGCGTGGCCGCAGAGCCGCTGCGCCAGTTGGCGGACCTGATCGTGCAACGGAAGACCTGACATGGATTTACTCGAAAAAATCAACCAGCCGAGCGACCTGCGCCGGTTACCCCGCGCCCAGCTGCGTCTGCTTGCCGACCAGTTGCGCAGCTACCTGCTCGATTCCGTCGCCAAGACCGGCGGTCACCTCTCGTCGAACCTTGGCACGGTCGAGCTGACGATCGCGCTGCATTACGTCTTCAATACGCCGGAAGACCGGATCGTGTGGGACGTCGGTCACCAGACCTATCCGCACAAGATCCTGACTGGCCGGCGCGAACGCATGCACAGCCTGCGGCAATTGAATGGCATCTCCGGCTTTCCGAAACGCGACGAGAGCGAATACGACACGTTCGGCACCGCGCATTCCTCGACCTCGATTTCGGCGGCGCTCGGCATGGCGCTGGCGGCCCGCGCCAAGGGCGAGAGCCGGCATGCGATCGCGGTCATCGGCGATGGGGCGATGACCGCCGGCATGGCCTTCGAGGCCATGAACAATGCCGGCATCCACGACGACATCAACCTGCTGGTGGTCCTGAACGACAACGATATGTCGATCTCGCCGCCGGTCGGCGCGCTGAATCGCTATCTGGCGCGGCTGATGTCGGGCCGCTTCTACGCCGCCGCGAAAAACGTCGGCAAGACGGTGCTGCCCGGACCGATGCTGGAACTGGCCAAGCGGCTCGAGGAGCATGCGAAAGGCATGGTGGTGCCGGCCACGATGTTCGAGGAATTCGGCTTCAACTACATCGGTCCGATCGACGGTCACGATCTGGAATCGCTGATCCCGACGCTGCAGAACCTGAAGCATCTGAAAGGGCCGCAATTCCTGCACGTGGTCACCAAAAAAGGCCAGGGCTACAAGCTGGCCGAAGCCGACCCGGTGCTCTATCATGGGCCGGGCAAGTTCAACCCGGCGGAGGGCATCAAGCCAGCCGCTGCCGGCAAGCTGACCTACACCCAGGTCTTCGGCGACTGGTTGTGCGACATGGCGGCAGCCGACAATCGCCTGATCGGCATCACGCCGGCGATGTGCGGCGGCTCCGGCATGACCGCCTTCGAGCAGCGCTACCCGGACCGCTACTTCGACGTCGGCATCGCCGAGCAGCATGCGGTGACCTTCGCTGCCGGCCTAGCGGCCGAGGGCATGAAGCCGGTGGTGGCAATCTATTCCACCTTCCTGCAGCGCGGCTACGACCAGCTGATCCACGACGTTGCTCTGCAAAACCTCGACGTCACGTTCGCGCTGGACCGCGCCGGACTGGTCGGTGCGGACGGCGCCACGCATGCCGGCAATTACGACATCGCCTTCCTGCGCTGCATTCCGAACATGGTGGTGATGGCGGCGTCGGACGAGAACGAGTGCCGGCAGATGCTGTCGACCGCCTACCAGTATGCGGGGCCGGCGTCGGTACGTTATCCGCGCGGATCGGGGATTGGTGCAGCTGTGCAGCCCGGGCTGGCGACCCTGCCGATCGGCGTGGGCGAGCGGCGGCGCACCGGCAGCAAGATTGCGATTCTGGCATTCGGCACGATGGTCGCGCCGGCGTTGGCCGCTGCCGAGTTGGTGGACGCGACGGTGGTCAACATGCGCTTCATCAAGCCGCTGGACGTCGCGATGGTACGCGAACTGGCGGCCACGCATGATGGCTTGGTGACGGTGGAAGAGGGCTGCATCATGGGCGGCGCTGGCGCCGCGGTGGCCGAAGCGCTGGCCGCCGACGGCATCGTCAAGCCGCTGATGATGCTGGGCCTGCCGGACCGGTTCATCGACCATGGCGACGTGCCGCACCTGCTGGCGGCTTGTGGACTGGACGGGGCAGGCATTGCGGCTTCGATTCGCAAGCGCTTCGGAGCAGGGGAGCCGCGGCTGGTGGTGAATCGCTGAGGACGTGATTCGCATGGCATGTTCAGCGGTCGGCAACTACAGAGAGCGCGGTCTGCGAATTTTGTGGTGTCGTTCCTGCCTTCGGCCTACCTTTTTCCCAGTAGTCGTTTCACAATCCCAGGCCTATACTTGAGTGGCCTTCCCCCACCCACAGGAGCAGCGCGTGTACCAGAAAATCCTGGTTGCCTATCATGGCAACAGTACGCGCCACTCCGCGCTGCACGAATGCCTGCGCATCCTGCCGGCGAATGCGTCGGCGCACGTGCATGTGCTGGTGGTGGTCGACCCGCCGCCGACGCCGGTGGTCAGCGAACTCGGTACCTTCGTCGAAGCGACTTATGAGGCGGACCGGCAGATCGCCGAGGACCGGGTCCGGCAGGAAGCGTTCGGTGCCTGCAGCATGCTGCGCGAGCATGGCCTCGATTCCACCTTGCACGTCGAATGCGGCGACCCGGTACAGTCGATCGCCGACCTGGTCGACACGCTCGGCATCGAACTGGTCATCATCGGCCACTCGCGCCAGAAACCGTTTGCCTTGCGTTGGTGGCGCGGCGCCACCGACGCCATCCTGGTGGAGAAAATCCGCTGCAGCCTGCTGGTCGCAGCCGATCCCGAACCGCACCGCAAACGGTCTACCTGACCCGGTCCTTCTGCCACAGCACATCGCTGCCGCCACCGAACCGGTTCAGCGCGCGCGACAGAACGAACAGCAGATCCGAGAGCCGGTTCATGTACTGGCGCGGATTGTCGTTGAGCGCATCTGCCTTGCCGAGACTGACGATCGCCCGCTCGGCGCGCCGGCAAACGGTGCGGCAGACATGCGCCTGCGCCGCGGCCCGCGAACCCGCCGGCAGGATGAAGTCGGCCAGCGGCGGCAGGTCGGCATTGTATTTTTCGAGCAGCGCATCGAGCCGCTCGACATGGCTGTCGGTGATCATCGTGAAGCCGGGAATGCACAGCTCGCCGCCCATGTCGAACAGGTCGTGCTGGATCGTCACCAGCACCTCGCGCAGGGCCGGCGGCAGCGTTTCGCACAGCAGCAGGCCGATGTGGGAATTGAGTTCATCGACATCGCCCATCGCATGCACTCGCAGGCTGTCCTTGTCGACCCGGCTGCCGTCGCCCAGGCCGGTGGTGCCGTTGTCACCGGTGCGGGTGACGATTTTGGAAAGTCGATTGCCCATGGTCTGCTTTGCTGGATGTGAAAAAGGAACTCAAGGATACGGTAATTTCAGCAGCCGGGGCTGGTGCGGTCAAATCGCCGCGACCGCATTGCGCAGAGTAAAATTGCACCTCGCTTCCGGTGATCGCCAATGAACCAGCCCCTGCCGCCATTTTCCCTGCAACCTTTCGCAAGCCGGCGTCCTGTGACGGAAGCCTTGCTGTCGAGCCTGCAGGCGCTGTTTGGCGATCACCTGTCGGTGGCGCATGCAATGTGTGCGCATCATGGGCGCGATGAATCGGCCTACGATCCGATGCCGCCCGATGCCCGGAAGTCTTCCGCAGGCTACGACCTGACCCGGATGTTCGTCGGCAGCGAAGGCACGCTCGGCATCATCACCGAGGTGACGGTGCGGCTGTATCCGCTGCCGGAAGCGATCTCGGCGGCGGTCGGTTCATTTCCTACCACCGAAGCCGCCGTCAAGGCCGTGATCGACACGATCCAGCTCGGCGTGCCGGTGGCGCGGGTCGAATTCCTGGATGAAAACGGCGTCCGCGCGATCAATGCCCGCATGGTCACCCGCGCGCTGGGGATGGACGGCACCTGTACGGGCGAGCACGGCGTCGGCATGCACAAGATGGATTTTTTGATCGAGGAACACAGCGCCGATGCGATCGACACGATGCGCGCGATCAAGCATGCGCTCGACCCACAGAACATCCTCAATCCCGGCAAGATCGTGCACTGGTAAGCGCCCGGCGACTGTTAATTCCCCCATGGCGATCCGACTCCCTCCCGTGCATGCCCTGTCCGCTTTCGAAGCGGCGGCGCGCCTGACATCCTTCGCGCTGGCCGCGGAAGAGCTGTGCATCACGCCGTCGGCGCTGTCGCATCGCATCCGGCTGCTGGAAGACTTCGTCGGCGAGCGGCTGTTCCTGCGCGATAACCGCAGCATCAGCCTGTCCGAATTCGGCCGCCGCTATCTCGAGGTGGTGCGCGCCGCGCTGCGTACGCTAACCGACTTTCCGATGCCGCACCGCAGTGCGCAGGTGCAGCCGCGGGTCAAGGTCACGGTACCGCCGACCTTCGCGCGCTATCTGCTGCTGCCGAACCTGGCGGAATTCACGTCCCTGCATCCGGAGATCGCGGTCGAGCTGTTCGTCTCGGTTCCGCTGTACGACCTGTCGCTGTCGGAGAGCGATGTCGAGATCCGCTTCGGCGCCGGCAACTATCCGAACATCGTGACGGCCAAACTGTTCGAGGAACCGGCGTTTGCCGTCGCCAGCCCGGCGTATCTGTCCCGGATCGCGCCGGTGCGGGTGCCAACCGACCTGCGCAATGCCACCCTGCTGCGCTCGGCGCTGGAGCCATGGCAGCCGTGGTTCGAAGCCGCCGGCCTCGACTGGGCCGAACCGGTCGGCGGCGTGCGGGTCGATGACCTCGGCCTGCTGCTGGAGGCGATCAAGCACGGCCACGGCATCGGCCTGTCGCGCCAGCATTTTGCGCGCGACATGCTGGAGTCGGGCGAGGTGGTGCGGCTGTTCGACGTGCAGCTGACCACGCCGCCGCACGCCTACTATGTCGTCTACGACCAACAGGTGCGGCAGCGGCCGGAAGTGGCCATGATGATCGACTGGCTGCACCGCCGCTTCACCACCGCCTGAAAAGAATTCACGCGCCGCGAACAAGGTTTTCAGGTTCGGGAACGCCGCCGGGCGCACTGTGCGCCACGGTTATTGGCTACACTGACGGGTGCGATACGCCCTGGTCTGCAGGCACGTGTGTCCTGCCCGGCAAGCCGGCCTCCAGGCCCGGTACAATTTTCCGCGAGGTTTTCCCATGAATGCACCCGTCGATTCCGCCCACCTGGCCGCTGCTGCCTTCACGCCCGAACGGCAGCGCGAGGTCGTGGCTGCCCTGCGCACCCTGATGCCGGCGCATTGCGTGCTCTTCGATGAAGAAGACACCCGGCCGTACGAATGCGACGGCCTGGCGGCGTTTCGCCAGTTGCCGATGGTGGTGGTGCTGCCCGAGAACGAGTCCCAGATCATCGCTGCATTGAACACGTGCCGCCAACTGCAGGTGCGGATCGTGCCGCGCGGCGCCGGCACCGGTCTGTCCGGCGGCGCCATGCCGA
>JACMOV010000214.1 GCA_014377845.1 Herminiimonas sp.
CAGGTGGCCAGCTTCATTGCGCGCACCCGGGAATTGCAGGGCGGTTCCACGGAAGATCGGACATGTCGTGCATCGGATGATACGTCGGCGCATGTTGCAGCGCCGCTTGCGGGTCAGGTGCCATCGGGGAATCCTTGGTAGGCAGGTTTTTTTGACGATGCTGCGAGGCCGCCGATTGTAAGCCACCGCCGCAGCCTGCCACCTCAAACCGGCGGCGCCGGCAACGCCGATGGCGTGATCGCTGCGAGTGCCAGCCGCGCGGCGGTCGTCGGCACATGAATGCTGACCTGATGTGAAACGCCGTCGTCGTGCAGCGGAAGATAGTCCTGCGCCAGCAGCACGCCGTCGAGCGTGACGCTCGTGCGGCTTGTCGCAGACGCCACCTCGGCCACGGTCGCCTGCGCAGTCACCTGCGCAGTCGCCTGCGCAGTCGCCTGTATTACCGTGATCTCGTAGACCGTCTCGCGGAAGCGGTAGCTGAGCGTGAATTGCGGCCAGTCGGCCGGCAGGCACGGCGTGAAAGTCAGCCGGTCCACCGCCAGCTCGAGTCCCAGCAACGACTCCAGGATCAGGCGATACATCCATCCCGACGAGCCGGTGTACCAGGTCCAGCCGCCGCGGCCGATGTGCGGCGAGACACCATACACGTCGGCTGCCACCACGTACGGTTCGACCTTGTAAGTGGCGACGTCGGCGGCGGTCAGACCATGATTGACCGGATTGATCATGCCCAGCAGCTCCCAGGCGCGGCTGCTGTCGCCCAGGCGCGCGAACGCCATCGCTGTCCACACCGCGGCGTGGGTGTACTGGCCGCCGTTTTCACGCACGCCCGGCACGTAGCCGCGGATGTAGCCGGGGTTCAGGTCCGATTTGTCGAAGGGCGGATCGAGCAGCTGGATCAGCGCATGCTCGCGCCGCACCAGGCGCTGGTCAACTGCGCGCATCGCGACCTGGGTCCGGGCCGGATCGCCGGCGCCGGACAGCACCGCCCAGCTTTGCGAGATCGAATCGATCTGGCATTCCGGATTGCTCGACGAGCCCAGTGGCGTGCCATCGTCGAAGTAGGCCCGCCGGTACCAGCCCCCGTCCCAGCCATTGGCCTCGATGTTGTCGCGCAGCTTGCTGGCTTCGGCCCGGCAGTGCACCGCAAACTGCGGATCGTCGTGCAGTTGCGCCACCGTGGCAAAGCGGGTCAATACGTCGAACAGGAAGAACGCCAGCCAGATGCTTTCGCCCTTGCCCTCTTCGCCGACCTTGTCCATGCCGTCGTTCCAGTCGCAGGAGCCGATCAGCGGCAGGCCGTGCACGCCGAAGCGCAGCCCGCGTTCGATGGCCCGCACGCTGTGTTCATACAGGCTGCCCGAGTGCGACGAACGGGTCGGCAAGTCGTAGTAGGAATCTTCATCCGGCCGCACTTCGCGCCCGGTCAGGTAGTGCGCGGTTTCGTCGAGCACGCCGGTGTCGCCGGTGGTGGTGACATAGCGATGCACCGCCAGCGGCAGCCACAGGTAGTCGTCCGAGCAGTGGGTCCGCACGCCGCGGTCCGATGGCGGATGCCACCAGTGCTGGACGTCGCCCTCCTCGAACTGGTGGGCCGCGCACAGCAGCAGGTGATCGCGCACCAGCTGGGGTGTTGCATGCACCATTGCCATCACGTCCTGCAACTGGTCGCGGAAGCCGAATGCGCCGCCCGACTGGTAGTAGCCGCTGCGCGCCCACAGCCGGCAGGCGATGGTCTGGTACATCAGCCAGCCGTTGGCGAGCGCATTGACGGCCGCATCGGGCGTGGCGATCTGTACCGCGCCAAGGGTGTGGGTCCAGTAGCCGTTGACCGCCTCCAGCGCGGCGCGCGGCGCTGCGGCGCCACGGAAGCGCTGGATCAGGCCACTGACATCGGCGCTGCGCCGTCCCGCCACGCCAAGGATGAACACCACCTCGCGCTGCTGGCCGTCGGCCAGGTCGAACGGCACCTGAATTGCCGCGCACGGATCGAAACCCGCGCCAAGACGACCGGAGAGCCGGGTGCGCGACAGCGCTGCCGGATTCTGCAGCGAGCCGTTGCGGCCGATGAACTCCGCGCGGTCACCGGTGACCGTGCTGCCGATCGTGCTGTCGACATAAAAGAAGGCGATCCGCTCCGGGAAATCGGTGTTGTAGGCGTTCTTGGCAAACAATGCGCCAGTGACCGGATCGGCCTCGGTGACGACGTGCATGCCGGTTTTCGGGCGCAGGTCGCCCATCACCCATTCGACGTAGCCGGTGGCCGACATGCGCCGCGCCGCGCCGGAATCATTACGCACCTTGAGCACCGAAAACTTGATCGACGCATCCAGCGCGACGTAGACGCATAGCTCGGAGACGATGCCATCCTCGGTGTGTTCGAAGACGCTGTAGCCGAAGCCGTGGCGGGTCCGGTAGCTGCCCGACCCGCGTCGCGGCAGCGGCGTCGGCGACCAGAAGCGGCCGCTTTCCTCGTCGCGCAGGTAGAACGCTTCGCCGCCGGTGTCGGACACCGGATCGTTGTTCCATGGCGTGAGACGGAATTCATGCGCATTCTCGCCCCAGGTGTACGACTGGCCGCTTTCGGAGATCACGGTGCCGAAACTGGCGTTGGCCAGCACGTTCGACCATGGCGCCGGTGTGCGCCGCGTGTCACTGGTGGTGATCACGTATTCGCGGCCATCGGCGGAGAACCCGCCAAAGCCGTTGGTCAGCATCAGGTCGTGCGGCGGCGCCGTGTCGGCCACGACAGCGGCGACCGGGCTGGTGCGCGACGGCGTCAGCGCCGGCATGCGGACATCGAGTCCGCCGCGCCGGTTGATCTGCTCGGCCAGCGTGCCATGGCTGTCGCTGAGGATGGCGCGGGCGACCGATTGCAGCAGGATGCGGTCTTCGAGCGCGACCTGTTCCGCCAGGCGCAGGAAGATGCCGCCCGGACGGTCGACCACCGGGCCGTCGATGCCGGAGCCGATCAATCCCATGATCTGCTCCTGCAGCACCTGGCGGTAGCCGGCATGGTCTTCGTTCCAGATCACCAGGTCGACGGCCAGGCCCTTCAATCGCCAGTAGGCATGCGCCTGCACCATCTGCCGCACCAGCTCGATATGGGCCTGCTCCTTGATCTGTACCAGCACGATCGGCAGGTCGCCGGAAATCGCGTAGCTCCACAGACCCGACTGGCCGCGATGGTTCTTCACCAGCACGCTGGCCTCGGCCCGCAACTGCGGATTGGCATAAATGATGGTGTTGGCCAGGCGGCTGTAGAGCTGGGCATCGGCTTCGCTCGCATTGAGCTGTCGCAGCACTACCTGGCTGTGGGTCCACGCCAGTTCGAACACCCGGTCGGCCAGATGGCGGTCGTGGAATTTCTGCACCAGCCCGACGCTGGCTTCACGCGTGTTGGCAATGCCGGTGACGATGTCGACCACCACCGACTGTTCCGGCTCCAGCGAGAAGCGGCGGCGGATCGACGCCACCGGATCGAGCACCGAACCGGCGCTGTCGGACAACGCCGCCTTCTGCATCGCCTGCGGCGTACGTGCGGTGTTGCCGCGTCCCAGGAACTGCATGCGGTCGGTTTCGAACGACGCTGCCTCGCCCTCGCCCTCGGCGCCGTGCAGCGCCATCAGGTGGAACATCCATGGCATTTTTTCATGCAGGGAGCGCGGGCGGCGGGTGCACAGGATCGCCGGCTGGTCGCGCAGCAGTTCGGTCTGCACGAACAGGTTGGAGAACGCGGGATGCGCATCGTCGGCCGCCGGCGGTGCCAGTACGACCTCGGTATAGCTGGTCAGGTCCACCGTGCGGCGCACCCGCGAGCGGTTGGTGATGCGGGTACGGCGCAGTTCGATATCGTCCTCTGGCGAGACCACGATCTCGGTATGCATCTCGAGCTCGTTGTCGGTGCGGCGGAACTCGGCGCGGCCTTCGGAGAAGATCACCTCGTAATGCTTGGGCTGCACCAGCGTCGGCTGGAAGGCGGTCGACCAGTACTTGCCATCGGCCGCATCGCGCACATAGCAGAATGCCCCCCAATGATCGCGGGTGCTGTCTTCTCGCCAGCGGCTCACCGCCAGGTCGCGCCAGCGGCTGTAGCTGCCGCCGGCGCTGGTGACCATCACGTGATAGCGGCCGTTGGAGAGCAGCTGGATTTCCGGCGTGCGGGTGTCGGGTCGGTGCAGGATGCGCATCGGCATGGCGGCTTCGCTGGCGACCGAGCGGATGTCGGCCAGCTCGGTGGTGTTGGCGTAGGCGGCGGTCGGCTTCGGGATGCGTTCCTGCAGCAGCAGCATTGCCGATTGCAGCAGGGGGTCGGACTCGAAGCGCTTCTGCATCGGTTGGTCCAGCAGCAGGTAGGCCAGGCCCAGGAACCCCATGCCCTGGTGATGCACCATGAACGACCGGATCACGGAAAAGCTCTGGCCGCGCGGCAGGCGCGACTGCGTGTAGTCGATCGCTTCGTACATGCCGAAGCGGCCTTCGAAGCCTTCCTCGGACAGGCGCATCAGGTTGATGCAGGCTGCCTGCGGCGCCACCATCAGCGCCATCATCGAGGCATAGGGCGCCACCACCAGGTCGTCGCCCAGGCCGCGTTTCAGACCCAGGCCCGGCACGCCGAAGGCGCGGTACTGGTAATTCAGACTGGCGTCGAAGGTGTTGAAGCCGGATTCGGACATCCCCCACGGCACGCTGCGCTGGGCGCCGTATTCGATCTGGCGCTGCACTGCCGACTTGTAGGTCTGGTCGAGCAGGGTATTCGGAAAGTTCGGCATGACCAGCAGCGGCATCAGGTACTCGAACATCGAGCCGCTCCAGGACAGCAGGATCGGCTCGCCGCCGGCCACCGTCAGCTGTCGACCGAGCGCGAACCAGTTGTCCTGCGGGATCTGGCCCTGCGCAATCGCGACGAAGCTACCCTGCCGCGCTTCCGACGCCAGCAGGTCGTAGAAGCTCAGGTCGCGCCGCCGCTCGCTGAGGTTGTAGCCAATCGCCATCAGGTGCGTGGCGGGGTCATACAGGAAGCCGTATTCCATCCGTGCGAAGTCGGCAGCCTGCAGTGAGAGGTCGTCGATGAGCCTGATCCGCTCGACTGCGCGGCTGCTGCTTTCCGCCAGCATGAGCGCCACGACCGGATCATTGACGGCGTGGGAGTCGAGTACGGGTTTGTGCTCGCCGCGCGCCAGTTGCTGCAGCGTCGGTATGCCGTCGATACCGGCGAGGTCGGCGCCGGTCGGAGCAGATAGTGCCGGATGCGCCAGCCATGGTACGAGATGCACCAGTTCCTGCTGGGCTTCCAGGCACTGGCGCGACAGTGCGCGCGCCCACCAGTTGTGCGGCGTCTCCGGCACCACGGTCAGCGCTGCGACATACGCCTGGGCATACAGGGTCAGTTGGGACAGCATCGTCATGACGGCTGTCAGGCAGGTCGGTGGCTGGCTGATCGCGCCTTCCAGCACCGTTCTGAATTGCGCCAGCGCCGTCGGCACCCGCGATTTGCCGGTCGCGGGTTCGCGTTCCCCTCCACGTTCCCCTTCTCCTTCGCCTTGCTCCAGCAAGACGGCCAGCGTATCGCGCAGGCCCTGCCACAGACGGGGCGGCACGATCGGTGCGGTGACCAGTTCGACCAGGCCAGGACGCAGCGTCAGCAGGTGTGCCGCAAGATTGCCGCTGTCGACCGTCGAGATATAGATCGGCAGCAGCGGCTTGAGGTATTGGGTGTCGTACCAGTTGTAGAAATGCCCTTGGTGGCGCTCAAGCGCCGCCATGGTGCGCAGCGTGTTGCCGGTACGTTCGAGCAGTTGTCCCGCAGGGATATAGCCGAAGTCGTGCGCCGCCAGGTTGGCCAGCAGCGACAGGCCGATGTTGGTCGGCGAGGTGCGGCGGGCGATCACGGCGACTGGTTGTTCCTGTACGTTGTCCGGTGGCAGCCAGTTGTCTTCCGGTCCGACATAGGTCTCGAAAAAGCCCCAGGTCTTGCGCGACAGGCGATGCAGGAACAGCGTCTGCTTGGCGTCCATCGCAGCTTGCGGGCGCGCCATGGGACGGCTGATCCGCCATGCGACATACGGCGCGATCAGCCATGCCAGCAGCAGCGGCACGGCGCTCGGCAGCGCATGCGGATTCAGCACGACCAGGCCGGCCGTCACGACCACCGCCAGCAGCGGCGAAAACCACATCGCACCGAATTCGTCGGCGAGACTTTCGCCGCCAGTGATTGCCTGGTCCGAAGCGGTCCACGCCAGCAGGTGGCGGTGCGACACCAGCAGCCGCCAGTTGGTGCGCACGATCGCATCCAGGCTGAAGTAAGCCTCGTGCGGCAGGAAGGTGAGCGTCAGCAGCGAACGGGTCAGGTGCCTGCCGGTCGTGCGTAACGTGCCACGCAGATGCTGGTGCAGCAGCACGTCGTCGGGCTTGCGCACGAAGTCGAGCACGGAGGATGTGATCGCCGTTAACATCACGATGCCGATCACAACCACCGTCCAGAGCGCCGGTGACGGCAGCAGCATCCAGCCCGTCACCAGCAATGCCACCAGCATCGCCGGCACGCCGCTGCGGCGCAGGTTGTCGAACAGCTTCCAGCGTGACAGGCCGGACAGCGGATTGCGGATACGCGACGACCAGCTGGCGCGCCGGGCGCCGGCCACGGGTGAAGGCATGGCCGCCGGCACGCTCGGCAGCAGCCAGGAGGCGAGCTGCCAGTCGCCGCGGATCCAGCGATGCCGGCGCGCGACGTCTGTCTGGTAACGCGCGGGGTACTGCTCGAACAGCAGCACGTCCGACAACAGGCCGGCGCGCGCATAGCAGCCCTCGATCAGGTCATGCGACAGGATGCGGTTTTCCGGAAAGCGGCCGGCGAATGCCTGCTCGAACGCATCCACGTCGTAGATGCCCTTGCCGACGAACGAGCCTTCGCCGAACACGTCCTGGTAGACGTCGGAGACGGCGCGCGTGTACGGGTCGATCCCGGCTTCGCCACCGCACAGCAGTTCGTAAAAGGAAGCATCGTTTTCCGGCAGGCTGGTCGCCACGCGCGGCTGCAGGATGCCATATCCCTGGGTGATCCGCTGCGCTTCCGCATCGAACACCGGGCGATTCAGGGGATGCGCCATGGTGGCCACGAACTGGCGTGCCGCTTCGCGCGGCAGCTGCGTATCGGTGTCGAGGGTGATCACGTATTTCACGGCTTCGAGGCGGCTGACATCGCCCACCACCAGCGAGAACGGGACGATGCTGCCACCACGTAGCAGCCGGTTCAGGTCCGCCAGCTTGCCGCGCTTGCGCTCGTACCCCATCCAGGTGTCTTCGGAGGGGTTCCACATGCGCGGGCGGTGCAGCAACAGGAACGGGCCGCCGCTGACTTCCGGATACGCACGGTTCAGCTGCTCGATCGTGTCGCGCGCGAAGGCGAGCAGGTCGGCATCGGTGGCGAGAACTTCGGTCGGTGCATCCGCGAAATCGGTCAACAGGCAAAAGCGCAGCTGCGGATCGCGGTTGGCGAGAAAACGCACTTCCAGCGCCTCGGCCAGGCGCTCCACACCCAAGGTACTGGTCAGCAGCGTCGGCACCACCACCAGCGCCGGAAATGCTGCCGGGATACCCTGCGAAAAGTTCATCCGCGCCAGTGGCCGCGGGGCCGCCGTCAGCGTCACGATCCAGTTCACCAGCGCCAGTCCGAGATGGCTGGCAGCCAACAGCGCCGGCAGCACCAGCACCCCCAACAGCCACAGCGGCAGGTTTTGCCGCCAGCCTAACGACAGCAGGAGCACCGTTGTCAGCAGGGATACCAGGAATATGCCGCCCAGGAAGAGACGCAACGGCGTGCGCCGTGCAGCGCGCTTGAGCGACATGAATCGTGTCAGGCGCCCCTCGGCGCGTGCCTCGAGCAGCTGCAGACCGTCGTCGATCAGGTAATAACCGACATGCGCGCGCCGGTCGTCGGCGCCATGGGTTGCAGCTGCCTCGTCTGCGAGAGCCACCGCTTGTTCGGCGATCGCGGATTCGGCAAGCGTCGAGCGTTTGGCGATTTTTTCGATCACGTGGCGGTAGTGGTCGCGGGTGGCGAAATCCATGTTGGGATAGATGCCGCCGCGATCGGTGCGCAGGGTGGCCTCGACCACGCTCATGGTTTCGACGAACTCGCGCCAGTCGATCGAGCCGAGCGCGCGCAGGCTACCGATGCTGTTGCTTACCGAGACCTGGTCGGCCGCCTGCTGCTGGCCTTCCTGCTGCACCAGCTGCTCGATGGTGGTGCCGGATTCCGTCAGCCGTTGCGAGACCCAGGTCAGCGGCAGCATCAGCGCCGGACTCTGGCCGCTCAGCCGGCGCGCCATCTCGGCCACGAACGCCGATTCCAGCGGCGGATCGGAGCGTGCCATGTCGGCCACCGACAGGATCAGGCTGCTCGGGTCTTTTTCCGCGAGCGCGATCATCTGGTCGGCCCAGACGTCGGCCAAGTTGCGGCTGTCGCGGCTGGCCGAGAGGCGCGCGGCGACCCGCCGCAGGTTTTCGATCAGCGCCAGGCGCAGCATGATCGGAATCGCCCACAGTTCGCCCAGACGCAGCGGCGTGACCTGCTGGTAGGCAGCCAGGAAGCGCCGCAGGTTCTCGGGATCGACCCGGCCGTCCCCGTGCGAGATGGTTTCCAGCGCGATGTCGTAGACGCGCGGCTGGCCGGCCGACGGTCCTTTGAGCAGCCGCGGCAGTTCCTTGCTGTAGCCCTTCGGAAGATGGCGTTTGGCGGTGCGGATCTGTTCTTCGATCAGGTAGAAATTGTCGAGCAGCCACTCGGCTGCCGGCGTCAGTTGCCGCTCTTCCTGAACCGCGCTGGTCAGGACCGAACAGGCGTCGAGCAGGACCGCCTCGTTGTCCGCCAGCCGTCCGAGCAGCTGGTCGCGAACCTTGCCTTCGCGCACCACGTGTGTCTGCGCAAGACTGCGGCCGTGCTGCTCCATCTGCATGGTGCTGAAAAGCTCGGCGCGCAACGGTTGCTCATCCGGACCGGGGGCTGCGCGCGGTCCATTCTGCGTCAGCGTTTGTTTGAGGCTGAAGAGGGTGTCGAATAAACGCGAGCGGCTGGAGTTCAAATCGGGGTCACTTTCTGTCGTTCGGATCGTGCAGCACAATCGAACACTGGAGACAAATACAAGGACAGCATCGGCCGCAGGAACTGCGGACGTTTCTTTACCCCTCCGATGGTAGGCTTAGCACATCAACGATGCGATGCGGTACCGCACTTACAAAGCATTTCACCGCTCTGGATTCGCGGAATCCCCGGAATCTTCTTGGCCCCACAAAAAAATGCGCAAAAAAAAGGCGCACATCGTGCACCTTTCGGGTTCCGCAGGGGCTCTGGCTAGCGAATCAGCCGGCCCGGTTCATCAGAAACGTCGTCAGCAACGGTACTGGCCTGCCGGTCGCGCCTTTTGCTGCACCGCTCTTCCAGGCGGTGCCGGCGATGTCCAGGTGCGCCCAGGTGTACTTGCGGGTGTAGCGCTCGAGGAAGCAGGCGGCCGTGATGCTACCGCCGCCGGGCGTGCCGATGTTGGCCATGTCGGCGAAGTTCGACTTCAGCTGGTCGTTGTAGGCATCGCCCAGCGGCATCCGCCACGCGGTGTCGCCGCTGCTCTTGCCGGCTGCCAGCAGGTCGTTGGCGAGCTGGTCATGCGCATCGTCGTCACGCGTGAACAGGCCGGTGTTGTGATTGCCCAGTGCCACCACGCAGGCGCCGGTCAGCGTTGCGATGTCGACCACCACGGCCGGCTTGAAGCGCTCGACATAGGTCAGCGCATCGCACAGGATCAGGCGGCCTTCCGCATCCGTGTTCAAGATCTCGATGGTCTGGCCGGACATCGAGGTGACGATGTCGCCCGGACGGGTGGCGCTGCCCGATGGCATGTTCTCGCAGGTCGGGATGACGCCGATGACGTTGAGCTTCAGGTTCATCTCGGCGATCGCGCGGAAGGTACCGAGCACCGACGCCGCGCCGCACATGTCGTACTTCATCTCGTCCATGCTGGCGCCCGGCTTGAGCGAAATGCCGCCGGTGTCGAAGGTGATGCCCTTGCCGACCAGGACCGTCGGCGCATCCTTGGCCTTGCCGCCCATGTGCTTCAGGACGATGAATTTCGGCGGCTCGACGCTGCCGTTGGTGACCGACAGGAAGCTGCCCATCTTCAGTGCTTCGAGTTGCTTGCGGTCGAGCACTTCGACGCCGAGCTTGAATTCCTTGGCCAGCTTCTTGGCCGTGGTGGCCAGGTAAGACGGGGTGCAGATGTTCGGTGGCAGGTTGCCGAGGTCGCGGGTCAGCGCCATGCCGCTGGCCATCGCCTGCGCCACCGCGATTGCGGCCTTGCCGGCCACTGCTGCATGGCCGGGCAGGGCAAAGGCGATCTTTTTCACGCCATGATTGCCGTGGTCCTTCTGGCTCTTGAGGCCATCGCTGCGGTAGGCGGCGTCGTGCGCGGCCAGGATCGCGGACTGCACCAGCCAGGCAGCGTCACGGCCCTTGACGGCTTCGGCTGGTAACGCGACCAGCGCGTCGTTCGTTCCAAGGGTCGAGAACGCCTTGACCACGGCAGTGATCGCACTGTTGAAATCCTTCTCGGCGATCTGCTCGTTCTTGCCGAGGCCGACCAGCAGGATGCGCTCGGCGGCGACGCCTTCGACGTTACGCAGCATCAGCGTGCTGCCGGGCTTTCCGGAAAGGTCGCCGGACTTCATCACGGCGCTGATTGCACCGGTGTGATCGAGCTCCTGCGCCTCTTTCGAGAGCTTCCTGTTTTCGTAGACACCGACTGCGATACAGCCGGTTTTGACAGCAATGATGGTAGTCTTTGCGTCGAATGTTTTTATGCTAAAGTCCATTTGGCTCTCCGTTATCCGAACGCAATTATAAGCTGCTAATGATCTTTCAGCGCGCGCTACGTCGCGAACTGCTCAGCACCGCTGGCGCCGTTTTCACCACGCTTTTTACCATCACCATCACTGTCATGCTGATCCGGATTCTCGGACAGGCAGCCGGTGGCAAGGTCGCGTCCGGCGACGTCGTGTCGCTGCTTGGCTTTACTGCTCTGACGGTGATGCCGATCCTTCTCATCAACACCGGATTCATCTCGGTCCTGCTGGTGGTAACCCGCAGCTTTCAGGATTCCGAGATGGTGGTCTGGTTCACGGCTGGCATGAGTCTGACCCGCTGGATCAGGCCGGTGCTGGCGTTCGGCCTGCCGATCGTCGTCGCCACCGCGTTGCTCAGTTTCGTCGTCACGCCGTGGGCCCACAAGCAGAGCGCGGAATTCCGCGAGCGTTATGAAAAGCGCGAAGACATCGCCAAGGTCTCGCCCGGCAAATTCCAGGAGTCGGCCAGCACCGACCGCGTATTTTTCGTCGAGGGTGTGTCCGGCGACAGCGGCCACGTCAAGAACATTTTCGTCAACACCACCCAGAACGGTCGCGCAAGCATCGTCGTCGCCAAGGAAGGCACGATGGAGTTCAATGCTGCGGGCGACAAGTTCCTGGTGCTCTCCAAGGGCCGCCGGTACGACGGTACGCCGACCCAGGCCGACTTCCAGATGATGGAGTTCGAGAAGTACGGCCTGCTCGTCAGCCGTCAGGCGCAGGCCGTGGTGGGCGACAAGTCGGCCCGCACGCTGCCGCTGTCGCAGCTCATCGCTGCGCCCACCGGCGCCAATCTCGGCGAGCTGCTGTGGCGTATCGCGCTGCCGTTGATGGCGGTGCTGCTGCTGCTGATCGCGATTCCGCTCGGCTTCGTCAATCCGCGCGGCGGCCGCTCGTCGAACGTGCTGATCGCGCTGTTGATGTATGTTTTCTACAGCAACATGATCAGCGTGTTCCAGGCCGGCGTGGTGCAGGGGCGGATGTCGCTGGCGCTAGGCTGGTGGCCGATGCACGTGCTGGCGCTGGCGACGATCGCCATGCTGTTTTCCTGGCGGCTCAATACCAATAGCCGGCACCATCCACTGGCGCTGTGGGCGATCGTCAAGCGCATGATCTTCGCGCCGAAGGCGGCAGCATGACGACCGTGCTGCTGCGCTATTTTGCGCGCGAGATCGTGCGCTCGGTGGTGTTCGTGCTGATCGCCTTCCTGGCGCTGTTCGCCTTCTTCGACCTGATCAACGAGCTTCCCAATGTCGGACGCGGCGGCTATCAGCTGGAACACGCTTTCCTGTTCGTCCTGCTCGGCATGCCCGGTTATACCTACGAGCTGATGCCGATCGCCGCGCTGATCGGCACCATCTACGCACTGGCGCAGTTCGCCGCCCGCTCGGAATTCACGATCATGCGGGTCTCCAGCATGTCGACGCTGATGGTGGGCCGGATGCTGGCGGTCATCGGCGTGCTGTTCGTGATCGTGACCTTCATCTTCGGTGAATTCTTGTCGCCGTATTCGAGCAGTCTGGCCAAGAAGCTGAAGCTGCAGGCGCAAGGCGCCACGATGTCGCAGGAATTTCGCTCGGGGCTGTGGGCCAAGGATGTCATTCGTGCCAACGGCGTCGCCGGCGATGTGGTCGGGTCACGCTTCGTCAACGCCAAGGAGATGCAGCCCGACGGCAAGCTGATCGGCGTCAAGTTCTACGAGTTCGACCGTGACTTCCGCCTGACGGCACTGATCAACGCCGACCAGGCCAGCTACAAGGGCGCCAACCGCTGGAGCCTGGTGAACGTGTCCGAGACCCGCTTCGCCAACACCGCCACGGTCCCGCAGAATGCCGCCATCCCGGCAATCGCCGATGCGACCTCGACGGCCACTGCGGCGCAGCGCGACCTGGTGTCGGAGATCACGCCAGGGATTCTTTCGGTGCTGTTCGCCGATCCGGACCGCATGTCGGCCAACGATCTCCGGGCCTATACCCGGCACCTGGAGGAAAACCACCAGCATACCGAGCGCTATGAAATCGCGTTCTGGAAAAAACTCATCTATCCATTGGCAATTTTCGTGATGATGGCGCTGGCACTGCCGTTCGCGTATCTGCACACCCGCAGCGGCGGCGTCAGCCTCAAGATCTTCATCGGCATCATGATCGGCGTGAGCTTTCAGCTGCTCAACAGCCTGTTCTCGCATGTCGGCCTGTTGAATACCTGGCCGCCGTTCGTGACGGCGATCCTGCCGAGTACGGTATTCCTGGTGATCGCGATCATGGCATTGCGCTGGGTCGAGCGGCATTGATTCGACCCATGGAGCGGGGCCAGGATCACGATATCGGCTTGTAGTACCGGCTTGTAGTACCGGCTTGCAGTACCGACCTGCAGTACCGACCTGCAGTACCGGCCTGCTAGCGTCACTGGCGCACCGGAGTACTTCAGGTTTTGAGCGGCACCATCTGGTGATCGGACACAGCCTTGGAACAGTTTTAAGAAAGCAAAATACATCATGACCAAACCTGCCCTGATCCTGTTTGCCCACGGCGCCCGCGACCCGCGCTGGGCTGCGCCATTCGAACGCCTGCGCGACCTGACGCAGGCGCAGATGCCGGCAGTCAGCGTGCATCTGGCATTCCTGGAGCTGATGAATCCGCGGCTGCCGGAAACCGTCGCCGCGCTGGTCGGCGAAGGCTGCACCCACGTGACGGTGGTGCCAGTGTTCCTGGGGCAGGGCGGGCATGTACTGCGCGACCTGCCGCTGATCGTCGAGGAACTGCATGCAGCGCATCCGCATCTCGCCGTGAAGGTCGCTGAGGCAGTCGGCGAAAACGCTGGGGTACTTGACGCGATGGTGCGTTATTGCGTCAGCACCGTCGCTGCCTGAGCGGGATGGCACATGGCTGCCTGCACCGGATCGCCGATCACAATCGGCACGAGATCGCCGAAAACGCGCTCAGCCGTTCTTACCCGGTTTGCCAACGCCGCAGCGCTCCTGCTGGCGGTCACGGCGTGGTCTGCGCCTGTCAATGCCCAGGCCCTGCCGCCACCGCCGAACATGGTGCCGATCACGGAGCGCCTGACCAGTTCCGGCCAGCCCTCGG
>JACMOV010000215.1 GCA_014377845.1 Herminiimonas sp.
CAATCATCGGTTCCCCGGTGGTGAGCCTGCAACACGACTGCGCCTTCAAAGGTGCGGCGACTGGGTTATACTCTCGGCTCCAAGGAGCGTTGCAGCACCCGTCGGGGTGCCAGGCTTGGAGAGCATCATCCCCGCAACTGCGCTCACGTTTCTTTTTTTCTAACGAAAGGAGGGCGTGATGAACGCCGCAGTTTTGAACCCGGTCCTCAATACCGACAAATCCCTATTCAAAGACTTCCACGTTGCCGATCTGAGCCTGGCCGATTGGGGCCGCAAGGAAATCAAGATCGCCGAGACGGAGATGCCTGGCCTGATGGCGATCCGCGAGGAATTCGCCGCCGGTCAGCCCCTCAAGGGCGCGCGCATCACCGGTTCGATCCACATGACCATCCAGACCGCGGTCCTGATCGAAACGTTGGAGGCACTTGGCGCGGAGGTGCGCTGGGCTTCGTGCAACATCTACTCGACCCAGGACCACGCTGCTGCCGCAATCGCCGCTGCCGGAACACCGGTGTTCGCTTTCAAGGGCGAGTCGCTCGACGACTACTGGGAATTCACGCACAAGATCTTCGAGTGGCCCAACGATGTCTCGGGTGCGCGTTACTCCAACATGATCCTCGACGATGGCGGCGACGCGACCCTGCTGCTGCACCTGGGCACGCGCGCCGAACAGGACGCCTCGATTCTCGACAATCCCGGTTCGGAAGAAGAGATCTGCCTGTTCAATTCGATCAAGAAGCGTCTGGGCGGCGGCAAGACCTGGTACTCGACCCGCCTGGCGCAAGTCAAGGGCGTGACCGAAGAGACCACCACCGGCGTGCATCGCCTTTACCAGATGCACAAGGAAGGCAAGCTCGCGTTCCCGGCAATTAACGTCAACGACTCGGTCACCAAGTCCAAGTTCGACAACCTGTACGGCTGCCGTGAATCGCTGGTCGACGGCATCAAGCGCGCCACGGATGTCATGATCGCCGGCAAGGTCGCCGTCGTGGCCGGTTATGGCGACGTCGGCAAGGGTTCCGCACAAGCCTTGCGCGCCCTGTCGGCGCAAGTCTGGGTTACCGAAGTCGATCCGATCTGCGCTCTGCAGGCGGCGATGGAAGGCTACCGTGTCGTGACGATGGATTATGCGGCCGAGCATGCCGACATCTTCGTCACCGCGACCGGCAACTACCACGTCATCACGCATGCCCACATGCAGAAGATGAAGGAACAGGCAATCGTCTGCAACATCAGTCAGTTCGACAATGAAATCGAAGTCGCTGCGCTGAAGTCCTACACCTGGGAAAACATCAAGCCGCAGGTCGATCACGTGATCTTCCCGGATGGAAAGCGCATCATCCTGCTGGCCGAGGGCCGCCTGGTCAACCTCGGTTGCGGTACCGGGCATCCGTCCTACGTGATGAGTTCGTCGTTCGCGAACCAGACGATCGCCCAGATCGAACTGTTCAAGAACACGGCCTCGTACCCGGTCGGCGTCTACACCCTGCCGAAGCACCTCGACGAGAAGGTCGCACGCCTGCAGTTGCAAAAACTGAATGCGCAACTGACTGAGCTGACCACCGAGCAGGCCGAGTACATCGGCGTCAAGCAGTCGGGTCCGTACAAGCCGGAAACCTACCGCTACTGATCGACGGCACGCCCCTCACGGCGTGCGAAGCAAACGGATGCAGTGTCTGGAGAAGCAATTCCGGGCACTGTACGCCTTATCCGCAATTCCAAATTTTTCGCGGGCCCGCCATGCGCCTCATCATTACCTGGATCGTCAACGCGCTTGCCCTGCTGGCGCTGCCTTACCTGATGCAGTCGGTACAGGTCGACAGCATCGGCACGGCGCTGGTGGCCGCACTCGTGCTCGGCCTGGTCAATACGCTGATCCGGCCGTTGCTGGTGCTGCTGACCCTGCCGGTGACGTTGCTCACGCTGGGCCTGTTCATCTTCGTCATCAACGGCGTGCTGTTCTGGCTGGTCGCGCAACTGGTCGGCGGCTTTCATGTCGCCGGATTCTGGTCGGCAGTCGGCGCGGCGCTTCTCTACAGCGTGATCTCCTGGGCGCTGTCCGCTCTGCTACTGAAAAAAAATGACCGAGCATAATTTCAGCATCGAATTCTTCCCGCCGAAGACGCCGGAAGGTGCCGAAAAACTGCGGGTGACCCGCGCAAAACTGGCGGCACTGCAGCCGAAATATTTTTCGGTGACCTTTGGCGCCGGTGGTTCGACGCAGCAGGGCACCTTCGATACGGTCAAGGAAATCCGCGGCGAGGGTCACGAGGCGGCGCCGCACCTGTCGTGCCTCGGCAGTTCGCGCGACGGCGTCCGGTCCATGCTGGCGCAATACCAGGCGCAGGACATCCGGCGCCTGGTGGCGCTGCGCGGCGACCTGCCGAGCGGCTACGGCGCGGTCGATTTCTCGTCCGGCGAATTCCGCCATGCAAACGAGCTGGTGGAATTCATTCGCACCGAAACCGGCGACTGGTTCCACGTCGAGGTCGCGGCCTACCCGGAAATGCATCCGCAGGCGAAATCGCCGCAGGACGATCTGCAGCGCTTCGCCGACAAGGTCAAGGCCGGCGCCGATGCCGCGATCACGCAGTATTTCTATAACGCCGATGCCTATTTCCGGTTCGTCGACGACGCCCGTCGCGCCGGCGTGGAGGTGCCGATCGTGGCCGGCATCATGCCGATCACGAATTACACGCAACTCATGCGTTTTTCGGAAATGTGCGGCGCGGAGATCCCGCGCTGGGTGCGCCTGAAACTGGCCAGCTTCGGTGACGATGCGCCATCGATCCGCGCCTTTGGCCTGGATGTGGTCACCGCGCTGTGCGAGCGGCTGCTGGCGGGCGGTGCGCCTGGCCTGCATTTCTACACGTTGAATCAGGCGGCAGCCACCACCGCGATCTGGAACCGGCTCATTCCGGCGTCGACTCGGTAATCACCACGTCCATCGGGATGTCGTGCGCGTCATTGTCGAACGCGGTGCGGCCAATTTCATAACAAACCCCGATCGCCCGTGGCCGCGGCTGCAGCGCCAGCGTCCGATCATAAAATCCGCCGCCGTAACCGAGTCGGTGCAGGCTCGCATTGACACCGACACAGGGTATCAGCAGGGTGTCCGGCACCACCAACGTTGGCGCAGCGACCGGGGTGGCGATGCCGAAACGATCGAATGCAAGCGGCTCGCCTGGCGTCCATGGCGCGAACTGCAGCGCCGATTGGGGGCCGTTCATGACCGGCAACGCCAGCCGGGTTCCAGCGGCGGCCAGCCGCGCATACAGCGCGCGCAGGTCCGGTTCGCCACGGATCGGCCAGTACACCCCCAGCAGGCGCGCGGGATCGTGCTGCAACCATGCCTCGAGGCGGGCGGCGATTGCGGCATCGTGGAAGGCGGATTGCGCGGGTTGCATGGCGGCCCGCGCATCGAGCAGACGGCGCCGCAAGCGGCGCTTCAATTCCGCGTTTGAATGCGCGGTTTCCACCACAGTTGCGGCAGATTCACATGCTATCCTCGGTTCGACGGTCATCCGGATCTGAAAGAAAATGAAGCAATGAGGATCAAGAGTTTCACGCGCGCATCGCTTCTCATGTTGGCGGTCGCATGCTGCTTGCCGTCGGCCGCGCAGACATCGCGCAACGCTTATGTGGTCGGCAACGACGATGACACGTTTCTGGCGTTGCGGGAAGCGGTGCGGCGCGACGACGCGGCTGCCGCCGCGATGCTGGCCGACCGCCTGCCCAATTATACGATCCCGTCCTATGTCGATTATTACCGGCTCAAGGCCAGGCTGCGCGATGCATCTGCTGCCGACGTCCGCGCCTTTCTGACGCGCTACGAAGGCAGCGCGATCGCTGACCGGATGCGCAATGACTGGCTGCTGGAACTGGGCAAGACGCGCGACTGGACAACCTTCGACGAACAGTATCCGCTGTTCGTCCTGAATGACGATACCCAGGTCAAGTGTTATGCGCTTTTGTCGAAAGCCATCAAGGGCCAGCCGACTGCGGAAGAAGCGCGCGGCCTGCTGACCGCGGCCCAGAATTATGGCGAAGCCTGTCCGGCGCTGATCGTCACGCTCCTGCAAAACGGCCAGTTCACGGTCGGCGACGTCTGGGCGCAGATGCGGCTGGCGGCGGAGGCTGGCAATACCGGCGTCGCGCGCCGCATCGTGCTTCTGGCGGAAGTGCCGGAAGCGCTGGTGATGCAGGCGATCGAAAAGCCGGACCTGTTGCTCAATCGTGGCGCCGGCGCCGGTCGCGGGGCGCATGAGGCTTTCATCATCGCGCTCGGCCGCAGT
Organism: Herminiimonas sp.; assembly: GCA_014377845.1. Taxonomy (GTDB): domain Bacteria; phylum Pseudomonadota; class Gammaproteobacteria; order Burkholderiales; family Burkholderiaceae_D; genus JANXSS01. The sequence continues at coordinate 4,296 of JACMOV010000215.1, forward strand.
GCGCGCAACGATCCGCAGGCCGCCGCCAATGCCCTGCAGCGCAACGCGGCAGTCCTGAGCGCTTCCGAACGCGCGCTCGGCTGGGCCCAGATCGCCCTGCAGGCGGCCTTGAAACTGTCGCCGGATGCGATGCAGTACTGGCGCCTGGCGCAGGGCGCGCCGCTATCGTACGAGGGATGCCAGTGGCAGGTGCGTTCTGGCTTGCGCGCCGGCGACTGGCAATTCGTGCATGCCGCAGTCGATGCCATGCCGCAGCCGCTGCGCACCGAGAACACCTGGATCTACTGGTATGGGCGCGCCTTGCAGGCCGAGGGCCGGAGCCGCGACGCGCAACTGTATTTCCAGTCGATCGCGGCGACGCCGGGTTTCTACGGCCAGCTGGCGATCGAGGAACTTGGCGAGAAAATCACCTTGCCGCCACGCGCGGCGCCGGTTTCGCCTGACGAGATCAAGCCGATGCAGCAGAACGCCGGCTTCCGGCGCGCCATGAAATTCTTCGATCTCGATCTGCGCTTCGAAGGCTACCGGGAATGGAACTGGGAGCTGCGCCGCATGAACGAGCGCCAGCATCTGGCGGCGGCAGAATTCGCGCGCCAGAACAATCTGCTCGACCGCATGGTCAACACTTCCGACCGCACCCAGATCGCGGTCGACTTCACGCAGCGATTTCCCTCGCCGTATGCCGACATCATGCGGGCCAATGCGCTGCCGCTGGGGCTCGACGTGGCATGGGTGTACGGCCTGATTCGCCAGGAGTCGCGCTTCATCATGAACGCACGCTCGCATGTCGGCGCTTCTGGCCTGATGCAGATCATGCCGGCGACCGCGCGCTGGGTCGCGCGCAAGATCGGGATGGACGGCTTCACCGCAAACCAGGTCAATGACATACCGGTCAATATCCGGCTCGGCGCAAACTACCTGAAAATGGTGCTCGGCGATCTGGACGGTTCGCAGGCGCTGGCAACGGCCGCCTACAATGCCGGACCGGGCCGGCCACGCGCCTGGCGCGCCACGCTGCAGCGTCCGGTCGAAGGCGCGATCTTCGCCGAATCGATCCCGTTCGCGGAGACGCGCGGCTATGTCAAGAACGTTTTATCGAATGCAACGTATTATGCAGCCATGTTCGACAGCCAGCCGCAGTCACTCAAAGCCCGATTGGGCAGCGTGGCGCCGAAGGGGTTTGTCGCTTCCGAGTTGCCCTGACAGGATTGCTGGATGATCGATCTGCATACGAACATGATGCGTTACGCCTCCGTGCTGGTGATCGGCGGAACCGGCTTCATTGGCGGTCACCTGGTCGCACAGCTGGCTGCCACCGGCCGGCGGGTGATGGTGCCGACCCGCCACGCCAGCCGCGCCCGCAAATTCTCGGTCCTGCCGACCGTCGAGGTGGTCGAAGGCGACGTGCATGACGGCGCCGTCCTTGCGCGACTGGTCAAGGGCGTCGACGCGGTGATCAATCTGGTCGGCGTGCTGCACTCGTCGCGTGGTGCGGCCGGAACGCGCTATGGCCCGGCGTTCGCCGCCGCCCATGTCGCGTTACCCAAGAAGATCGTCGCTGCCTGCCGTGACGCGAACGTGCAGCGCTACCTGCACATGAGTGCGCTGGGCGCCTCTGCAAACGCACCGTCGATGTACCTGCGCTCCAAGGCCGATGGCGAAGCCGCCGCGCTCGGCGCCGGCTTGCACACGACGGTGTTCCGGCCGTCGGTCGTCTTCGGGCCCGACGATCAGTTCCTGAACATGTTCGCCTCGCTGCAGAAGTTTTTTCCCGTGATGCCTCTCGGCGGCGCGGATGCCCGGTTTCAGCCCGTCTATGTCGGCGATGTCGCCCAGGCGTTCGTGCATGCCCTGGAAGATCCGGCGACCTTCGGCAAGGTCTATGAACTGGGTGGCCCGACCGTCTACACGCTGCGCGAACTGGTCGCGCTGGCCGGCGCGCTGTCGGGTCACGCCCGCCCCATCATCGGCCTGCCGGCGCCGCTGGCCCGGCTGCAGGCGCTGGCGCTGGAGTGGATGCCGGGCGGTCCGCTCATGAGCCGCGATAATCTCGATTCGATGAAGCAGGATAATGTGCTCTCGGGACCGATCGCGCCCGAACTCGGGATTACGCCGACCGCCCTGGAGTCGGTCGCGCCGCAGTATCTTGCGAAGCGGCGCTAGGCCTTGCACCCCGGGCCGCAGCGCGATCGGGATCGGCGATCGCGTCACCGTTCGCATGGCGGTGCATCTGCGGTCCATGACACACCGCCGGTGCAGCCGCTGCACCGTGTATCGATTCATGATTTCGATTGAACTTCGCGATTGACCTTCACCCCACCTCGACACCCTACCTCGACACCCTGACCATGCAGACTACAGAACTCGACCCTACCTTGTCCGAAACGCTGGATCGTGCCGGGAAGGCCGGCCTGACGCTGGTCATCGGCAACAAGAACTACTCGACCTGGTCGATGCGGCCCTGGGTTGCGATGACCGCATTCAACATCCCGTTCAAGGAAGTGCGCATCCCGCTGGACACGCCCGATACCGCCAGCCTGATCGCCAAATTTTCTGCCTCGGGCCGGGTGCCGTTGCTGCTGGCCGGCGAGACCGTGATCTGGGATTCGCTCGCTATCTGCGAATACCTGGCCGAGCAGTTTCGTGAAAAAAACATGTGGCCGCTCGATGTCGTCAAGCGCGCACACGCCCGTTCGATCTGCGCCGAGATGCACGCGGGCTTCAACGATCTGCGGCAGGCGATGTGGATGAACATCCGCGCCAATTTCCATGGCAAGGGACGCACGCCGGGTGCGCAGGGTGACATCGGACGCGTCTGCGAAATCTGGGAAGACTGCATGGCCGAGAGCGGGCCGAATGATTTCCTGTTCGGCGATTTCTCGATTGCCGACGCCTACTACGCGCCGGTCGTGATGCGTTTTCGCACCTACGGCGTGTCGCTGGCGCCGGCCTTGCAGGCCTATGCGGACCGCGTTGCTGCCCATCCTGCCGTGGCGCTCTGGATCGCCGGTGCGCTGGCCGAGACCGAGACGGCGCCGCGTTACGATATCTATCCGGGATAGGCCGGCTGCAGATGCGGGTCTACCTGGTCGGCGGTGCAGTGCGCGACCGCCTGCTCGGACGCGCTGTTCAGGACTGCGACCATGTCGTGGTCGGCGCCACGGCGGATGAAATGGTCGCGCTCGGCTATGTGCCGGTGGGCCGCGACTTCCCGGTATTTCTCCATCCGCAGACGCATGAGGAGTATGCGCTGGCGCGGACCGAGCGCAAGACCGCCCCGGGTTACGCGGGCTTCGTCTTCCATGCCGATGGCGCGGTCACGCTCGAGGAGGACCTGGCGCGGCGCGACCTGACCATCAATGCGATGGCGCAGGCCGACGATGGCCGCATCGTCGATCCGTTCGGCGGACAGGCCGACCTGCAGGCGCGCGTGCTGCGGCATGTCTCGCTCGCGTTCCTGGAAGACCCGGTACGCATCCTGCGCGTGGCCCGCTTCGCAGCGCGTTTCACCGATTTCAGCATCGCTGCGGAAACCGCAGAACTGATGCGGCGCATGGTCGACGATGGCGAGGCGGATGCGTTGGTGCCCGAGCGCGTCTGGCAGGAGTTTTCACGCGGACTGATGGAGGTGCAACCATCGCGGATGATCACGGTGCTGCGCGAATGCGGCCTGCTGGCCCGCCTGCTGCCCGCGCTCGAACAACTCTGGCGTCAGGACGCTACAGGGGCGGCATTGCGGGGCACGACCGGCGCCGCCGCCATGACGCATCTGGACGCCGCCTCTGCGGCGGGCATGCCGCTCGAAGTGCGGGTGGCAATCCTGCTGCACTCCACGGCGACCGTGCCGCTGCGTGACGATGGCACCCTCAATGCCGCGCCGATCCAGGCGATCTGCGCCCGCATTAAAATTCCTGGCGACTGCCGGGACCTGGCCGTGGCGACCGGCCGCGAACGGGACGTGATTCGCTCCGGTCCGCGCGAACCGGCCGCAGCGCTCGCGGTGCTGGAGCGCTGCGATGCGTTTCGCAAGCCGGAGCGCTTCACACAGATGCTGGCAGCCCTTGGCTGGCTCGGATGGGGCGCCACAGGCCAGGCAGCGCTTGCGGCGTGGCAGCGCGCCCTGGCTGCGGCGCGTTCTGTGGCAGCCGGCCCCATTGCCATCGCGGTCCAGCAGGATCATCCAGGCGAACCGCAGCGCATCCAGCAAGCCGTGCGCAATGCGCGGATCGCGGCGATCACGGCGGCGCTACCGAACTGACGGTAGCCTCTGCGCCCGGCGCCGGCTGCGCATGCCAAGACAGGTCCTGCAACGCGTTTAATCTTCGTAATAATGAATTATTTTTTTGACATCTTTCGATCCAATCGCAAAATACGGTGAAGCTGCTGGAATAACCCGGCGGTATGGCCTACAATGTGTTTGTGCGGTGCACCATATCTGGTTTGCAACGCGTCAAAAAAGGACTTTCATGGGCACCTCGGATCCGTCGTTTCGCAGTTTTCCTGCAAGCGACCCGCAGCAGCAGGATGCGCACTATCAGCAATCCACCATCCGGGTAAAGGAGTTGTCGGAGCGCGATCGGCGACGCCTTCTGATGCATTTTCTGGGTCTGGAAGATAGTGATCGCTTGCTACGTTTCGGTACGGTGCTCCCGGACGAGCTAGTGACGCGCTATGTGCAGCGCCTGGACTTCGTGCGCGATACGGTTTTTGGCGTTTTCGACGCCGAACTGAACCTCGTTGGCGTCGGTCATCTTGCTTATGTGCCCTGCGACATGAAGCCGGTGCTGAGCGGTGCGACCGAGAAGGAACGGGTCGCGGAATTCGGCGTTTCGGTCTCCGCTTCCGCCCGTGGACGCGGCATCGGATCGAAGCTGTTCGAGCGCGCCGGGATTCATTGTCGCAATGAAGACATCGACACCCTCTACATGCATTGCCTGGCATCAAACCAGACGATGATTCACATCGCCCGCAAGGCCGGGATGGAAATCCATCGCGCCCATGGCGAAGCCGACGCTTATCTCAAGCTGGTGCCGGCCAATCCGTCGAGCATGCTGCAGGAAGCGATGGAACAGCAGGTCGCATCCCTCGACTACACGATCCGCGCCAACACGCGTGCGGCGGCAAGATGGCTGGCGCAACTGCCTTCACATCTTCCGACCTTCAAGGACGGCGCGGAATAGCGAGTTGTCCTTCGCCGCCCCGGCTTGTCCGAAGCAGGCGCTCAACCGCGAATGGAAGCAGTATCCCGAGCAATCTCGTTGCATGGTGATTCGTAGCGCGCGCAGAATTTGTACGAAAACGGCACCTGCCGGAGCGATTACACCAGCGGCAACGCCGTGGTGTCCTTCACCTTCTGCAGCGCAAAGCTCGACTTCACGTCCAACACTGCAGGATGACGCAGCAGCGTCTCCATCATGAAGCGTGAAAAGTGCTGCATGTCTTCCACATGCACCCGCAGCAGGTAATCCATCTCCCCCGTCATCGCGTAACACGCAACCACCTCGGGCCATTGCGCCACCGATACCGCGAAATCGGCGCGTGGCGACGCCGCGTGCGAATGTGCATGCAACGTTGCTGCGAGCGGCGCGTCGCTGTGCTTTTCAAGGCGCACGTTCACATAAGCCAGCAGTCCCAATCCGATCTTTTCAGGGTCCAGCAGCGCCACGTACTGGCGGATTACGCCGGCTTCTTCGAGTCGCTTGGTGCGGCGCAGGCAAGGTGATGGCGACAGGTTGATGCGTTCGGCCACTTCCTGGTTGGTCAGGCGCCCATCTTCCTGCAAGATTGAAAGTATCTTGCGGTCGGTTTTATCGAGTGAAAATACGGGCATGATTGACCTTGATCGGGGCGAATGACGCCATATTATTGCGCCATTAATGGAATTCTGGGAATCATTTGAAATTAACTGCCAGTCTCCGCCACCTATACTGGCGATATGCGCGCAATCCGGCGATCGAAATAGGTTCTAAGAGGAGCAGCAGATGGATTTTCAGCCCTGGGACAACCCGATGGCGACCGACGGGTTCGAATTCATCGAATATGCGGCGCCTGATCCGAAGGCACTCGGCGCCTTGTTCGAGCAGATGGGGTTTGCCGCCATTGCCCGCCACCGGCACAAGAACGTCACCCTGTACCGCCAGGGCGAGATCAACTTCCTCATCAACGCTGAGCAGGACTCGTTTGCGCAGCGCTTCGCGCGCCAGCACGGGCCGTCGATCTGTGCGATCGCCTTCCGGGTCGATGACGCGGCCTTCGCCTACCGGCGCGCGCTCGAACTCGGCGCCTGGGGCTTCGACAACCGCAACGGCCCGATGGAACTCAATATTCCGGCCATCAAGGGCATCGGCGATTCGCTGATCTACTTTGTCGATCGCTGGCGCGGCAAGGATGCTGCGCGCGGCATTGCGCCGGGCGCCATCGGCGACATCAGCATCTACGATGTCGATTTCGTCGCCATTCCCGGTGCTCATGCCAACCCGGTCGGCAACGGCCTGACCTACATCGATCACCTCACCCACAACGTGCATCGCGGCCGCATGAAGGAGTGGGCCGAATTCTATGAAGGCCTGTTCAACTTCCGCGAAGTGCGCTACTTTGACATCGAAGGCAAGCTGACCGGACTCAAATCCAAGGCCATGACTTCGCCGTGCGGCAAGATCCGCATCCCGATCAATGAATCCTCCGACGACAAGTCCCAGATTGCCGAATACCTCGACCTGTATCACGGCGAGGGAATCCAGCACATCGCGCTCGGCACGGCCGACATCTACGACACGATCGAACGGATGAAGGCCGACCATGTGGTGTTCCAGGACACCATCGCAACCTATTACGATCTGGTCGATCGCCGCCTGCCGAACCATGGCGAGGACCTGCGAAGACTGCGGCAACTAGGCATCCTGGTCGACGGTACGAGCGACGCGACCCGGCGCGAATTGCTGTTGCAGATCTTCACGAAAACCGTGATCGGACCGATCTTTTTCGAGATCATCCAGCGCAAGGGCGATCAGGGTTTCGGTGAGGGCAATTTCAGGGCGCTGTTCGAATCGATCGAGCTCGACCAGGTACGCCGCGGCGTGCTGAAAGACGAGAGCGTGGTGCCATGAAAGACGCCGCGGATGCATCGCAGTCGTTCGCCGTCGCCCAGGATGCGTTCCTGAAGACGCTTGCCGAAAAGTCCAATGGCGGCGTGCTACGCGGCGATTACAGCCGTGCCGATGCGCAGTACGTGGTGGCACAGGATTGGAGCGCCTACACGCCGTCCCAGCATGCTCTGTGGCGCCGGCTCTATGCCCGCCAGGCCGCGTTGCTGCCAGGGCGGGCGTGCCAGGCATTCATCGACAACCTGGACCGGATGCAGGCGGCCGACGGCATCCCGGATTTCGTCACCACGTCCAAGGCCCTTCTGGCGGCAACCGGATGGACTCTGGTCGCCGTGCCCGGACTGGTGCCGGACCAGACGTTTTTCGAGCATCTCGCCGCGCGCCGGTTTCCGGTCACGGTCTGGTTGCGGGCGCCGGAGGAATTCGACTACATCGTCGAGCCGGACGTGTTCCATGATTTCTTCGGCCACGTGCCGCTGCTGTTCGATCCGGTGTTCGCCGATCATCTGGAGGAATACGGCAAGGGCGGCCTGAAAGCCATGGCCCTGGGTGGCTTGCCCTTTCTGGCGCGGCTTTACTGGTATACGATCGAATTCGGCCTGATCGATACGTCAGAAGGCTTGCGCGCCTACGGCGCCGGCATCCTGTCGTCGGGTGGCGAGATCACGTACTGCCTGAGCAGTCCCATGCCACGTCGCATTCCCTTCGACGTGGCGCGCGTCATGCGTACGCTCTACAAGATCGACTCGTATCAGGAGACCTATTTCGTCATCCGCAGCTTCGAACAACTGTTTCGCGATACCGCACCCGATTTCACGCCGCTTTACGCGCGCCTGCAGGGTCTCGCGTCGCTGCCCGCCGATCGTCTGTCTGAAGGCGAGTGCAACATCCCGATTCGCTGATCGGCTGATGAACGAGGCAGCGGGCGCAGGCGTTCGCCGCTGAACGGCACAGGCAGTTGTGCTACCGTATGACGCGTTGCAGGCAGCAAGTACAAAGCAGGCAATCAGCAGGCAAACAGCAAGCAGATAGAATACAAAAAAGCAGGCACCAGGCAGCAAGACGCCGCACCCACAAGGCGCGGCGTCCGTTGGCGAAACCATTCGCCCCCAAGAACACAATTTTTGGCACGGAGACCGCATGAATGCACCACACCGCCCCGACCACACGGAACCGTCGGCGCCCGAGATCTCACTCGACGACAAGTACACCCTGGAGCGAGGCCGCGCCTTCATCACGGGCACGCAGGCAATGATACGGCTGCCGATGCTGCAGCGCGAACGCGACCTGCGCGCCGGCCTCAACACCGCCGGCTTCATCACCGGTTATCGTGGCTCGCCGCTCGGTAGCGTCGACCAGACTGCCGCCAAGGCAAAGAAATATCTCGATGCCCATCACGTCAAGTTCCATCCCGGCGTCAATGAAGACCTGGCCGCCACCAGCGTATGGGGTACGCAGCAGGTGAACCTGTTTCCGAACGCGCAGTACGACGGCGTGTTCGGCATGTGGTACGGCAAGGGGCCTGGCGTGGATCGCTGCGGCGACGTCTTCAAGCATGCCAACATGGCCGGCACCGCGCAGCATGGGGGCGTGCTGGTGCTGGCCGGCGACGACCATGCCGCCAAGTCCTCCACCACCGCGCACCAGAGCGAGCATATCCTCAAGGCCTGCGGCATTCCGGTCCTGTATCCCTCGTCGGTGCAGGAATACCTCGACTACGGCCTTCACGGCTGGGCCATGAGCCGCTACACGGGGCTATGGGTGGCGATGAAGTGCGTCACCGATATCGTCGAGTCAGGCGCCTCGGTCGACCTCGATCCGGACCGCGTCCAGATCGTGCTGCCGACCGATTTCGACCTGCCGGAAGGCGGCCTGAACATCCGCTGGCCGGATGCGGTGCTGGATCAGGAAGCCCGCATGAATAACTTCAAGTGGTATGCGGCGCTGGCCTACGCGCGTGCCAACAAGCTCAATCGCATCATCTGGGACAGTCCGCGCGCCAGGATCGGCATCATCACTGCCGGCAAGTCGTATCTGGATACCCGGCAGGCGTTGGCAGATTTGGGCATCGACGAGCAGGTCGCGGCCGACATCGGCATCCGGCTCTACAAGGTCGGCATGACCTGGCCGCTGGAGGCCGAAGGCGTGCGCACCTTTGCCCAGGGACTGGAAGAAATCCTGGTGGTGGAAGAGAAGCGCCAGATCCTCGAATACCAGTTGAAGGAAGAACTCTACAACTGGCGCGACGACGTGCGTCCGCGGGTGGTCGGCAAGTTCGACGACACCGGCGAATGGAGCAACAAGCCCGGCGTCGGTCACGGCGACTGGCTGCTGCCGGCGACGTATGAATTGAACCCGGCGCAGATCGCGCGCGCCATCGCAACCCGCATCGGCAAGTACTTCGCTGGTCATCCGATCGCGCAGCGCGTGCAGGAACGCGTAGCCTATCTGGAAGCCAAGGAAGCGGTGCTCAAGGTGATCGCCCGGCCCGATCCGGCCAAGGACCGGGTGCCGCATTTCTGCTCGGGTTGTCCGCACAATACGTCGACCAAGGTGCCCGAAGGCAGCCGCGCGCTGGCCGGCATCGGCTGCCATTACATGGTGACCTGGATGGACCGCGAGACTTCGACCTTCACGCACATGGGCGCTGAGGGCACGACCTGGATCGGCCATGCGCCGTTTACGTCGGAGCAGCATGTCTTCGCCAACCTCGGCGACGGCACCTATTACCATTCCGGCCTGCTGGCGATCCGCGCCTCGGTCGCAGCCAGGGTCAACATCACCTACAAGATTCTCTACAACGATGCGGTCGCCATGACCGGCGGCCAGACCGTCGACGGACCGATCGATCCGGCCATGATTTCGCGCCAGATCGCGGCCGAAGGCGTGACACCGATCATCGTCGTGACCGACGAGCCGGACAAGTATCCTGCCGGTTACGACTGGGCGCCTGGCGTCACGGTGCGGCACCGCTCCGAGCTCGATGCGGTGCAGCGCGAACTGCGCGAGGCCAAGGGGACCTCGGCCATGATCTACGACCAGACCTGCGCCTCCGAAAAGCGGCGCCGCCGGAAACGCAACGAGTATCCGGACCCGGCCAAGCGCGCGGTCATCAACGAAGCCGTCTGCGAAGGCTGCGGCGACTGCAGCGTGCAATCGAACTGCCTGTCGGTCGAGCCGCTGGAGACGGAATTCGGCCGCAAGCGCCAGATCAACCAGTCGTCGTGCAACAAGGATTTTTCCTGCGTGACCGGATTCTGTCCGAGCTTCGTGACGGTCGAGGGCGGCAAGCTGAAGAAGCCGAAGAAGGTCGCCGCAGCGGAACCGGGCGCACGCACCGCACCATCGGCCGCATTGCCGCAGCCACGGTTACCCGATACCGCTGCCGGCTACGGCATCCTGGTCACTGGTATCGGCGGCACCGGCGTGGTGACCGTCGGCCAGATCCTGGCGATGGCGGCGCATATCGAAGGCAAGGGCTGTTCCGTCCTCGACATGAGCGGCCTGGCGCAGAAAGGCGGCCCGGTGATCTCGCACGTGCGGCTGGCCGATCATCCGGAAGACATTCATTCGACCCGGGTCGGTACCGGCGCCGCAGATCTCGTCATCGGCTGCGACGAAATCGTCACCGCCGGCCGCGACGCACTGTCGCGCATGGGCGAGGGCCGCACGCATGGCGCGGTCAACGGTACCGCCACGCCGACCGCGGCCTTCGTCAAGAATCCCGACTGGCAGTATCCGGGCGCCGAGGCGCAGGCGGCGATCCGCGCCGCATGCGGCAGCGACCGCGTCGATGTCATCGATGCCGGCACGCTGGCCACGGCGCCCATGGGCGACACCATCGCCACCAACATGTTCATGCTGGGCTACTGCTGGCAGAAGGGCTGGGTGCCACTGTCGGAAGCGGCGCTGACGAAGGCGATCACGCTCAACGGGGTCTCGGTCGACTTCAACCAGCAGGCTTTCGTCTGGGGCCGCAGCGCGGCGCATGATCTGGCCGCCGTCGAGAAGGCGGCGCGCGCCAACGGTGCAGCAGCCGTGCCGTCGCAGGTGATCGAATTCAAGCGCACGCCTTCGCTCGACGACGTGATCGCCCGACGCGTCGCCTTCCTGACCGACTACCAGAATGCGGCGTATGCAAACACCTATCGCCAATTCGTCGAGCAGGTGCGCAGCGCCGAGAACGCGGTGGTTGCCGCGCCCGCCCCTTTGCGTCTGACCGAGGCGGTCGCGAAATACCTGTTCAAGCTGATGGCCTACAAGGACGAGTACGAGGTCGCCCGCCTGTACACCAGCGGCGCCTTCGCGGCCAAGATCGCCGGCATGTTCGAAGGCGACTACAAGCTGAAATTCCATCTCGCGCCGCCATTGCTGGCAAAGCACGATGCCAAGGGTCACCTGGTCAAGCAGGAATTCGGTCCGTGGATGATGAAGGCTTTCGGCCTGCTGGCGAAGTGCAAGGGCTTGCGCGGTACCGCGCTCGATCCCTTCGGCTACACCGCTGAGCGGCGCGAGGAGCGAGGCCTGATCACGCATTACCGCGAGACGGTCGCACGCCTGCTGCCGCAACTGAGCGCCGGCAATCTTGCCACGCTGGTCGCCGTGGCCTCGATACCCGAAGACATCCGCGGATACGGCCACGTCAAGGCGCGGCATCTGGACGCGGCGCGCAGCAAGGAAGCAGCGCTGCTGGCCCAGTTCGCGC
>JACMOV010000035.1 GCA_014377845.1 Herminiimonas sp.
GGGGTCGTTTCGGCCGCCCAGGCGCTCGGCGAGGCGCTGGTCACGTTGAAGCGCCAGATGTTGCCGCGCTTGTCGCCGGCGTACAGATAATCGGTCACGTGATCATCATCGAGGTCGGCCGAAGCGACATAGTCGATACCGTTCTTGTCAGTCTTGCTTTTGACGCCGGTATCGAGAAAACGGATCGTCTGCGCACCCGTCGTGCGGTTCACGCTTATGATGAAAATGCCCGCGGTACCGGTGGCGCTGTTCCTGCCATTGCCGAAGATGACCGCCCAGTTGCCGTCATGCATGAGTCGGATGAGCGGCGTGCCATAGACGCTGCCCAGACTGCTTTTGCAGTTGGCGATGTTTGCGCAGACCAGGTCCGCGGAGCTCCATTCCTTGATGACCAACGCCGCCGCCGCCGCTTCACCAAAGGCCGCCGGATTGGTGATGTCGAGCGCGAACAGCGCGCCCAGTGCGGTACTGCTGGTGTCGTTGATGGCGCCGGTGGGATTGCCGCCTGCGCCAAGCCCGCTGACCAGCCAGGTATGCCACGCATTGTTGTAATACAGGTCGCCGGTGCCGGGCGTGGTATCGACATACGCATTGTGCGCATATTGGGGCGATGAGAAATCCTCAGTCGTGCTGGCGGTATGGATGGAATCGGCCACCGCCCTCGGCACGTAGGCGAGGACCTCCTTGCCATCGTTCGGTGATGCAGTGGTCGAGAAGGCGCCATCGGCGTCGAATGCGCCTGCCCTGAAGCCGTGCAACATGCCATCGTTCGCGCCGCTGTACACGACGTGCATGCGTGTTTTGTTGCTGCTTGAAAAACTCGCATAGGAGGCGCCGAATTCGGCGACAGCGGTGTTGCGTAGAAGGTCTTTGCCGGCGGTCGAGTAGGGCAGCGCAGGTTTGCCCACCCAGGTCGGACTCGAATTGACGATATCGCCAAGAACGCCGTCGCGCTGCCTGTAAAGGCCGGTTCCTGTCGGCGTGAGTTCGTTGGTCCGGTCGCCGCGCAGATAGTCCACCCGGCTCGGCCCCCCGGAAGCGCCACCCAGGGCAATCGCCTCGGCGGCAGCAAGCGATGCGTAGCGAAACGGTACGCCCGCCGCACCGTTCCACGTCAGGATCGCGCGATCCGAGGACCCTTGGGCAGGCGCGGTGGCGTCGGTGCTGCCGGTCGCTTGACATACGCCGCCGGTCAGGGTGCAGCTGCCATCCCAGTTTGCCAACGACGCGATCGTTACCCTGCCGCGGGAATCGGCATACAGGTTCGATGCGGTCAGCTGACCCCAGTCGTTGAGTGGATGATAAAAAGAAAAGTAGACCTGCGAACCTACCTGCAGCGTAGCCGATTGCTGCACGTTGGCACTGGCCGAGTTCGCCGCGATATTGATCGGTCCGGCCTTGAAGCAGGTGATCTCATGGACATTGGTGCCGCCGCCCGTACTGGAGGTAAAGCCGAACAGAAAACTCGGGGGCAGCGGGCCATTGTTGGCGGTGATCGATTGCCGGGTCATCACCGGAATCCTGACGCCGCCGTTGTAACTGTAGGCCAAGGACAGGAGATTGTCCTGCGTGATCGATAAGTCGTACGTAATCAGGTTGGCGTTGGCGCGCAACGGCACAGCAACGTTTTGCTGGTTGGAGATCGGGCTGGTGACGACCGTCGGCGCTCGCAACAGGTTGTAATCGCGGACCGGTTCGGTGGTCGAGGCTTGGTCTGGGGTCGACCGGTTGTTTGCATCGGTGAGGGTGGCGCCGCTCCAGTTCTGCAAGAAGCCGCTCCTGCAGGTACTTTTGACGGCGTTGCTCTGATCGCCGGCGCCGGCGGGGTAATACCGGGGATAGGTTTTGCTCAGCTCATCGTAGGTGATGCTGCCAGCGCCGCGCATGATGATCGAGTTCGGGTTGCCGTTGCCGTCGGAGGTCGAGTCAGCCTTGTTCGAAAAATTGCCCAGCTCATCGATCCCCACGGCCAGGTACCCGCCAACGACGCCGACACCGGCCCCGTTGCGGTTCGAGCAGCTGTAGCCCAAGCTGCCGCCGAATGATCCGATCGACGGCGTCTTGGTGCCGTCGATCAGGAAAAATGCCAGGCCGTCCGCACCCGAGGCGACGCCATTCAAGTTGCCGTAGCCGTTTCCGCCATAGGTGGCCGTGGTGAAGGTGACCTGCAGGCCCTGGTTGGTCGGGAACGGAATCTGCGAAATCACCGAGCCTGTGCGATTCCCGTCCTGGCCGCCGTTTGTCAGCCGCAAGGCGCCCTTGCCGACCGGATCGGGGAGCATGCCGTTGAAGCCGCCGACCTGCGCCACGCCATCGGTCCTGCATGCGCCGATGTAGCTGTTGCCACCCGGTTTCAGGCTGGTCGTGGTTGGCGTGGCTGCCGTGAGACAGGCGTCGCCAAGCACGGTCCACGGATAGGTGGAGGTGGTCCCGGTCAACGTATCGGATATGACCACCTGGGCGACGGCGCACATTGGCGCGCCGGCCACCAGCGGTAGGGCGAACAAGGCACTGACGCAGTTGCGCTTTTTCATTTTGGGATCCTTTTCTTATTCATTGCCGAGGTCGCCCACGGCCTTGCTGACGGCAAAGACGCTTTGCACCACAGAAGAAGTGCCTGAACTGCCGCCATAGCCGGCGCCGGTGACCGAATACAGCATCTGCTTCGAGTTGGCCGTTGTCCCCAGATAGGCGATGTACAGGCCAGGTACCTTCGCGTAATTGATGTCGCCGTTACCGTCGCCATCGGTGGTCTGTCCGCCGCCTGTGGCGACCTGCATGGAAGGCGGCGTGTAATTGAGCGTTACCGGCCAGGTAGAGGGATCGGATGGCGTCGCCAGCATCGTCACGCAGGCACGCATGTCCGCATCCGAGTGGATGTCGATGCTGTTGGTGCAAGGCAGTCCGGTACCGGGGCCGCCCTGGGTCAACCAGTATTCGGCGTACTGCAAACTGTTCTGCGCGGCTTCGAAGGCACGTTCCTTTTCGCGGGTGTTGCCGGCAATTTTTTGTTGTAACCCGGTTCCCTGGAACATCGAAATCGCCAGCAACGTCAGCATCATCAGGATCAGCAGTCCGGTGATGAGCGCAATGCCGCGCTGCAGATTTCTTGTTGGTGCAGCGTAGCGCGCCGCCACTGGTCTGCAGTTGCTCATTTTGTCGGGTTCATGAAGTTGATCGCGTGCTGCAGGGATTTCGGAAAATCGACTGCCGTGGTTGCCGTCGAATTGACCAGGTCCTTGAAGGTGAGGGTGATCTGCACGGCGCCGACGGTGCGCCACAGGCCGGCTGCGGTCACCGCCGCCGCAGTCTGGTAGGTGTCGACGATGCCATCGTGATTCGTGTCGACGCTGAAGAGCAGCGTCATGGCACTGAC
Organism: Herminiimonas sp.; assembly: GCA_014377845.1. Lineage (GTDB taxonomy): Bacteria > Pseudomonadota > Gammaproteobacteria > Burkholderiales > Burkholderiaceae_D > JANXSS01. The sequence goes on from JACMOV010000035.1 coordinate 3,377, forward strand.
GTTATCAACCAGGACCGCCTGCGCCGATGGCGTACCGCCGTCGACACTGACCGAGCACACCAGCTGGCCGGCGGCGTTGACCGAAAAACTATTGGTGAAGACTTGCGCGGCACCCGAGGTATTGGCATTGCCGTTGCAATCAACCATCCCATCGCCACTGGCGGTCTGGAAGCGCAGGTCGAGCGTATCGCTGGCGCCGGCGCCACCGCCACTTGTGCCGGTCACGAACTGGCCGGCCAGGAACGTGGTGCCATCCGTGTTGGCATTGGCCGGCACCGGCAGGGCGGCCGCCACCGGGCCGCCGAGCGTATCGACAAAATAGCCGGCGTTATGCACCGTCATGTCCATCACCGTGAGCACGAAACGGGCGTTTTCCTGCATCCGTGTCAAGCCGTCCTGGGTCTTGAATCCGATCCGCATCGACAACACGATTGCGAGCATCCCTGAGCACAGGAAAAGACCGATCGCAATTGCAATCATCAACTCGATGAGACTGAAGCCGCATTGGTGCGGTCGTTCGCCGGTCCTGTGCGCGGGCGACATCATGGCTTGACATACACGCTGAAGAATTGCGGTGCCGGCGCATTGGATGCTGATTGGGTCGTGTTGTTCACGGCCACGGTTTTTTCCAGCCAGGACACATGGATCGCACAACTGATCGGAACCACGGCAGAGCAATTGATTTTCGCGCTGTAGGAGGGGAACTGGTTGTTCATGTCGTTGGCCCAGCCCTGAAGGTCAACTGCGGCCAGTTGCGCGGTCGTACACAGAGGCAAGGCTTGGCAGCCGTCGCTGCGGGGTGTGCCGAGCGTGCTGGTGGCATCCGTGAACGTCGTGCCGGACGCCGTGATCAGCGCGGGCGCGAATCCTTGGGCCCAGAACGCAGGGTTGGCATGCATCACCGCCGCCAGACTGCCGGCCTGGGCGGCCACCATCGAGCGCGCGCCGCTATCGCGGGTGGCCGAAATCGTCAGCGCCTGGATCCGTGCGACGCCAAGTAATCCGATACCGGTCAGGAGCAAGGCGATCAGGGTCTCGAGTAGCGTAAACCCGTGTTGATGCGTGCCGGTGGCGACGGTGTCCATCAGGCACACGCACCAGCGCCTGCCGACTGTGTTTCGAGTCGACCAGTCCGGCTCACCGCCACGCATCGCGTGGCGCTGCTGTTGGCCGGGGTGGTGTGAATGGCGAATGTGACGACACCGACGTTCTGGCCGGTCGTAAAGCCGTCGTGGCCGAATGTTACCGACGCGACGGCATTGTCGGCCGCGATGCTGTCCGAATTCTTCAGTGCTGGCGTGACCTTGAGTAACATGCCGACGGTTCTGTCCGCACCGACGTCGGTAAAGACGATCCAGCCGGTCTGCCATGTGGCCGTACCCAGGCAGGAAGTGCCGTCGGAGGAGGCGCACATGGTCACGGGAATGCCGCGCTTGATTGCCTCGGAGCGGGCAAACGTCATGCTCGTCAGGAGCAGATTGGTTTCGCCAAGGACGCGGAATCGCTGGGTGGTGCCGACGAAGGACGGCGTCGCGATCATCGTCAGGATCCCAGTGATGGCAAGCACCACCATGGATTCCACCATGGTGATCCCATTGATATGCCGGAAGTAAATGTTTCTCATCGAACATATACTACTATCGGTTACAACGGCGGGAGTATTCATCAATGCTCAATCCGACGCAGCCGACGCACCCGACGCAGCCTGCTCGAGCAGACGCGCTGTGGCGGGCTTGAGCATGGAACGGCTCAAGAAATGCCGGATGGCGAGCAGATCGGCAAGCATCGTTGACACTGCTGCGCGATGCGCCCGGCATCGATACGGCACGCCATCTCATCCGACGCGGAGTGGGCACATGCGAAATGTGATTATTGCCGTGGTATTGACTACGGCGATCGCCCGGCTCGACAATGGCCTGACGACGGTTTTCGCCAGCGATCGCGTGCCCACCGCGGTGCGCGCGGGCAGCATCGGCGGGCTCGGCAGCGTGGTCGAAACGGTCGTCTACACCGTCACCTGACCGCCATTTCGACCGGCCAGTACGGTCTGCACCGCTGGATCAGGCTGCCAGTGCGTGCAGGTCGACCGCCTCGAGACCGGCCAGATCGGCGGTCGCATCGCTGGCGAATGCCGCGCGGCTCGGCGTCTTGCCAAAGAGGTATTTGACCGCGGCCGCTTTCAACTGCATTGCGGTGCATTCCAGGACGCCGGTGCGGAACGCGATGCGCATCTCCGGCGTCACGCCGCGCTCCTTCATGCGCCACGCGTGCAATGCTTCTTCATAAGGCGACTGCGGCTTGTCGAGGTCGCCGATGACGCCGATGATCGCTTCCTCGATGTGCTCGCGCGACAGTGACGCGTCGATCACCCAGGCAATCGCACGGTCGAAATCGCGGTAGGTTTCCGCGAGCCGCGGATCGCGGTACGACAGCATCGTGAAGATGCCGGACTGCGGCGCGTTGCGCGCCCGCCCGCCATAGGCGCCGCCTTCCTCGCGCAGGGCCTGGTGCAGGATCTGGTTGGTCAGCAGGTTGGCCAGCACCGACAGCACCGGGCAATCCGCGTGGCCGAGATAGGGCACCGGCCAGCTGGCGAAGCAATGGTTGACTTGCGCTGGCGCGACCAGCGCAATGTTGGCGGCTGTGGTGGCAGCCAGTACCGGTGCAACCGCGACCGTGGCCGCACGGGGCACGCCAACATTGCCTGGCGCGTCGATCAGGTCTGCCAGCGTCTGGGCGTCGCCCTCCATGCCGGCTGCGATGACCGTGACATCGCAGTCGCTGATCTGCCGATGCAGATCCTGCAGGTGGCCGATGATGCCGTCCATGCCCGCCTCGGTCTCGATCTGTTCCACCAGGTCGCGATAGAAACCGAGAATGCCGGTGCCTTCGATCATGGCGTCGAAACGACCGCGCGTGGAAAATGGCGCATCGGCGGCAATCGCGGCGTAACGGTCACCGCTCTCGCTCAGTTCCTGCGTCAGGGTGTCGGCGACGCTGTCGATCAGGAAGGCGATCCGCTCGCGCTCGTCGAAGCGGGCGTGCCGGATCGAGTCCGATATGACGGCCGCAATCGCCTGCGCTTCTTCACGCAGGTTGCGCGCAGAAAAAATCATCTGCAGCCGGAAGCCGGCCGCCTCGCCCGGCTGCGGCAGGCTTTCGTGCGCATCCAGGTCGACATCGAAACGCGGCACATGCTGCTGCCGCCATGCCGCCGCTTCCTCGAAACTTTTATCACCGATGCCAAGGTCCGGCAGCAGCGTGGCGTACAGGTCCAGCCATGGCCACTCGTGCTCTGCAAAACCGGAAACGTCGTAGATCACGCTGGCGTAGCTGACGCCATTGGAAGCGATCGTCAATCCCACCGAGCGGGTCGGCGCCGGCGGCAAGACGAATGCCGGACGCGGCAGCGGACTGACATCCTGGGGCCGGATGCGCGGCAAGACGCTGTTGTCGGCCGGCTGACGCTGGCGCGCGAGCAGCGCGGCGGCGTCGGTTTCGATCCGCGCCAGGGCATCCGCCGAAAGCGCCGCCTGCTGCTGCGACAGGCGCGCCAGTTCGGTCTCCTGCCGCCGTTCGAAATAGCGGGCGTCGGGCGTCACTTCGGCGTCGAGCCGGGTCGCGCTGTCCAGCAGATCGCGCACCAGCGACTTGAAGAAAGCCGGGTCCTGTATCTGCGCATCGAGTTGCGTGAAGGTCGCCTCGTTGTCCAGCACCATCATCACGTCGGCGCCGGCCATCGCCAGCGGAATCGCTTCGAGCAGTTTGCGCAGGCCGTACGGTGTGCGCCCGCCGCTGATCTGGCGCTGCGAGAAGCGCAGGTCGCGTAGCGTGGCCTGCTGCGCCGTCAGTGGAATGCCGGTGTCGGCGGTGCGTTCCAGGGCGTCCCAGATGCGCTTCCTGGCCGGTGCAACCTGGGCCTGCGTCAGGCCCTCCATGCCGAGGTGGAACACCATCTGCCGCAGGTGCGGATCGAGACCGTTGAAAGCGGAAGGGCGGCCGTAGCCTGCCGCTTCCATCGCCTGCATCACCGGGGCCGATGAGTCGCCCACCAGGCCGGCTTCGAGCAGATAGGCATTGCAGTAGGCGACCGGATCGGCGCCTTCGCCCAGCAGCCAGGCGATCTGCACGCCGAATTCATCGTCGGCCGCCGTGGCCGAAGGAATACCGATCGTGGTTTTTTTCGGTTGCGTCCAGGCGGCGGCGAGCGCGGGCGTGCGGCGCGGCGCGATGTCGCTGAACTTCGACAGGACATGGGTTGCGATGATCGCCTGCACCGCCACCGGATCGACCCGCCCGGCGGTCATGAAGACCGCCTGCGACGGATGGTAATGGCTGGCGTGGAACGCCTTGAGGTCCGCATGCGTCAGCGACGGAATATGCAGCGGATCGCCGCCATATTCGACCTCGTAGGTGGTGTCCTTGAACAGCAGCGCGTTGATGCTCTGGCCGAGTTCGCGGCTGGGATCGGCGAAGGCGCCCTTCATCTCGTTGAACACCACGCCACCGTAGCCGAGCTTGCCGTTTTCATAGGTGTGGCGCCAGCCCTCCTGCAGGAAATCCAGGTAATCCAGCTTCGGGAAAAAAGCCGCGTCCAGGTACACGCCCAGCAGGTTGAAGTAATCGGTCGTGTCAGTGCTGGCAAACGGATACACCGTGCGGTCCGGCGAGGTCATCGCATTCATGAACGTGGCCGTAGAGCGCCGCAGCATCGAGAAGAACGGGTCGCGCACCGGGTAGCGGTCCGAGCCGCACAGCGCCAGGTGTTCGAGGATATGCGCGCGGCCGTCGCTCTTGTCCGGCACCGTGGGGAAGGCGACCAGGAACGCCATCTCCGGATCGTCGGTTGCCAGGTGCAGGTGGCGGGCACCGCTGGCGGCATGCTCGTATTCCAGCAAGGTGGCTTGCATGCTGGGGATGGCGCGACGGTTGGTTTCAATGAAGGTCATTGGTGTAGTCAATTGATCAGTAGATTTTGATAGGCGATTAGACCATGTTTCAGGATCTTGCGCGGCTGTGCGGGCACAACATCGAGCACAAGATCGATCTGCGCCTGCAAGCCGGGTGCAAGCGAAGTGCATCAAAAAGAGGTGGGGATGAAACCTGCGATTGAAATCGTGCAATCCAAGAAAGTTACACCGATGAATGTGGCCAACCGCGTTGCGATATCGTCAACAAGCATGGTAAAACGAGCTCTCGTCTTCACTTCCAGAGTCCCGCACCGCATGGACGCTACAGCCGTTTCCTCGTCATCGATGTTTTGTGCCGGTTGCGCTGCATGACGAGCGCCACCAACAAGGTCGTCTATGCCGCCCTGTGTGGCAACCTGCTGGTCGCCATCGCGAAGTTCGTCGCCGCGGCCGTGTCCGGTAGCGCAGCCATGCTGTCCGAAGGCATCCACTCGCTGGTCGATACCGGCAACGAGGGGCTGCTCATCTACGGCATGCACCGGGCCCGCATGCCGGCGGATGCGCGGTTTCCTTTCGGTCACGGCAAGGAAATCTATTTCTGGAGTTTCGTCGTCGCGCTCATGGTTTTCTCGATGGGCGCTGGCATCTCGATCTACGAAGGCATCATCCATCTGCGAGAGCCGGCCGAGATCAGCGATCCGCTGATCAACTATGCCGTCATCGGCGTGTCGATCCTGTTCGAAGGCTATTCATGGTGGGTCGCGGTGCGTGAATTCAAGGTCGACAAGGGTGCACGTGGCTACATCGATGCGATCCGGCGCGGCAAGGACCCGACCATGTTCGCCGTGCTGTTCGAAGATAGCGCCGCGCTGCTCGGCTTGCTGGTGGCGCTGGCCAGTCAGATCCTGGGACAAATCACCGGCAATCCGTATTTCGATGGTGCGGCATCGATCCTGATCGGCCTGATCCTTGCGGCAACCGCGCTCTGGCTGGGTCGCGAAACGAAGGGATTGCTGATTGGCGAGAGTGCAAATACCGAAGTCGTCGCCGGCATCCGCGAATTTATCGGGGCCAATCCGGAAGTCGACCGGATCAATGAAATCCTGACCATGCATGTTGGGCCGGACTACATCCTCGTCAACATCAGCCTGCACATCATCAGCCGGGCCGATCGTCCCGAGGTCCACGCCATCTTCGAAGACATCGATGACGCCATCAAGCACCGGTATCCCAAGGTGAAGCGAGTCTTCATCGAGTCTGAACGCAACAGCACCGTGCCCGATCCCGAACCGCGGGTGGCTGACTGAAGAAAGCCTGAAGAAAGGCTGAAGAAAGACTGAGCAGCGCCAAGTGCGGCGATGGAATTAAGGGGGCAGTTCTCCGTCAGACAGTGTTGCCTTGCAGGGAACCTGATGACGCCATCCACACCCGCATTCATCGACGTCTGGTACACCACGCTTCTGGGCTGGAGCGACGCGCTGTATCCCGCCTCCTGGACGATCATCTGCGCCGAGATCGCTGCTGCCGTCCTCGCGGTGATGCTGACGCATCGCATCGGTTTGATCGTTCTGCGCCGCATGCCGGTACGCCTGCCGCTGTCACGCAGGTTGCTCGAATACGCCAGCAGCAGCGGACGAGCCGTCCTGGTTTTGTATGTCACGCTCATGATTCTCCACGCCGCACCGGACGAGCTGCATCGGATCGCGATGGCGCGGCGGGTCGATCTGCTGGTCCTCGTACTGGCGGCAACCTGGCTGTGCCTGCGCTGCGTGCGGGCGATCACCGACACCATCGTCGACGAGAACCCGGCTACCGGCGCCGATATAGCGCGCGGCACGCAGGCGCGGCGCATCCAGACACAGGCCCGGGTACTGGGCCAGTCGGCCTCGGCGCTGGTAATCCTGGTCGGACTCGGACTGGCATTCTCGACCATGCCGCTGATGCGCCAGATCGGCGCCACGTTCCTGGCCTCGGCCGGGGTGGCGGGACTGGTGGTCGGCTTCGCCGCCAAGCCGGTGCTCGGCAACCTGCTGGCCGGCATGCAACTGGCGATGACGCAGGCGATCCGGCTGGGCGATGTCGTCATCGTCGAGCAGGAGTGGGGCTGGATCGATGAAATCACGGGCACCTACGTCGTGGTCAAGATCTGGGACGAGCGGCGCCTGGTGGTGCCGTTGCAATGGTTCATCGAACATCCGTTCCAGAACTGGACCCGCAACCAGACCGCGATCCTGGGTACGGTCTTTCTCTGGGTCGATTACCGGATGCCGGTCGAACCGGTGCGGCGCGAGGCCGAACGCATCTGTCGTAATGCGCCTGAGTGGAACCAGGTGCTGTGCGTGACGCACGTTACCGACGCTACCGAACACGCGATGCAATTGCGGGTGCTGCTCAGCGCCGGCGACGCCGGCCGCAGCTGGGAGCTGCGCTGCCGGATGCGCGAAGGCCTGCTTGATTTCATCCAGCGCGAATATCCGCAGTTTCTGCCGCGCGTGCGGACCGACGTGGAGCGGGTGGTCGCGGCGGATGCACGACATGCGGCCGGCTAAGCGACCTGTCGATGCAACGCAATCGAGAGTCCATGGTCCCATGCAGGCACCACACCGTATTTTTAAAGGAAGATCATGAGCAAACCGCAGGATGACGCAGATACGGAGCATCCGGTTGCCGGCTACGTGCCCGCATTCGAGGATGCCGACGGCCAGGAAGATCCGGCGCCCGAGGAGGTCGTCGATGGCGAATCGTTGCCAGCACACCCGGGCGCACCGGTCGTGCCGCCGAGCGTTTCCGGTACGCCGGCACACGCGCCAACGATCAGGCGATCAGGCCATCATGCCTGAGCCGCTGCTACCTCTGTCTCGGTCTCCGCCTCCGCTGCCGCCCCTGCCGCCAGCGCTCTGCATCACGATCCACGATGTCGCACCATCGACCTGGCCGCTGTGCGAATGCCTGATCCAGACGGTGTGCAGCGTCGCCCCGGTGCCGCTGACACACCTGGTGGTGCCGGCATATCACCGCCTGCCGGTCGCCGATGATCGCGGTTACCGGCGCCAGCTGGATGCATGCCTGCGCCGGGGCGACGAATTGGCATTGCATGGCTACGTACACCTCGACGAGGCGCCGCGTGCGACACGCTGGCGCGACCGCTATCTGCGTGAAATCTTTACCCGCCGGGAAGGCGAATTCGCCGCACTGACGCGCGAAGAAGCCAGCCGCCGCATCGCGCTCGGGCTGGACTGGTTCCAGCAGCGCGGCTGGCCGGTCCAGGGATTCGTCGCGCCGGCGTGGCTGCTCGGCGCGGAAAGCTGGCGCGCGGTCCGCCAATTTTCGTTCGCCTACACGAGCACTGCATACCGGCTCCACCTGCTGCGCGCGCGGCAGGTGCTGGCCGCACCGACGATGGTCTACTTTTCCCGCAATCGCACCGGGCGCTTTCTGTCGCAACAACGGAACGATCGTCTTGAAAACCGGCTGGAACAGGCGCCGCTGATCCGGCTCGCGCTGCACCCGGAGGACGCGCGCCATCCGGTCCTGATGCAGAACCTGCAGGCGCTGCTGGGCCGGTTGCTGCGCCGGCGCATTGCCATGACAAAAATGGATTTCGTGGCGCATTGGCGCGGCCAGGCAGCCTGCGCCTGAGGGTGCGTCTGAGGGTACGCCTGAGGTTGCGTCCCCCGGCAGACCTTGCCTGCCGGTGCTAGCATGGCATCCCGCCAGCCGCTCTTGGCCACGCCTGCACCATCGAACCGCATGTTCCCGAATCCATGACCGATCCGTCCGCCCCTCGCTTTTCCGTTGCCGAAATCCGCACCATCGTTTTCGGCCTGATGCTCATCATCCTGCTTGGCGCGCTCGACCAGACGATCGTCTCGGTGTCGCTGCCGCAGATGGTGCACGACCTTGGCGGCGTCTCCATGCTCGCTTGGGTCGTGGCCGGCTACCTGGTGGCGGCAACGGTGGCTACGCCGGTCTACGGCAAGCTCGGCGATCTATACGGCCGGCGCCTGCTGCTGACGATCGCGGTGACGATTTTCCTGCTGGCCTCGGTGGCCTGCGCGATGGCCGCGACGATGCCGATGCTGATCGCGGCGCGCGTCCTGCAGGGGGTCGGCGGCGGCGGGCTGATCTCGACCGCGCAGGCAATCATCGGCGACGTGGTGCCGTTGCGCGAGCGCGGCCGCTACCAGGGCTACATTTCAGTGGTGTATGCGGTGGCCAGTGTCGGCGGCCCGGTGCTGGGCGGTTACCTGACGCATCTGCTGTCCTGGCGCTGGGTGTTCTGGATCAACCTGCCGCTGGGCGCGGTCGCATTGTGGGCAGCGCGCCGCGCCCTGAAGCGCCTGCCGGTGCCGGGCGTGCGGCGGCCCATCGATTACGTCGGCGCTGTCCTGTTGACCGCCGGCCTGAGCCTGCTGCTGGTGGCGATCACCCGGGTCGGGCAGGGGGTGCCGCTGTTTTCGCCGGATACGTTATGGCTGACAACGGTATCGATCGTGCTGCTGGTGATCTTTGCCTGGCATGAACACCGCACCCCCGAGCCGCTGGTGCCGCCATCAATCTTCCGCATCCGCACGGTGTGGATCGGCTGCGCGATCCTGTTCATCAGTTTTTTCCAGGTGGTGTCGCTGTCGGTGCTGGTGCCGTATGGCATGCAGACGCTCGATGGCATCCGGCCCGACCAGGCGGCACTGAACCTGATCGCGTTCTCGCTGGCGGTGCCGGTTGGCGCGTTCGTCAGCGGTCGCTGGATGCTGCACAGCGGACGCTACAAGCCGCTGCAGTTGATCGGCACCGGTCTGCTGCCGCTGGCGATGCTGCTGCTGGCCTACGTCGGTCCGCACGCCACGCTGACGGCGAGCATCGCGCTGATGCTGGCCGGGGTGGCGACCGGGATGACGATGCCGACCTCGCTGGTGGCGGTGCAGAATGCGGTCGCGCAAAAGAACATCGGCATCGCCACCGCGATGACGGCGCTGTGCCGCAGCATGGGTGGCGCCATCGGCGTCGCAGTGCTCAGTTCGATCCTGTTCGCGCTGCTGCATGGTGCGGGCGGCAGCGCGGCGATCGAGGCCGGCAGCGGCGCGATCGCGACGCCGCCGGGCGGCGACGCCAGCGTCGCGTTTCGCATCACCTTCCTGTGCGGTGCGGTCGTGTCGGTGGTGGCGCACGTGCTGGCCTGGATGATTCCGGAAGCATCGTTGCGCAACGCCAGCGAGCCGGCGGCCAGCAAGGTGACCGCCTGAGCGGATCGCTACTGCACCTTCACGGCCAGCGATGTCTTGAAGACGACGTCGTTCGAATCCTCCGCAACCGCGGCCAGTTGACCGTTGGTGCGTGGCGTGAAGTAAAAGCGGAAATTCGGATTTTCACTCACTGAAAAATCCACGTCCGCGCTCATGATCGGCTTGCCGGCATAGGTCACCTCGACCTTGCGGATGAAGCGGGGCGGTTCGCTCAGGTGGGTGATCTGGTCGACCGCCAGGCCCGAGGTATTCGGATGCTTGATCATCAGCTGCACCAGCGATGGTTTGCCAATCTGCGGCGCGTCTTCCAGTACCAGCCTCATCTTGCCCAGACCCTCGCGCGCGGCCGCCGGGTCGGTGCCTGCAGGGGCCGAGCAACCGCCGGACGCCTTCAGGTAATGCCGGGTCATGAACAGCTTGCCGTCGCTGGTCTCGACGATCGCCCGCACGTAGGAATAGGCTTCGATCCGCACGCGGGTTTCGACATCGGCGCGGCCGGTATCGGGCGTCATGTGGAAGACGGCGGCGATCGGCGAGGGATTGTTGTCGATGAC
>JACMOV010000216.1 GCA_014377845.1 Herminiimonas sp.
ACGATCACCATCTTGCCGCGTTGCGTCATCTGGGTCCGGACGCCGGAAATCACGCCGGCGATCATGCGCGGTTCGCGGGATGCGGTCAGGTCGCACAGCTTGGTGCGGGCGAAACGGCGTGCCTCTTCCTGATACGCATGGAACAGATGGCCCGACAGGTAAAAGCCGAGCGCGGCTTTCTCTTCCGTCAGGCGCTGCTTGTCGCTCCAGGCCGGTGCTTTAACATACTCCGGCGTGGCGTGGAAATCATCGTCGTCACCACCGAACAGGCTTACCTGATTGGCAGAGGCCTCGGCCTGCTCGGCCGCTTCCATCGCTTTGCCGACGGATGCCAGCAGCACCGCGCGGTCGACACCGAAGCAGTCGAACGCACCGGCGCGCACCAGCGATTCGATGGTGCGGCGATTGATCTGGCGCTTGTCGACCCGCTTGCAGAAATCGAAGAGGTCGGTAAAGGGCTGGTCGGTGCGGGCGGCCATGATCGCTTCGATCGCGCTTTGGCCGGAGCCCTTGACGGCGCCCAGGCCGTAGCGAATCTGTTTGGCCTTCTTGCCCGGTTCGCCGACCGGCATGAAACGGTAGTCGGAATGGTTGATGTCCGGCGGCAGCAGGCTCAGCTTGCAGACCTCGAGCGCATCCTCGACCAGGATCTTGATCTTGTCGGTGTCGTCCATCGCCAGCGACAGGTTGGCCGCCATGAACGCGGCCGGGTGATGCGCCTTCAGATAGGCCGTGTGGTACGACAGCAATGCGTAGGCAGCGGCATGCGACTTGTTGAAGCCGTAGCCGGCAAACTTTTCCATCAGGTCGAAGATCTCGTCGGCCTTGTCGTTCGACAGGCCATCCTTTGCCGCGCCGTCGCGGAAGATCTGGCGGTGCTCGGCCATTTCCTCGGCCTTCTTCTTGCCCATCGCGCGCCGCAGCAGGTCGGCGCCGCCGAGTGAGTAACCACCCACGACCTGCGCCATCTGCATCACCTGCTCCTGGTAGACCATGATGCCGTAGGTCTCGGAGAGAATGCCCTCGGTGCGCGGATCGGGATAGTCGAAGCGCTCGCCATGCTTCCTGCGGCAAAAGTCCGGAATCAGGTCCATCGGACCCGGCCGGTACAGCGCGACCAGCGCGATGATGTCCTCGAAGCGATCGGGCCGCGCGTCCTTGAGCATGCCTTGCATGCCGCGGCTTTCAAGCTGGAACACGGCAACCGTCTTCGCCTTGGTCAGCAGGTCGTAGGATGCGGCGTCGTTCAGTGGCAGGTTTTCCAGGCTGAAGTCGGCCATGGCCGGATCGAGCAGCTTGATGTAGCGCACCGCGCGGTCGAGGATGGTCAGCGTCGTCAGGCCCAGAAAGTCGAACTTGACCAGGCCGACCGCCTCGACGTCATCCTTGTCGTATTGCGAGACCACGCCGCCGTCACCGCCCTGCGTGTAGAGCGGGCAGAAATCGGTCAGCTTGCCCGGCGCGATCAGCACACCGCCGGCGTGCATGCCGACGTTGCGGGTGATGCCCTCGACCTGCTCGGCCAGCGCCAGCAGTTGCGCGACTTCCTCTTCGTTGGCTTCGCGCTCGGCCAGCATCGGCTCTTCTTTTTTTGCGTCCGCAATCGTGACCAGCTTGCCCGGTTTGAACGGGATCAGCTTCGAAATCCCGTCGCAGAAGTTGTAGCCCAGATCCAGCACCCGGCCGACGTCGCGTACCGCCGCCTTTGCCGCCATGGTTCCGAACGTCGCGATCTGCGAGACCGCATCCTTGCCGTAGCGTTCCTTCACGTACTGGATGACGCGGTCGCGCCCTTCCTGGCAGAAATCGATGTCGAAGTCGGGCATCGATACCCGTTCCGGATTCAGGAAGCGCTCGAACAGGAGGTTGTAGGCCAGCGGATCGAGGTCCGTGATCGACAGCGAGTACGCCACCAGCGACCCCGCGCCCGATCCGCGGCCCGGTCCGACCGGCACCCCGTTGTTCTTTGCCCAGCGGATGAAATCGGCCACGATCAGGAAGTAGCCGGGAAAGCCCATCTTGATGATGGTGTCGGTTTCGAATGTCAGCCGCGCCTCGTAACGCTCGCGGTTCGCCTCGCGCACCGCTGGATCCGGATACAGGTGCGCCAGGCGCAATTCGAGCCCTGCCTTCGATTCCACCACCAGGAAATCATCGACCGACAGGCCACCCGGAATCGGGAAATCCGGCAAGCGCGGCTTGCCGAGTTCCAGCACCAGGTTGCAGCGCTTGGCGATCTCGACCGCGTTGGCCAGTGCGCCGGGCATGTCGGCAAACAGCGCCGCCATTTCGTCCTGGGTCTTGAAGCACTGCTGGTCGTTGAACCGCCGGGCCCGGCGCGGGTTGGCGAGCATTTCGCCTTCCGAGATGCAGGTACGCGCCTCATGCGCAGTGAATTCTTCACGCGACAGGAACTGCACCGGATGGGTCGCCACCACCGGCAGCTGCAGGCGGGCGGCGAGCGCCACCGATTGCCGCACCGCCTGCTCCATGTTCGGCTGCCCTGCCCGCTGTACTTCGATATAGAAATGGCCGTCGAAGATCGCAGCCCAGCGCTTGGCACAGCGTTGCGCGGCGTCGACGTTGCCATTTTCAAGGGCGATGCCGACATCGCCGAAATGCGCGCCCGACAGGGCAATCAGGCCACCGCGGGGCTGCAATGCCTGCAACCATTCGGCGCGGATCTCGGCGCGGCCGCGATGCTGATTTTCCAGCCAGGCGCGCGAGACCAGTTCGCACAGCTGGAGGTAACCGGCGGCGTTCTTTGCCAGCAGCAGCAGGCGCGATGGCTTGTCACGCTCGGATTCATTGGTGATCCAGACATCGCAACCGACGATCGGCTTGATGCCCTTCTTGCGGGCCGCCTTGTAGAACTTGACCATGCCGAACAGGTTCGACAAGTCAGTGATTGCCAGGGCCGGCTGGCCGTCGGCGGCGGCTGCATCGACGGTATCGTCGACGCGCACCAGGCCGTCGACGATCGAGTATTCGGTATGCAGGCGCAGATGGGTAAATCGGGGAGCAGTCATCCGGTCATTTTACCGCGCCGGAACGACCCGTTTTTCGCCCGGCTGAAAGTTATAATCCTTGTCTTCGAGCCGTTTCCCAGTTCTATTTTTTGGTTTGCCGCATGCCAGATCGTTATCCAATCATCAACATCGCCGCCTACAAATTCGTCACCCTCGACGCGGACGAGGCGGCGCGCCTGCGCTTCCTGGACTTGTGCATCGCGCTCGGCCTGAAGGGCACGATCCTGCTCAGCCCGGAAGGGATCAACCTGTTTTTGGCGGGCAGCCGGGCGGCGATCGACGGTTTCCTGGCATGGCTTCGAGGCGACGCACGATTCACCGATATCGAAGTCAAGGAAAGCGGCTCCGACACGCAGCCCTTCAAGCGCATGCTGGTCAAGCTGAAACCTGAGATCATTACCATGCGTCATCCGCTGATCAAGCCCGAACTGGGCCGCGCGCCAGCGGTATCACCGGCAACATTGAAGCGCTGGCTCGACACCGGCGTCGACGATGCCGGACGGCCGGTGGTCATGCTCGATACGCGCAATGCGTTTGAAGTCGATGTCGGGACCTTCGATGACACGATGGATCTTCGCATCGAAAAATTCAGCGAATTCCCGGATGTCGTGGCGCGCCGTCGTGCGGACTTCGACGGCAAGACGGTGGTGACGTTTTGCACCGGCGGCATTCGCTGCGAGAAGGCAGCGATCCATATGCAGGAAAACGGATTCGACAGCGTTTATCAGCTGGACGGCGGCATCCTGAAGTATTTCGAAGAAGTGGGTGGCGCGCATTACACCGGCGACTGCTTTGTGTTCGATCATCGGACTGCGTTGAATCCTGACCTGGCACCAAGGGAAGATGGCATCTGCCCAGACTGCGGCGCCACCATGACTGCACGACAGCAGCTGGAACAGGCCAAGGCAAGCGACAAGACTTGCGGTACCTGCAGTCGGTAGCGTACTGCTGGCTGCCGCCAATAGCCTGGCAAAACCTGCTCTAACAGACGTGGACGCAGATAGTGCGTCCGGGCCCGTCATTTCCGTTATGCCCCCTTACGTTTGTCGCTTCAGTCCCGCCGGCGATCAGGCCGCTGCCGTGAGCGCGTCGCCACCACTGCTGTAGGTGTTCATGTGCAGGTTCAGGTTGTTGAGGTACTCCTGCACCCGCGCCGGGCTGGTATCGGTGTTGCCGGTCAGATGCTGTGCGAAGGCCTGCTTGACGCCACCGGTGGTCTCCATCCGGTATGCCAGCACGCTGCCGCCAGCTGCCATCTGATAGGCCGGATTCGACTTGTAGGTTTGGCTGTCCATCTTGAACGGGAACGTGGTGCTCCAGCCGTTGTTGTCCATGAAGTTTTCGCGGATCTGGAACAGTCCCAATGAAACGCCGTTTTCAGCGCCGACATCGCCAACCGCATTCGGATTGCCGCTGGACTCGTTGGCCATGTCGGCGATCAGCAGCTCGACGGGGATGCCCGTCTTTCCGCTGATTTCTTTCGCCCACTTTTCAATATTGGCCTGCGTCGCCGGCTCACCTTCATGCTCTTTGCCGAATGCCTGGATTTCCTCTGTCGTCATGGGATGCGCGGTCCAGGTCTTGCCGTAGCCCGCTTCGGCATCATCGAGGCTGCTGACGGCAGGTACCGGTCCCGACGGCGACGGGGTTGCGTCCGCCCCGCCCGCCATACGCAAGGCCGATGGCGTTGGTGTCGGCACCAACAGGCCATCGGCGCCGGCGGTTCCGACCGGCGCGCCACGATCTCCAGAGCCGCCGTTTGGTGATCCGCTGCCGCCACCATCGGCGCCGGACGGTGACCCAGCCGCGTCCACTGGCGCGGTTGTGTCGAGTTGTCCCGTGCTGGGCGCGGGGCTGTCGAGCCATTGCTCCATCCTTGCCAGGACGCGTTCGATGATGGCGGGATCCATGCCTGCGGCGATCAACGCCTGGCGAGTGCGATCCAGCAACTCCGTCTTGGAAACGACCTGTCCCGGGGGCTGGCTGGCAGCGATTGCATCGTAGTTCGAACCGCCGGTCGAACCTGCACTGCCCGGCGTTCCTGCACTGTCCGAGGCGCCGGAACCGGGCGGCGCGCCAGAATCGCGCGACGCAGCCGGAACACCCGCGGCACCACCGCCACCATTCGAATCGGAATTGCCAGAACCATGAGGATGGCAATGTCCGGCGTTCGTTTGCGGACTGGCCCCGGTCGACGTGGTCAGCGCCGTCACCAGGTCTTCCTGGCCAGCCTCGATCTCGCTGGCATCCGGTGGGCTGGCGTGGGTACCGGCACTGATCTTGTTCACGGCAGCCGCGATCGGTTCCGCAGGCACGTTGAAATCATGGGCGAGTTGCTGGATCGCGTGTGCGCTTGCCGTTGCATTCCCAACGACTTGGGCCACCGGATCGTCGGTGATACCCAGGGAATAGCCGTTGGAACTAGTTGAATGAGCGCCGCCAATACCTGCCATGATGTTTCCCCCTCATTGAATACGATGGATAACGACGTCGCGAGCCTTGGGCTGACGCTGCTTGCTGCTTGCTGCTTGTTTGGAACAATCTCGGTTCTGGGTTCAGATCGGTGTGCCAGCGTCATCCGTCATCCGCGTGCCCTGGTCCAGCTCAGACCAGAACGTATGGACATTCCTGATGTACAGCGGATCGCGGCCGACGTAGGAGCCCAGCGCCTGGTCTATGTTGCCGCCACTTTGATCGAGGAAATGTTTCAGGTGCCATGCTCCGGCGATGATGTTGTCATGCGGATTGCTGACGTCGAGCTGATCGAATGACTTGCCATTTTCAGCCATGATCGTTGCCTGGTTGTCCGCACTGAGATTGTCTTTACCAAGCCGGCCCTGCGATATCTGCATCAATCCCACGTCATTCGACCCATCGCCGTTGGTAGTCGACGTCCCCGGGTTCCCGCGAGATTCGGCATGAACCATGGCGCCGATCATGTTGGGATCCATCCCGGTTTGCCTCGACGCCTCGGCAATGTCGTCCGCATACGGGACCAGTTCGGGATTGGCGGCGAGTGCCTCTGCTGACAACCGGTTCGCACCCGTGGCCTTGCCGGTGCCGGGGCTATCCGTTCCGGTCGGTCCCGTGGCGACCTTCAATGCTGCCGGCGTCTGGCTCGGGATCGGCCAGTCAGTCGTGGCCCCATATTGGTAGGGGTTGTCTGACGCTTGCGGGCTGTTGCCGACTGCATCTACGGGTGGCGTCGTGTCGAGCGAGCCAGTCGATGACGCCGGATCATCCAGCCACTGCTCGATGACTGGCAGCAGACGGTCGATGATTGAAGGATCCAGTCCAGCGGCAATCAAGGCTTGCCGTATGCGGTCCAGCAGCTCCGATTTGGAAAAGCTTTGGCCCGGTGGCACCTGCGCGGCGAGTGCATCGAAATTCGTGCCACCTGAACCACC